>DASXUC010000119.1:0-3049 GCA_036505015.1 bacterium | reverse complement strand
CCATGTATGATCAACGCGGCCCCCAATACTGCGCGCACTTCGGTCGCCGCCTGGTCGAACTTGCCGGGGTAGGATCGGGGTCGACGGTGCTCGACATTGCGACCGGCAGAGGGGCCGTGTTGTTTCCGGCGGCGGAGCGGGCCGGCGCGGCGGGCCGGGTCGAGGGGATCGACCTAGCGGATGAGATGGTCCGAGAAACGGCGGCGGAGATCGCCGCGCGCCGGATCGACAACGCCCTCGTCCGGGTGATGGATGCGGAACGCCTCGTCCATGACGACGGATCGTTCGATCACGTGCTGTGCGGATTCGGTCTCTTCTACTTCCCGCACCTCGACCACGCTCTCGTGGAGTTTCACCGGGTGCTGAAGACCGGGGGAACGATCGCGGCCAGCACGTGGCGCGGCGACTCCGGATGGGGATCCTGGTATGACGAACTGTTGGCGCAATACGTGGAGCCGGTGCGTTTAGGCTCGCACGATCTCAGCACCCCCGAAAGGCTGGAGCAGGCGCTGCGCAGCGCCGGATTCACCGCTGTGCGGGTTGTTGCCGACGAGGCCGAATTCATCTATACCACCGAGCAGGAGTGGTGGGACACGCTCTGGGGCCACGGCACCAGGGCATCGCTCGAACGGATGGCGCCGGCAGAGTTGCCGCGCTTTCAGCGGCAGGCCTTCGACCGCATCCGGGCCGAGCGGGAAGCCGACGGGTTTCACGTAACCTTCCGCGTGCTCTACGGGCTCGGTGTGAAACGCGCATGATTGAAAATCCCTTCTTTCGTGATCTGGCAATGGTCGTGGTGGCCGCCCTGGCCGGCGGCGTGCTCGCCCGGCTCCTCCGCCAGCCCCTGTTCATTGGCTACGTCATCGGCGGGCTGCTGATCAGCCCGTTCACACCGGGCCCCGCGATCCAGGACGTCCGCACCTTCGAGGTGATGGCCCAGATCGGCGTCGTGCTGCTGATGTTCTCCATCGGCATCGAGTTCTCGCTGCACGAGATGATCCGTCTCGGCGCGCCGGCGACGGTGGGGGCGCCGCTGACCATGCTGCTGGTCGTCGCGCTGGCGACCGCCGCCGGTGTGGTGGCGGGCCTCCCGGCGTCAGAAGCCGCCGCGGCGGGGATCGCCGTGTCCGTCGCCAGCACCATGGTCGTCGTCAAGCTGTTCCTCGAACGCGGCGAGCTGCACACACCGCACGCGCGGCTGTCGGTCGCGACGCTGCTGTCCGAAGACCTGCTCGTCGTCGTCCTGATCATCGTTCTCCCGCTGCTCGCGGGCGGGGGGCCGGAGCGTCTCGGTGCGCTGTCCGGCGCGCTCACCCGTGCACTGGTGGTCCTCGTTCCGTTCTTCTATCTGGCGAACCGGATCGTACCAACGGTCCTAGCCCGGGTTGCGCGGAGCGGCAACGCGGAGCTGTTCATCCTGGTCGCGATGGCGATCGGGATCGGCACGGCGGCGCTGTCCAGTGGGCTGGGACTTTCGCTGGCCCTCGGCGCGTTCTTGGGCGGGTTGATCATCAGCGAATCCGAGTTCACCCACGAGATTCTGTCGCGGGTGCTGCCGATGCGCGACCTGTTCGGTGCACTCTTCTTCGTGTCGATGGGGACGCTCATCCGCCCGCAGGAGCTCGGGGCCGACCTCCCGCTGGCCGCGCTGATGCTGGGCGTGATCGTGGTCGGGAAGTTCGCGCTGCGTGCGCCGGTGCTCAGACTGTTCCGCTATCCCTGGCCGACGGCCGTGCTGGTCAGTGTTCACCTGGCGCAGAGCGGAGAATTCTCATTCGTGCTGGCGCAGGTGGCGCGCGGCGCCGGCGTGATCGGTCCCGGCCTGTATCATGCGATCCTGACTGCCGCGCTGCTGTCCATACTGGTCAGCGCCGTGCTGTCGGCCCTGGCTCACCGGTTGATCGACCAGCCGCACGGGCCACTCCCACGCCCTGCCGGTGGCGGAGACCTCCCCGCAGGACACGTTGTGTTGTGTGGATTCGGCCGCGTGGGCAGCGTGATGGGTGAAGCGCTCGAGGCGTTTGGCGTCCCGTACACGGTGATCGATCTTGACTTCTCGATCATCGAGGCGGTTCGAGCGCGCGGCCTCCCGTGCGTGTACGGCGACGCGGCCAGCGAGCCGGTGCTGCGGCAGGCCGGCGCGGCCGGAGCGCGTCTGGCAGTCGTGGTCATTCCCGACTTCGAACGCACGCGGCTCGCCGTGCGCCGGCTGCGGGACGTGAACCCGGCGTTGCCGATCCTGGCGCGTTCGGAGCAGTTGAGCCAGCGCGACGCGTTGATCGAGGCGGGAGCCTCGGAAGTGATCCAGCCCGAATTCGAGGCGGCGCAGACGCTTCTGCGCCACGGCCTCGAGCGGCTGGGAGTTCCGCACGGCGACGTCAAGGCCTACATGGAACAGCAGCGCGGGGTGGTCGGTGTCGCCCCATTCGGCGACCTGCCGGCCGCGGGGCTGGAGCATCTGCTGAGGACGAAAATCGTGACCATCGCCGAGGGCGCGCTTGCCGATACCTCGTTGGGCCGGGCCCGGCTCCGGGATCGGACCGGCGTCTGGGTCGTCGCCGTGCGACGGGTGGATGGAACCGAGGTGCGCACGCCAGGTGCGGAAACCGTCCTGCGCGCCGGCGATGAGGTCACCGTCTTGGGGCTGAGCGAGCAGATTGCCCGGTTCGAGGCCCTCAACGGCCGTACTTCCCAAGGGGATCGACCGTATGCTCCGGAATAGCGCCACGATGGGGTCCGACGAAGAAATCCTGGTGGTGCCGCGCGCGCTGCTCCTGCCAGAGCCGGTGCAGGGCTTCACCACTGAAGAGGCTGGTCAATTCCTCGCTCGAGTCCGCGCCCATGCTGTGTTCCGGCGCCGGGGGGACATCGAGGACGACCCGAGCCACAAGCAGATCATTCCGTACATGATCGTCCGCCACGGGCCCCGGCTGTTTCTGTTTCAGCGATCGTCCTCCGGCGGCGAGGCGCGCCTGCACGGCAAGTACAGCATCGGCGTGGGCGGCCACATCAACAAGTCCGACGTCGAGGGGGCGGCCGATGTGGTCGG
>DASXUC010000118.1:0-48239 GCA_036505015.1 bacterium | reverse complement strand
TGACCCACTACCTGACAGGGGCCGCGCTAGCGCGTGTCCTTCGTGTTCTCAGCACACTCCGGTAGTTCGATCTTGATCGGCGCATTGAAATCGTAATAGTCGACGCTGATGGTGATCTTTCCGGCCTTGTCCAGGATCTCCACGCGCCGCAGCACGCCCCCGCTCTGCAGCACATACAACCGCAGACTGATCGGCTGCGCCGTCGACGCGGTGCTGAAGCTGGACTGATAGCTCTGCGTCCTCGCGCCATCGATCGTCACCTGCCGCAGCCGCGCGATCGTCACCTCACCCTTGGCGGCTTTGGGATCGGGCAGTCCCGCGCCGAGTCCCACCGGTGGGGCCTGGCACTGCCAGGGTCCGTCGCCGACGCGGCCGCGCGCCTCTTTGCCGACGACGATGGTCTCGTACCCGCCGTTGCCGAGATCGACCAGCGTCCGCGTCCGATCGGGATTGACGATTTCGAGGCTGATGCCGAGACCGGGCACCCCGGGGCCGGTTACCTTCATCCGGTAACTTCGCAGCGTGCCGAGCCGCTGGTACGCCGCCACCACCTCTTGCCAGGCCGCGGGATCGCCCTTCACCGTGACCTGCGCGGCCGCGGGCACGGTGAGGGACAGGACGATCACCAGAAGCGTCGCCAGCCTCATTGGCAACTTGTGGTCTAGGCCACCCCGCTCTGCCTGATCAGCCACAGGAATAAGACCAATAGCAGGATCCAGATCCAGACCGGCATCTCCGTCACGCTCCTCTCATCTTCACATCACAAGTGCGTTCCGCGATCCGCGCCACGAACCCTCTTACGGGTCGATCCAGAACGGTTGGGACCACAGGGTTCCGTCGGCCGTCGCGAGCTCGACGCGGACGAAGGCCTCGCTGCCGCTGACGGCATACCGGGCCCTCTCCCCGATCGTCTCGAGGCGGACGCCGTCAGACCCGTCGAGAAACCGGAGGCGGCCCGGCCGACCCGATCGCACGACGATCGCGCCGTCATCGATCCCGAAGTCGGCGGCAGGCCCCGTGGTCGCGTAAAATGCCCCGCCCAGCAGCGCGGAGCGGAAGGCTGCGGACGTGATCGCCGTGACCTTCACTATGATCCAGCCCTGGTTGAACTGTTTGGCGCTGTGGCAGTCATCCACCGCGACTCCCCAGATGGGCGCGACCGATCCATGCGCGCGCAGCGCCGACGTCCACCGGCGAACGTCCTCCTCGGTACGGGAATGCGGATTGCGGATCTCCATGAGGTGGTATCCGTGCAGGGCGCGCACCTCAGCCTCTTTCCAGACGCCCGTCCACAGATTTCCGGGCCACGACGGATGACACAGCGAGACCAGCCCTCCGGCCATCCGCGTCCGATCGATCCGCTCCTGCGCGGTGCCGGAGCGGAGGGGCGCCTCGACAAACAGCCGTCCCATGTGAGGGCCCAGCACGGGCAGCCCGAACGATACCTCATCTTCGACCCCGGGGACCGCCAGGAAGTCCGCGCCGTCGAGCGCATCGCAGCGCGTCACCCGGTGATGGTCCGTGATGCAGACGAAACTGTACCCGGCCTCCCGGTACATCCCGAGCAGCGCTCGCGGCGCGAGACGTCCATCGGATTCGGTGGTGTGACAATGCAGCTGCGCCTTGCGGTACGTGCCGGGGACGTCGTACGGATTTCGGATTCGCATCGGCGTTCTGGTATGATTCCGTGTGTGATGGAAATTTCCATTCGCGCATTCGCATCGTATCGAGAGGCGATCGGCAGTCCGCGGCTGGTGCTCGAGGTGCCGGACGGGACGACGCCGGCCGGCGTGTGGCAGGATCTCGCCGGCCGCTTCCCGCGACTGCAGACTCTGCCCCAACCGTTTGCCTTCGCGATCAATGACGAGTATGTCGAGGCCGGTACTCCGCTCCGCGAGCGGGACGAGCTGGTGCTGATTCCACCTGTCAGCGGCGGCTCGTATTCGGCGCTAACATCCGAACCGATCGAGGTCAACGCGCTGCTCGAGCGCGTGCGGCATCGCGATGCGGGCGCGGTGGTCCTGTTCTTGGGAACGGTGCGGGACCACAACTACGGCCGCTCCGTCCAGTACCTCGAGTACGAGGCCTACCAGGCGCTCGCGCTCCAGGAGATGGCGCGGGTGGCCTCGGAGGCCCAGCGTCGATGGCCGCTGCTGGGGATTGCGATGGAACATCGCACCGGTCACCTGCAGGTGGGGGACATCAGCGTCGCAATTGCGGTCGCCGCGGGCCACCGGCGCGAAGCGTTCGAGGCGGGCAAGTACGCCATCGATGAGTTGAAACACACCGTCCCGATTTGGAAGAAAGAAGTGTGGGAGGGCGGTGAGGAATGGGTGGGTCTGCGGCCGCACGAACCGTGACCGGCACACCCGCGCGTGGCCTACACCGTCAGCACGATCTTTCCGAAGTGCTCTGACCGCTCCATCATACGCTGCGCCTCCGCAGCGTCAGCCAGCGGGAATACCCGGTGCATGACAGGCTTCAGGCGGCCGGCGGCGATCAGCTGCATCACCTCGTAGAGTTCGCGCTTGGTCCCCATCCACGTCCCATGGATGGACAGGCGGCGCCCATACAGGTAGCGGAGATCGGTCTCGGCGTCTGCCCCGCTGGTTGCCCCGCAAAGCACGAGCCGGCCGCCCCGGGCCAGGGCCTTGATGCTGGTACTCCAGGTTGCGGCACCCACGTGGTCAAACACAACGTTGACGCCGCGCCGATCCGTCAACCGGCGGACCTCGGCGAGCACGTCCTGTTCGTGGTAGTTGATGGCGTCGTCCGCGCCCAGTCCGCGCGCCTTCTCCAGTTTCCACGCCGCCCCCGCCACCGCGATGACGCGGGCCCCGGCTACTTTTGCGATCTGAATGCCGGCGCTGCCGACGCCGCTGCCCGCGCCCCAGATCAACACATCCTGTCCGAATCCCAGCCGGCCGTTGGTGATCAACATGTTCCACGCGGTCAGGAACACGAGCGGGACGGCGGCGGCCTCTTCAAACGACAGGTCCCGGGGTTTGGGCAGCACGTTGGCTTCGGGAACGACCACGTACTCCGCGTAGCCGCCGGGCCGGTGCTCGCCCAAGATGGCATACCGGCGGCAGAGGTTGTCCTCACCGGCCGTGCAGAACCGGCAGACACCGCAGCTCACGCCGGGCGCGACGATCACGTCATCTCCCGCGCGCACCTGTGTCACACCCGGGCCAAGGTGCTCCACGACGCCGGCCACGTCGGCGCCGGGGATGTGCGGAAAGGTCACGCTCAGTCGCGGCAGACCGGTGCGCAGCCAGAGGTCGAGGTGATTGAGCGCCACGGCGCGGACCCGCACGCGCACTTCGCCGGGCCCAGCCGCAGGCGCGGGGACCTCCTGCTCGGCGATGACTTCCGGACCACCGTGGCCGGTGTAGACGACGGCTCTCATGACTGAACGACGGGATTAGGGATTAGGGATTAGGGATTGAACGACCTAATCCCCAATCCCTAATCCCGCATTTGCATCAGTCAAGTTACCAGCGCCAGAGGAATTCGATGCCGAAGAGTAACTCCGTCCCGCTGCGGCCGCGCTTGTTGTTCAGATTCTGGATGGAGGCGACCTCTCCCCAGTAGCGTACGGTGCGGTTCTCGTCGTGGGTCTCGTACTGCGCGCCAGCCGCCATCCGGTCTTCGACGATCCCGGAGAGGAACGCGTTCTTGAATTTCTTGGTCGGGCCGGGGGGCATCGGGATGCCGATGCGGCCCTCGCCGTGACGAGTGTGCGCCAGCCATCCGGACAGGACCGCGCTCGGGCCGAGGACGTGCCTGAGTTCGAGGACCAGGTCATCCGCGTCGTCGCCCAGCCAATAGCCGAGGAAACGGCCGCTGGGGAGGATGTAGTTGAACAGCGGGAACTTGTTGTCGGTGTACGTGTAGTTGTTCACCGCGGAATACTCCACCCGCAAACTGGTGCGGCCGTTGCGAAACGGATCCGCCCAGGTGAACAATCCGATCGCGCCGATGCGGTGTGGTGACCGGCCATCGGAGGAGTAATCGTCGACGAGCAGCTGGCCGGCCAGCGTGAAGCCGGGACGGATCATCCAATCGAAGTCAACGGCGTCGACAAACTGCGCGGTTTGGCGCAGGAATCGCAGCTGGAGACGTGTGGGGTCCAGCGCCTCGGTCAGGACCACGGGCAGCGGATTCAGCAGGGCGTACGCCAGCATCGGGCCCCGGAAGGTCAGGATCGATTCGCTGAAGCCGATGCGGAACCGTTCCGTCGCCTGCCAGTCCAGGCGCGTCCCCACGAAGTACACGATGCGCGGTCCCGTGATCAGGGGGGACGCGAATTTAGTGAATCGGAACCGCCCGGAGTCCACTACCAGGCGCACCATATCGATCCCGCCCGCCCATTCGCTGAGGATGAGACTGGTCCGGGGGCTGGGACCCCACTGTTGAATCTCCCGCCCAATCTGCAGATAGACCTCACCGAATCGGCTCATGCCATACACACGGGTCGCCTGACCACCGGACGGCGTGATGCCGCCCTCGACCCACACGACTCCGGCGCTCCCTCCCGCACCCACGCCCAGACCCGCAAACGATCCGGGCGTGATCCCGGGGTAGTCCGTCAATGACATCCGGGTGGGGGCGACCCGCGCGGTGACCTGGGTGCGAACAGGCTGCGTTTGTGGAGCAAACTCGCGGCGCAGCGCCGCGAGCAACTCGCGCGTTCCAACCGGCAGCGTCCGGCCCACGGCCGCCTGATCCGCGGTTTGCACCAGCGCCGCGATCTCCCCCCGGGTGAGCGGCAGTTGGGCCAGACTTCGAAATGACACAAGCCCGATGCCGGCAAGGCTGCGCAGCGCCGCATAGGCCCAGTGGCTCGGTGGTATGGTCTCCAACTGGTGCGCGGTCGCAACAGTACCGACAACAAGGACCAACGCAGCTGTGATAAGGAGAATGTTCCGAATCATGCTCGAATAGATTCGATATCTGATCCAGTCTACCTACAGAGATACAGTCATTGCGAGCGTAGCGAAGCAATCTCGAGATTGCTTCGTTCGCCCACGCTCCTCGCAATGACTACGGGGATTATGTAGAGTCTGGGTATGGGCAGGCCGCCAGATTTCATCGGGTTGGGCGCGCAGCGATCCGGAACATCGTGGATCTATGCGTGCCTCTACGAACATCCCCAGATCTGCGCGCCGACGAAGGAGATTCACTTCTTCAGCCGCGAGCACAACTGGCGCCGCGGCCGCCCATGGTATGAACAGCACTTTGCGAGCTGCGGGCCACCGACGGTTGCGGGCGAATTCTCAACGTCGTATCTGGCGTCACCCGATGCCCCCGAGCGCATCCGCGGCATGTACCCCGCCGCAAAACTCCTGGTCTCGTTACGGCACCCGGTGGAGCGTCTGGTCTCAAGTTACCTCAACGACCTGTCGGCCGGCGTGGTCTCCGCCGCGACCCCCCTGGCGGAGGCCCTCCAGACTCGGCCCGACTACGTCGAGCAGGGCCATTACGCTCCGCAGTTGGAGCGGTACCTGCGGCGCTTTCCACGATCCCAGATGCTGGTGCTGATCTACGACGATGCCGTGCGCGACCCGGCGGGCTTCATCGGCCAGATCTACGTGTTTCTCGGCATCGATCCCACGTTTCGGCCCAGCATGCTCACCAGCCGCGTCGGCGAAGGTCACGTCCCACGCAGCGTCCGCTTCGAGCGGGCGCTGACCCATGGGGGCTGGGTGATGCGCCGCGGATTGACGCGGCGCCTGTGGTGGGTCGCAAAACGCGCCGGCGTGGGGCGCGCGCTGCGCCGCGCCAACACGGCGGATCGGCCGCGCCCGGCCCTGCCGCCGGCCGAACGGCGGCGACTGGTCGACGCGTTCGCTGACGACGTCACGCGCCTGGAGCATCTCTTGGATCGGGATCTCACCGCCTGGCGGCAATGAACCTGCTGTTCGTCTGCCTCAGCGCGGACGCCGCGGACCCGGTGCACGCGACCGCAGTGCGGTGGATTGAGATCCTCGCCGGGCGAGCGGAGATCGACCACCTCGCGGTGCTGACGCTCCATGCGGGTGAGATCTCCGCCCCCCCCAACGTGACGATCCGCGTGTTTCGCGGGCGGAGCCGCATGGGCACGGCCTGGAAGTTCTACCGTGAAGTATCGCGTGCGATGCAGCGCGGGATCGACGCATTCTTTGTCTACCAGAGCGGACCATACCCGGTCCTGCTGTGGCCCGTCACGCTGTGGCACCGGTTGCCCCTCTACTACTGGAAGGCGCATCCGCGGATCAGCACCTGGACGTGGCTCAGCGCGCGGTTTGTGGCCACCAAAGTGTTCACCCCCACCCCGGCGTCTCTTCCCCTCTCGCTGCCCAACGTGGTCGTCGTCGGGCACGGGATCGACGTCACCCGGTTCTCACCCGTGCCGGGCGCATCGCCGCAGCGCGACATCGTCACGATCGGACGGGTGGCCCCGGTGAAGCGGGTGGACGCGATGCTGGCGGCGCTCGCGCGGTGCAACGCTCGATTCGGATCCCGCCTGCGACTCGACGTCTACGGCCCGACCCTGCCCAAGGACGACGGATACCGCCGGGACCTGGATCGCCTGGTCGAGGAGCTCGGACTGTCGACGCTGGTCGCCTTTCACGGCCCGGTGGCCCAGAGCGAGGTGCCGGAAATCCTCGCCTCCTACCGCCTGTCGTTGAACTTCAGCGACACCGCGCTCGACAAAGCCGTGGTGGAGTCGATGGCCTGCGGGCTGCCGGTGCTGTCGACCAATCCCGCCGTGGCGGAAATTCTGCCGCCGGCCCTGCGGGCGCAGCTCATCGTCCCGGCCCACGACATCGAGTCCCAGGCGGAAGGCATGCATCGGCTGATGGGCATGAGCGACCCCGCGCGCGCCGAGATGGTCGCGTCCCTCCGCCGGTTGGTTGTGAACGGCCACAACCTCGAGGCGTTGATCGGCCGCATCCTGCAGGAGATCGACGTCACATCCCGGGCCCACCGGCGGTGACGGGCCGCGGGCAGACACTTCGGCGCCGGGCCGCGGCGGTGGCGGCCTCCGCGGTTGCCGCCCTGAGGCCGCAGCTCGGAAAGCGCGTCATCCTGCTCCACGACGTGAAGCGTCCAGACCACCTGCGGGAGAAGATCGCGTGGCTTCTCGCCGGCTATGAGATCGTCGCCCTGCCTGATCTGTTCAGCCGGCCCCAGGGCCGGCGCACCCAGGTCGCGCTGACGTTCGACGATGGGTACCGATCCTGGTACGACGAGGCGGCGCCGATCCTCGAGGAATTCTCCGTCCCGGCGGTGTTCTTCGTCTGCTCGGGGTTCATCGGCCTGCGTGGGGAGGCCGCGCGGGTCTTCGCCGTGCAGCGCCTGCGGCGACACGCACCGCTGGAACCGCTGGATGTCCCTCAGTTGCGGGCACTGGCCGCGAACCCGCTGTTTGAAGTCGGCAGCCACACGGTCAACCACGTGGACCTTGGCGCCGTGACCGACCGGGGAGCGCTGGTCTCTGAAATCGGGGGCGACCGCCGGCGGTTGGAGGATTGGATTGGTTCGGCGGTGCGGTGGTTCGCCTACCCGTTCGGACAGCCGGAGAATACGTCGGCCGCGTCGCGCGCCTACATCGAAGCGCAGGGATTCGAGCGGGCGTTCACGATCGTGCCGTCATTCGCCGGCGGCCCCGACCGGTTTGCCGTGGGGCGCGACAGTCTGGAGATGACCGATCCGCACTGGGTGTGGGGAAGCCGGCTGGCGGGCGGATACGACGCGCTGTACCGGATCAAGCGTCGCATGCGCGCGTATCCTTGACTCTTCCTGCATTGGACCGTGCAGACCGTGGAGACCGTGAAGACGGGTTTGATCCTAGGGACTCTCCTGAATGAGGATCCGCGTCTGCCCCTCCGCGACCATGCGATTCTCCTGGTAGTAGAATGTCACCGTATCCGCCAGCAGGACGCGCCCGGGGCGGGCGATTTTCACCTTTCCTCGGAACACGGCTTTCTTCTCGCGCTCGAAGACGGTCGCGATCTCGGACGTGATCTTCGTATGCTCGAACTCTGCGACCACATGCCCGCGAAAGACGGCCTGGTTTCCACCCGCCGTGATGTCCAGCCGCTCGCCGGAGACGATGCCTTCCTTGCTCCGAATCCGCGCGCCGGTCAGCGTACCCGTTCTGCCCCGCATGTCGGCCGACAGGGTGCGGCCGGTCGCCACGGCGGCAGGGGTGGTGATCTGCACCCGGCCCGTGGCCATCACCCGCGTGGTTGAGAACGCATAGGTGAGGCGGTCTGCGTGGATGGTCCGCGCCCCGGATGTAACGACGACGGTCCCCTGGGCATCCAACCGGTCCAGCGTGTTCGCCGCGCCCAGCAACACGACCGCATCCCGGCTGCGCAGCGTGCCGTCCGGCGACGTCATGCTGATCCCTCCGGACAACTGCACCCGCCGCTCCCGGATTTGATAGATGGCCCGCGCGGCCAGGATCACCGCGCGCCCATCCGTGATGCGCACGTGGCCGCGGGCGTCGACCGTCCGCGTCGCCGAGTTCACGAGCAGGGTGTCGGCACGCACTTCCAGGGCCCGGGGCGCCTGGGCGGCCGACTCGCGCGCCAGGAGCAGGGCGACGGCGAAGCACGCGGCGGCCAGCGCGCTACGCGTCATAGCCGTAGTGCTGCAGCCAGGGCACCGCTCTGGCCTGCAGCCCGACGGAGGCCACGAGCTCGGGGGACCACGCAACCTCCGTGCGGGTGTGTCTCGGCGCCGGAAAGATGATGCCGGCGCAGTCACGGACGTAGTCGGGATACGGCTCCAGGCCAAGAAATCGACAGATCGCAGAAATCTCGTCGCTGGGCCGGGCAATCAGCTGTTCGTGGAAGACATCGAGCATCGCTTCCGTGCCGGCCAGGGTCTTCAAATCGGCGACCGTGCGGCAGAGGCCGAAGTAGTAGCTAATCGCCTGTTCCAGCGGCCAGCGGTGGCGACGCACGATCGTGCTGATGTTGTCGAATGGATTCCTGATCACGTGGATGAACCGCAGGTCGGCGTCGATCGTGCGCTGCATGCGCTCGAATAGTCCCGGATTGGCGCGTAGCTGCCGGATCGTGCCGGCGCCCCGCTTGTCGCCGATGACTTCCAACGTCTCACACCGCCCCTGCCACTGATGACGCACGGCGTAGTGGTATCCGTTCCACTCGCTGCCACTTTTGGCGAAGGCCTGGGAGTTCGCCACGATCAGGGTGTAGATCTGGTCTTTGGAGAACCCCCGTTTGACGTGCCCAATCACATTGAGCTCGTTGGAAATGATGGCCCGGGGATGGGCATCGATCAGCGACCCTACGAGCGTATGTCCGCTCCTGGGATAGCCCACGAACATGCAGAATGTCCGCACGTGCGAAAACAGGTCGCCGTTGCGGCGGCTGGGAATGTAGGACGTGAGAAATTGCCACGCCTTTCTGACACGCCGCCGTGCCTTCAACACCTGAGTCTTCACCGGCGAAGACCGCGTGGATGATTCAGTCCTTGTCGATCTGTGCGCGCTGCAGCCGGCCGCTGTAGTCGATGTAGACGGCCTTCCACTCGGAGAACACGTCCAGCGCCTGCAGCCCACCCTCGCGGTGCCCGTTTCCCGTACTCTTGGTGCCGCCAAACGGCAGGTGGACCTCGGCACCGATCGTCCCGTGGTTGACGTAGACGATCCCGGTGAAGATGTCCTCGATCGCGCGCATGGCCGTATTCACGTCGGCGGTGAAGATCGAGGCCGACAGGCCATACTCCACGTCGTTGAGGATGCGAATCGCGTCGGAGAGGTCGTTCGCCTCGATGAGATCGGTAACCGGACCGAAGATCTCCTCGCGCGCGATGCGCATCGTCGGCGAGACGTCGCCGAAGATCGTCGGGGCGTAAAACGACCCCCGCGCGAGCTCGCCGCCGCGCGCGGGCGCCCCACCGACCAGCACGAGCGCGCCTTCGGCCTTCCCGACCCTCGCGTAGCCGTCGATGGTCTCCAGCTGCGCGGGGCTGACGACAGGGCCGACGTCGGTCTGGGCATCGAGGCCGTTGCCGAGCCGCAGCCGGCGCGTTCGCTCGACCAGCCGCTCGGTGAGATCATGCTTCACGGCGCGGTGGGTAATGATGCGGCTGCAGGCCGTGCACCGCTGCCCGGAGGTGCCAAAGGCGCTCCAGATCAGGGCGTCGGTGGCCAGATCCAGATCGGCGTCCTCCATCACGATCGCGGCGTTCTTGCCGCCCATTTCCAGCGAGATCCGTTTGCCGGCGCGCGCGCACTTCCCGGCAATCGCGCGCCCGGTGGCGGTCGAGCCCGTGAACGAAATCAGCGCCACGTCGGGGTGTTCGACCAGCGCGTCGCCGACCGTGCTGCCGCTGCCCGTCACGACATTGAGCACCCCGGCGGGCAATCCCGCGTCGTGCAGGATCTCCGCAAACGCGAGTCCCACCAGCGGCGTGTAGGTGGCGGGCTTGAAGACCACCGTATTGCCGCAGACCAGGGCCGGAATGATTTTCCAGCTGGGGATCGCCATGGGAAAGTTCCAGGGCGTGACGACACCGACGACGCCGAGCGGGACACGCACGCAGTAGGCGGCCTTACGGGGCATCTCACTCGGAGCGGTGTACCCGTGCAGGCGGCGTCCTTCACCGGCCACAAAGTATGTCATGTCGATGGCTTCCTGCACGTCGCCGCGCGATTCAGGCAGCACCTTGCCCATCTCTTGCGTCATCAACCGGGCCAGGTCTTCTTTTTTCTCCACGAGCATTTCCGCGGCCCGGTACAGGATCTCCGCCCGCCGGGGGGCCGGATGGCGGCGCCATCCGTCGTACGCGCGGCGGGCCGCGTCCACGGCGGCGGCCACGTCCTCGGGTCCGGATTGCGGCACCACACCCAGGACGTCGCCCGTGGCCGGGTTGTGCGACTCCATGGCCGCCCCGCTTTTGGCCGGGACCCATTTGCCATCGATCAGATTCTGGTTTTGCTGACTCATGCGGATCGAACTTTCGCCGGCAAGGGTACCGCCTCCCGGAGCCGCTCCGCGGCAACTCGGAAGGCGCGGGCCGCGGGTGAGTCGGGCGCGCTCACGACGACGGGCCGCCCCTCGTCGCCGCCTTCGCGGATAGTCTGATCCAGTGGAATCTCGGCCAGCAGCGGGACTTCCAACTGACGGGCGAGATCGGCGCCGCCGCCGCGGCCAAAGATGTAGACCGGTTCCGCCCCCGGCGCCGCCTGATAGTACGACATGTTTTCGATCACGCCGACGAGCTCCATGTTGACCTTCTCGGCCATCCTCGCCGCGCGCCGCGCGACCTGGGCGGCGGCTTCCTGCGGCGTCGTGACGAGCACCATGAAGCTCTGCGGCAGCGTCTGAGCGATCGTGATAGAAACGTCCCCGGTGCCCGGGGGGAGATCGAGGAGCAGGTACTCCAGATCATCGCCCCAGGCCACTTCGCTGATGAAGGTAGTCAGCGTCTTGTGCAGCAGCGGCCCCCGCCAGATCACGGCTTCGTTGGCGTCGGGGAGCAGGAAGCCGATGGACATCACCCGGATGCCGTCCTGTTCCAGCGGCACAATCATCTGGTCGATCATCGTCGGCCGCCCGGCGACACCCAGCATCTTGGGGATGCTGAACCCATACACATCGGCGTCGAGGACCCCCACGACATGACCCATCTGCGCCAGTGCGGCGGCCAGGTTCACGGTCACCGTCGACTTGCCGACGCCGCCTTTGCCGCTGGCCACGGGGATCACACGGGTCAGGGACTCGGGTCCCAAGAACGTCGAGCGCCGCTGGGGATTCGTCTCCCCGCCGCGGAGCTTCTGGATCAAGGTCTGCCGCTGGTCCTGACTCATTACGCCCAGGCTGACGTCGACCTCCCGCACGCCGGGAAGCTCACGCACCTTTGCCTTGATGGACTCGACAATCGTCTCGCGCAGGGGACAGGCGCCGATCGTCAACAGCGCGTCGACGGTGACCACTCCGTCGCGGATCGCCACGTCACGCACCATGTCGAGCTCGACGATGCTCTGATGCAATTCCGGGTCTTTGACGTCTCTGAGCGCTTCGAGGACTGCCTCGCGGGTGATCATCAAAGTCATCATACGTCTACCCCGTCTACCCAGTCTACCCAGTCTACCCAGTCTTCCCGGTAACTTCTTGACCTGAGCTTACAGTTAGTCAGCCTGAGTTCGCGACGGGGAGGACGGGGTAGACTGGGAAGACGGTGAGGACGCCCTGCATTCAGCACACTCGCACAGTTCAAACCGCAGAAGGTTGAAGGGGTAGATTCCGGTGTCGTGGTGGTCCGACCAGACAAAGCGCAGCGCGTAGGCGCCCACCCGCTGGTACGCCATGGCTCGGATATCCGCCGGGACGTCCTTCGCGGTCAGCGGCGCCGGCGCATACCGCCATTCGCCTTTGCACCGCGCGCAGGGGCAGTGGATGCGCAGTCGCTGCCAGGAGTACACGGACTCGTGGCCGTCCGACCAGGTGATGCGGAGCTGCCGGTCGGTCACGCCGCCGATGTCCACGGGCGTTGGCATCCTTGGTGACATCGTCTACTCCGTCTTCACCGTCTTCACAGTCTACACTGTCTACTGCTTGATCAGAGGGGCTGAGAAGAGGGCGGAGATTGAGGAGACGCCCTCCGCCGTTTGCGTCTGCGCCGCCGGCGTTTGCGTTCTCCGGCGGGGGCCGCGGCGGTCGCGGGCGCGGGCGCAGGCGCGGCGGGAGGCGGCGCAGGTTCCTCGGGCACCGGCTCCTCGCCTGGGAGCGCAGTCTCGCCGTCTGGGGCGGCATGGTCGGGCGGCGCTGCCGGTTGCTCCTCGCGCGGGCGCCGGACGGGACGCGGGAGATCACGCTCCGCGGTGAGCTTGATCTTGTCCAGCATCCGCTCGACGTAGGTCGCCAGAATGCGCTGCGCAGCGGCATCGGTGATCATCGGGATGCCGACGTCCGCCTCCAGCGCCATGGTCAGCTCCGTCTCACCGCCCTCAGCGGGCTGCAGAGAGAAGCGTCCGAGCAGCGCGCGCAGTCCGCCGCGGGTCTGGCGAAACTCCAGCCCGTGTGGGGGCTGCAGCGTGGCGCGCTGCACCGATTCGAGCGGGACCCCGCCGAAGTAGCCCCGGTAGTGCACGGTCAGCTGGCCGGGGCGCCGGTCAAGCAGGTCGGCCGACAGCCAGAGACCGGTGACGCGGGGCTGGGCTTCGAGACGGCTGACCAGTTGGAACACTTTCTGCACCGGCGCGCGGATGATCCGCCGCGATGCGATCTTGATCGGTGGAGCGCCTTCCGCGGGAATGGCGGAGACCGGGCGCACGGCTTCGCGAGGCGGCTGTTCCTCCCGACCTCTCCTGGACCGCCCTCGGCGAATTCTCACGTGCAGGAGGTTACGCTCGCGACCCGGCCGCCCCGCGTTCCCGCATTCCCGCGAGTTCGCCGCGCACCAGACGCGCCGCGTCCACCATCACCCGAAGCTTGCCGACGGTCTCGTCAACGGTGCGGGTCTTCAGCCCGCAGTCCGGAGACAGAAAGATCTGCTCGGCGGGAATGACCTCCAAGGTGCGGCGCACGCCGTCGGCGACCTCCTCGACGCTCTCCACGCGGTGCGAGTGCGCGTCAACGACCCCCAGGCCGATGTCCTTCGTAAACGAGCGAGCCCGGAACGTCTCCAGCAGTGCGAACTCTTCGTTCTTCAGCGCGAGATCGAGCTGGTCCACGGCCAGTGCCAGCATCGCCGGATAGATTCTGGGCACGTCCCCGTAGCAAATATGGGAGATCGTGTAGGCGGAGATGCCGCCGGTGACGATCTCCATCGCTTCCACCGCAAGGGCGAAATCATCGTCCGGGCGCGTATGGATGGCAGGCTCGTCGATCTGGATATACTGTGCGCCGGCCCGCTCCAGGTCGGCGACCTCGTCGTGAATGGCGCGGGCGAGATCGAGCACGAGTTCCCGGCGCGTCGGATAGTGCTCGTTAAACGACCACTCTGCAATGGTGTAGGGACCGGTCAGCATCCCCTTCACAGGCCGGGTGGTCAGCGACTGGGCATAGGTGAACCACTCCACGGTCACCGGCGACCTGCGGCCGACCGGTCCGACCACGACGGGCTTCGGGTAGAACCGGTTGCCATAGGAACGGACCAGACCGGCGATGGCGAACCCTTCCATCTCGTCGGCGAAGTAGGCCACCATGTCGCCGCGATACTGCTCGCCGTCGACGAGCAGATCCATGCCGAGTTCTTCCTGGGTCCGAATCCACTCTTCGGTCGCCTTCCGCTCCAGCGCGGTCAGCTCGTCTTTGGAGATCTGCTTGCGCAGGAACTTGCGCCGCGCCTCGAGCAGATACGCGGGCTTGGGGTAACTCCCGACGGCGGTGGTCGGCAGCAGCGGCAGCGTCATGCCGGTACTCCTTTCAGCGTCGCGCCGGCGGCTCGGGTCGCTTCGACCAGCCGGTCGAGTTTGCGCCGGGCCACGCTGCGCGGAAGGAATTCGAGCCCCGCGCTGGGACTGACCATCAACCGCTCCGGAGGGACGACGCCGCTGATGCGGCGGATCGCGCCGGCGATTTCGTCGACAGGCTCCAGACGCGTATTGCGGGCGTCGACGATGCCGAACATGAGTTCTTTGGTGAACGGCGCTCCCGCCAGCGCCTCCCAGTTTCGATACCCGGCGACGAAGTCGAGGCCGATCACATCCACCGGAAGCTCCAGCACCTGCGGATAAAGGCCGCTGATGTCGCCGAAGTACGTCGCGAGGATCGTCTTGGCCGACAGGCCCGCCGTCAGGCGCCCGATCGCCTCCGCACAGAGGGGATAGTCCCGCTTGAACCGGCAGAGCGCCGGTTCGTCGATCTGGATCGTCTCCGCCCCAGCCTGCTGCAACGCGCGCACTTCGGCGTTCAGCGCATCGGCCAGGGCAAGCACGAACTCCCGCGGAGTCTGGTAGAACAGATTGCGGCTGAGCTGCGCCAGCGTGAACGGGCCCGTGATGACCGCCTTGACTGGCCTGGAACTGTGCGCACGGGCGAACTCAAAATCCCGCACCGTAATGGGCGCCGTCCACGCCACGGAGCCGTCGGCCACCGGTTCGCGGAAATAGATGTTGGTATCGAAGTAACGCTGCAGACCGTTGATGGAAAATCCGTCCAAGGCCCGCGCGAAGTACGTCTGCGGATCGTCCCACCGGATCTGGCCATCGGTGACGAGGTCGATGCCCGCCTCCACCTGGTCGCCGATGGCCTCCAGGGTGACCTCATCCTCGACGTGCCGCATGGCCGCGTCGTCGATCTGGCCCTTCTGGAGCCGTTCCGCCGCGGTGCGCCATTTCCCCGGAGCGGGCATGTCCGGGATTTTCGGATAATTTCCAACAACCGTCGTGATCACGCGTACCCTCCAACTGCGCCCGCCCAGTCTCCCCGTCTACCCAGTCTCCCCCGTCTCCTGCCCTGTGATCGAGACTGGGAGGATGGGGAAGACAGGGAAGACCGGGAAGACGCCTTTTGTTAGTCTAAGTCCGGACAGGTTCCTTGGCAACTTTCACCAGCTCCGCGATGGCATCGTACCGGCCGAATGATGGGACGAGATATGCCCCCGCGGCGACGGAGCGCAGGGCGGACACGAGGTCGATCGCCATATTCATTCCGATCTCGCGGCCGGCGCCCCCGGCGGCGCGCATCTTCTGCCGCACCCACTCCGGTATCGTGAACCCCGGCAATTCGTTGTGCAGAAACTCGGCGTGCCGGTGGCTCACCAGCGGCAGGATGCCGATGAGCAGCGGGATGGGAACGTCGCCCATGATCGCCATGAACCGATCCAGGACCTCCGGCTCGTAGATCGGCATCGTACAAATGAAATCCGCGCCGGCATCGATCTTGTGTTCCAGCACGCGGGCTTCCTTGTCCAGATCGGGGGCGGAGAGGTTGAGCGCCACCCCGACGGTAAACGCGGTGGGGCCGCCGATGGAGTTCCCTGCAACGTCGTGCCCCTGGTTGAACTGCTTGATCAGCTTGACCAGGCCGGACGGTTTAACGTCGGAGACCGCGGTGGCCGTGGGGTAATCGCCCAACTGCGGCAGATCTCCGCGCAGCACGAGGACGTTCCTAACGCCCAGCGCATGGACCGCCAGCAGATCGGACTGCAGGCGCACGAGGTTGCGGTCGCGCGTCGTAAAGTGCAGGATCGTCTCCGCCCCGACCTCGGACTGGATCCGCGCGCACATCGCCCACGGGCTCATCCGCAATCGGGCCATCGGATTGTCCGCCACGTCGATCGCGTCCACTCCCGCGTCGCGCAGCCGGCGGCACCCGTCCAGCTCGCGGCGGTCGTGGGGTCCATGCGGGGGATCGACTTCCGCGGTCACGACAAACGATCTGCCGAGTTTCTGCGCCAGCGTCGACGGCGCCGTTGCCCGCGCGGGGCCCGGCTCGGGGAGATCCGATCCCACGGTCAGCGTGCCGGGCCAGGCCGCAGGCGGCGCCGGCTGTCGCAGGGCGTCATGCATCGCCGCAATGTGAGCGGGTGTGGTCCCGCAGCAGCCGCCGATGAGCCGGATCCCGAGCGCCGCCATGCGTTGCGCGAACTCGGCCATGTAGCTCGGCGTCGAGTAGTAGATCCAGCGGCCTCCGATGTAGGCAGGAAAGCCCGCATTCGGCATCGCGGATAATGGTACGTTCCGGACGGCGTGGGCGAACTGCTGCATCACCTCGAGCATGCCCTGGGGCCCCACGCTGCAGTTGGCGCCGACGACGGCAGCGCCGAGATCCACCAGCGACCTGGCAATGACGCCGGGGGTGTGTCCGAGCAGCGTCTTTCCCTCCTGCGTGAACGTCATCTGCGCGATGATGGGAACGTCGGTCACCTCCTGCGCCCCCCGGATGGCCTCGGCCAGTTCGGCCAGATCGGTGAATGTCTCCAGGATCAAAACATCCGCGCCTCCGGCGACCAAGGCTTCGGCCTGCTCGGCAAACGCCTCGCGGACCTCGGCGCCGGTGAGGGGCCCCAGCGGCGCAATCGGGCGGCCGACCGGACCCATCGAGCCCGCGACAAAGACGTCGCCCCCGGCGTCGGCCACCCGGCGGGCCAGAGCGGCGCCGGCGCGGTTGACGTCGGCAACGCGGTCGGCGAGATTGTGGGCGGCGAGCTTGAGGCGGTTCGCGCCAAACGTGTTCGTCTCCAGCAGTTGCGCCCCGCCGGCGGCGTAATCGCGGTGGATGCCCTCGACGATCTCCGGCGAGGTGAGGTTCAGCGCATCAAAGCACTGGTCAAAGGGCACGCCGCGGGCATACAACATCGTGCCCATCGCCCCGTCGGCCAACAAGGGTCGCTCGGCTAATCGCGCCAGGAAGGGATGCAGACTGCGGAACCCGTTCGTCGTTCGTCGATCGTCGTTCGTCGAATTACCCCCCGCACATCCACGATCGACGATCCACGATCGACGACCGTTTCTCAATAAAAGGCCCCTCCCAATTCCGGGAGGGGTTGATGATCCCTCTTATCTGTCGGAATTGGTCCGCGGGAGTTAGCACCTTGCGGGGATCCGCAGGTTGCCGGGGGTCATCGGGCCCGTCCCTCGCCCACTCTCGATAAGAGCGCTATTCGATTGAACTTTGTATAACATACTGAGGGGCTGCTGGTCAACTGCGTCTACCCCGTCTTCCCAGTCTTCCCGGTCTCCCCCGTCGCATGCTCATCGGTCGCCGAAATGACCCGCTTGAGGCATCGGGGCCCAGGCCCGAGCTCGTTAGGCTAGGAACGAGATGACCTTCACCAGATTCGAAGACATCAGGGCCTGGCAAGCCGCAAGAGTCTTAAGCCGTAAGGTGGAGGTGGCTATACGTTCGACCCCGCTCGCTAGAGACTTTAGGCTTCGCGACCAGATTAGGGCCGCGGTCAACTCCATGGTTGGCCAACATTGCAGAGGGGCACTCGCGAAGATCAGACGGCGAGTTTGTCCACTTCCTCTTTATCGCAAAGGCTTCGGCTGCCGAGGTTTAAAGCCACCTTTACTTAGCACGAGACCGTGGGTATCTCAGTCAAGATGAATTTTGGACCCTTTTCGACGAGACGGAGGGTTATGCCAGAATGGTTTCTGGACTGATCACTTTTCTGACCCGTGGCCAACAGCGGCCCAAGAAGACTGGGAAGACTGGGTAGACGGGGTAGACTGGGAAGACGCCGTTCGGAATGGATGTCACCCTCAACTACCAAGAAGAGATTTCGCAATAATGATGCGCTGAATCTCGGAGGTCCCTTCGCCGATTTCGGTCAGCTTAACGTCCCGATAGTATCGCTCGACGGGATAGTCTTTGATGAAACCGTACCCCCCGTGAATCTGCAGCGCCTTGTTCGTCACGCGGCTCGCGGCCTCGGAGGCATACAGTTTGGCCATCGAGGCTTCGCGCCGGAACGGTCGGCCCGCGTCGGCGAGTTGCGCGGCGCGCAGCACCAGCAGTTGCGCGGCATCGAGTTCCATCGCCATGTCGGCGATCATGAACTGGATCGCCTGGAAGCCGGTGACGGGTTTGCCAAACGCCCGCCGCTGCGCGCCGTAGTCGATGCTGGCGTCCAGCGCCGCGCGCCCGATGCCGACGGCCATGGCGCCGATGCCGATCCTGCCGCGCTCCAGCACCGCCAGGGCCTGGGCGTAGCCGGTGCCCTCGCCCCCGACCAGTGCGCCCGCGGGAAGCTCGCAGTCCTCGAACGCCACCTCCGCGGTATCGCACGCGCGCAGCCCTAGCTTGTCCTCCTTCTTGCCAACGTGCAGTCCGCCCACCCCGCGCTCGACGACGAACGCGGAGATCCCGTGCGATCGTGCCTCAGGGTTCGTGACGGCCATGACCACGTACACGCCGGCGACGCTGCCCTGCGTGACGAACGCCTTCGTGCCGTTGAGGACCCACACGTCTCCCCGCTTCACGGCGCGGGTCTGGATCGCAGCCGCATCGCTGCCGGCGGACGGCTCCGTCAGGCACCACGCGCCCAGGGTCTCGCCGCGGGCCAGCGCGGGCAGGTAGGCGCGCTTCTGCGCCTCACTCGCAAACGCCAGCAGGTGTCCCACGCACAGCGAGTTGTGCGAGGCGACCGTCAGCCCGATCGAGCCGTCGCCCCACGCCACGGCTTCGACGGCCAGCATCGCCGAGACCATGTCGAGCGCCGATCCGCCGTACGCCTCGGGCACGACTAATCCGAGCAGCCCGATGTCGGCCAGTTTGGGAACGATGTCGTGCGGGAAGGTCCCCTCACGGTCCCAGCGGGAGGCCTGCGGCCGCAGTTCGGCGGCGGCGAATTCCCGGATCGTTTGGTAGACCGACGTCTGCGCTTCGGTCAGTTCGGGATGCACGACCGCCTCACTAGAGCACCACCAGCGGTGCGCCGTCGGTAATGATGGTCGTCTCTGCGGCAATCAGGCTGCGCAGCGGTTTGGGCAGGTGCATCACCCGCTGATGGGTGCTCCCATCGTAGAATCGCAGGGCGATACCGCGGGTCGCCAGCGTCCCGTCGATGCCGGCCGCGTCGGCGTCCCAGTAGGGATGGCGCGATGCCGCGACAAATGCCCACGGGTAGTCAAAGGACTGAACGTATTCGGCATACGACCGCACGTGGGGGAAGACCTGGGCGAGCGTGGCGTGGATGGCCGCGTGCAGCCGGTCGCCCTGATCGAAGTGGATGCCGATGGCCTGGGTCACAAAGACGCCGTCCGGCCCCAGCCGGCGCGAAGCGGCTTGATAGAACTCACGCGTGAACAGCAGCTTGCTGGGCCCGCCTTCGATGGGATCGGTGATGTCGTTGATGATGACGTCGAATGGCTCCCCGGTCTGTTCGATATACGCGCGGGCGTCGCCGTGCAGCACCTGGACGCGGGTATCGTCGAACGCGCCGTGGTGCCAGCCGCGCAGGTGCTCCCGACACAACGCGACCAGTTCGCCGTCGATGTCGACCATGACGACCTGTTCCACCGAGGGATGGCGGAGGATCTCCCGCAGCGGCGCGCCTTCCCCACCGCCGCACACCAGGATCCGCCTGGGAGCAGGATGCACGGTCATCGCGGGCTGCACCAGCAGCTCGTGGTAGATGTACTCGTCGATCTCGGCGGACTGAATCTTGCCGTCGATGATCAGGCATCGGCCGAGGTGGTCAAACTCCTGGATCGCCACCTCCTGAAACGCCGTCCGCGCCTGGACGATGACCGGGCCGACCCGGTGCGCGTGCACCGAGGCGGCGGTGTAGGGATCGTAGAACCAGGTGCCTGTAAGGGGGAACTCCTTCAAGATGGCGGTCTCCTGGACTTGCGTCTTCCCAGTCTACCCAGTCTCCCCTGTCTTCCCGGTCTGACTACGCAGACTCCTCCGGATTTCAGACTGGGCAGACTGGGAGGACGGGGAAGACCGGGAGGACGCCGTTAGCCTTTGATCACGCCAATCGGCCTGGTCCGCGCCACCCGCTTGCTGAGGCCAGCGTCGTGGCAGACGCTGATGACGTCGGCGACATCCTTGTAGGCCTGCGGCGCCTCCTCAGCCAGCAGCGAGCGGTCATGGGCCCTGACGACGATGCCCTTCTTGCG
The DNA here is from genome assembly GCA_036505015.1 of bacterium. Taxonomy (GTDB): domain Bacteria; phylum Sysuimicrobiota; class Sysuimicrobiia; order Sysuimicrobiales; family Kaftiobacteriaceae; genus DASXUC01. The sequence continues at coordinate 27,700 of DASXUC010000118.1, read as the reverse complement.
AAGTTCGGCCACCACGTCGGTTCCATCAAGCGCACGGGTAGCCGCCTTCCTGCCCATCATGCGGCCCGCACCGTGGCAGGTGGACCCGAAGGACTCTTTCATCGCGCCGTCGGTGCCGACAGCAACGTACGAGTAGCGACCCATATCGCCGGGGACGAGGACCGGCTGGCCGATGTCACGATACCGCGCCGGCACCTCGGGGTGCCCGGCCGGAAACGCGCGCGTGGCGCCCTTGCGGTGCACGACCAGCCGCCGCCGCCGGCCCTCAACCTCGTAGTCTTCCAGCTTGGCGATGTTGTGGGCGACATCGTAGACCAGCGACATGCCCAACGCTTCGGGGGACTGCCGGAACACCCGGCTGAACGCCTCCCGCGCCCAATGCGTGATCACCTGGCGGTTGGCCCAGGCGAAGTTGGCCGCCGCGCTCATGGCCCGGAAGTAGTCCTGGCCTTCAGGCGACTGAAAGCGAAGCGACGCGAGCTGGCGATCCACCAGGGAGATACCCTGTTGGCGCCCTGCGTGATCTGCCACCTTCAGGTAATCCGTGCAAACTTGATGACCCAGGCCCCGTGATCCGCAGTGGATGAATACAACCACCTGGCGGAGGGAATTGATGCCCATCACTCCTGCTGCGCTGGAGTCATAGATCTCATCCACGACTTGGACTTCGAGAAAGTGATTCCCAGACCCGAGGGTGCCAATCTGCCCGCGGCCACGCCTCTTGGCTTGGGCGCTGACAACATCAGGGTCCGCATGTTCGAGCGCACCACCGGCCTCGATTACCTCCAGGTCTTCCTGCCATCCGTAGCCGTTCCGTACGGCCCAACCCGCACCGTGCTTCAGGACGTTGTCAATCTCGGACATGCCTACTTTGATTCTGCCTGTCGACCCCACACCAGACGGAACGGCAGCAAACAGTGCATCGACCAGAGGGTCTAGATTCTGCCGGACCTGATCCGCCTCGAGCTCCGTACGGATCAGTCTCACGCCGCAGTCGATATCAAAACCAACCCCGCCCGGGCTGATGATGCCCTCGTCTGCGTCAAACGCAGCTACACCCCCAACGGGGAAGCCATACCCCCAATGGATATCGGGCATCGCCAGGGAATGGCCGACGATGCCTGGGAGCGTCGCGACGTTCGCCACCTGCTCCAGGGCTTGTTCCTGCGCGATCTGGCGGAGCATGGCCTCGTCCGCAAACACAAGGCCCGGCACCTTCATGCCCGGCTTGTACGAGATGGGGATCTCCCAGCGGTAGTCGTCGATCTTGCGGACGATCTGGGTCCATTCCATGGTAGACCCCGAATGCGGTGTCAGATGTCAGATCTCAGGTCTCAGATGCGGACAATTAGAGAGGCTCGCAACTGTGCCGCCGTGCGAGCCCCTGCCTGACCAGTTTTTCGGTTCCGTGTCAGAACTCAGGAACTGAAACCTGAGACCTGACACCCGACATCTCGCGTTTCAGAAGGGCATGGCCTCCACGGCCTTGACTTCCGGGACCGCGTCCTTGAGCATACGCTCCACGCCGGCCTGCAGCGTCATCATCGAGTGCATGCAGCCGACACACGCGCCGGCCAGCCGGATCTGCACGATGCCGCTGACGATGTCGACCAACTCGATGTCACCGCCGTCGCCCTGAATGTACGGCCGGATCTGGTCGAGGACCGCCTCGACCTTGTCCCGCATCTCCGGTTCTTCAGTCTGCACCTGGTCGCTCATCGCCGTCTCCATCCCTCACGCATCCGCGCGCTGTGTCTCGCGCTGAGTTTGGTCGTCGCACGGTTCCGCCTGGCCGGCATCGGTTCGGGTCTTGAACGAGTGCCCACACCCGCAGGTCGACACGGCATTGGGATTGCGCACCGTGAACCCTTCACCCATCTGGGACCGGATGTAGTCGATCTGGGCGCCGCTGAGATACGTGCCGCTGACGGCATCGACCAGCACGCGCACGCCGCTGCGCTCGATGACCTGATCGCCTTCCTGCTGCTCGGTGTCGAAGGCCATCCCGTAGCTGAACCCTTCGCACCCACCCGGCTGGATGTACAGCCGCAGGAACAGATCGGGCTGCTCCTGCGAGGAGATCAACTCCTTGAGTTTTGTGGCTGCTTGCTCGGTGATGCTAATCACCTTGAGACCTCCAACGACGGTACTGGATGCCAGAAGCTAGATACTCGATACTCGATAAGAACAGTCTACATTATCGCGCATCTGGAATCCAGAATCTAGCGTCCAGAGTCGATCTTCAGGGCCTGCCGAACCGCGGGTATCTCCCGCAGCGCCCGCAGCTCCTCGCCGGTCAGGGGTTGGGGGCGGTCCCGGTCGGCGTCCACCGGACAGAGGAAGCCGAACGGCTCAGTGCCGGCGTTGATGAACTGGTGGGGCGACTCTGACGGTACGTAGATCACGTCAATCGGGGCGACGCGAAACACTTCCGTGCCGACGATCACGTCCCCGGTGCCGCGCAGCACCACGATGGCGTGGACGTGCCGGTGCTTCTCGAGGCTGGAAAACCCGCCGGGGGCAATCTCAAAGTAGCGCAGTTGAAACTGTGCGCCGGCGGCGTCCCCACCCCCGACCAGGGTGTGGCGGACCACCTCGCGCCAGGCCATGCCGGGCGGAAGGTCCCCGGCCGACTTGTACACGGCAGGGGTGACACCGTCCCACGCGAAGTCGCCCGGCCGGAACTGCAGGTGGATCCGTCTGGCGGGGGGAGGCACTGGGCCCGGGAACTCGCAGCTGTCGGCCACGACCTCGACAGGACGCTTCATGGCCGCACCACGACCTTCAAGGCATCGGTGGCCTCACGCACCAGCCGGTAGCCCTCGGCGGTTTGATCCAGCGGAAACCGGTGGGTGATGAGTTCGTCGACCTCCAGTCCCGACGCCAACAGCGCCACCGCCTCTGCCGTATCGTCCGGCCCACAGGAATAGCTGGGCACGATGCTGACCTCGCGGAAGTACGCATCGTGGACGGGCAGCGGCCAGGTGACGTCCGGGGGGGTCGGCGTGAAGAGGATGACCACGCCTCCCGGCGCAGCGCTCCGGTACCCGGCGTCAATCGCCTCGGGATTCCCCGGGCCCACCACGACGATGTCCGCGCCCTCGCCGTCGGTCAGCGCGCGGATGGACGGCGCCAGGTCCAGCCGCCGCACGTCCACGGTATCCGCGCCCAGCGCCTCCGCGCGGCGCAGCCGTGAGGAGACGCGGTCCGCCACGAGCACGCTGGCTCCCCGGCGGCGGGCCAGCAGCAGATGGAGCAGCCCCATTACCCCCGCCCCGATGACGAGCACGCGATCGCCGGCGCGAATCCTCGCGCGGCGCAGCGACTTCACCACACAGGCCAGGGGCTCGACGAGCGTCGCCTCGTCGTCGCCGATCCATGCGGGAATCGGCCGTGCATCGAACCGGACGACGTGCGCCGGCACCAGCGCGTACTCTGACAGACCGCCCGGGATCAGCCTCGTAGCACGCCATGTCTTGCAGTGGACGTACTCTCCACGCCGGCACGCGCGGCAGCTGAAACACGGCGCGTGGTGGTGGACGAACAGGCGATCGCCGAGACCAAACTGGTCGACCCCGTCGCCGGCGGCGATCACTTCCACTACCGGCTCGTGGCCCAGCGCCGCCGGCGCCTTGCGGGCCATGTACCAGGCCATTGTTTCACTGGCGCAGAGCCCGCAGGCCCGGATGCGCACGAGCAGTTCGCCTGGACCTGGAGCAGCCAGGTCCCGCTCTTCGATGCGCAGATCGCCGGAGGCATACCATACTGCCACACGCGTCACGGCGGGGAGCGCGGCGGCGTGCCCCGAGGAGCGATGCGACGCGGGGGTGGCGCGCTCTACACCCAAGCCTGCGCCTCGGGCAGCACCGCGTACTTCACACCTTCACCCCGGTCCAGCGCCTGGAACACGTCAGTGATGGCCGACAGCGGGCGGATCCCCGAGACGAGATCGCGTGGCTTTATGTCGCCGGCGGCCAGCAGCCGGCGGGCTTCGTCCACGTCTGAGGGCCTGAAATGAAACGCGCTGACGAGCTGCACCTCATCGTAGTGGATCCTGGCCGGATCGAGTTCGGTGCGTGTACCGCGCGGCAACCCGGCGAACAAGATGACCTGCCCGCCCCGGGCGGCCCAAGCGACGGCGCTGGTCCACCCGGCAGCGGTCCCCGTGCACTCGATGACCAGATCCGGACCTGCCCCCCCTGTGGCGCGGCGCAGTACGTCGTCCACCGGTTCGCGGTCAGAGTCGACAAGCAGAGTCGCACCGACCGCCCCGGCCAGGTGCAGGCGTTCCGGCCGGCGCCCGACTGCGAACACCTGGGTCCCGCGGGAGCGGGCGACCATGATGTGCAGCAACCCGATCGCGCCCAGGCCGACGACCGCGACGGTCGACGGCGCTCGGCCCAACAGCGACCAGGCATGGATGACACAGGCGAGGGGCTCGACGAAGGCCGCTTCGACGTAGGTGAGCCCTGCGGGTTTGGTCAGCAACTGCGAGGACGCGACCCGTCCTGGGACCAACAAGTAGTCGGCGAATGCCCCCAGCACGACGTCGTCAAACTGCCGCTCGCAGAGATTCTCCCACCCGCGGCGGCAGGCGATGCATTCCCCGCACGGCGCGGTCGGCATCGGGACTACCGCGTCACCTTCCCGGACGCGGCGCACGCCGCGACCCACCGCGACCACGTCGCCGGCACACTCGTGGCCGAAGGGACCAAAGGGCAGCCGGGGGTGGCCGTAGCGGTAAGTCTTCAGATCTGTTCCGCAGGTCAGCGCCGCCCGAACCCGCAGCAGCACCTCCCCTGCCTGGGGAACGGGAACCGGACGCATGGTCAGTTCGATGAGGCGCGGCTCACGCAGGACCGCCTGGCGCATCACTGACGGGGAACGGCGAACGGCGAACGGGGAACGGATACTGCTGGTTTCCGTTCCGAACGGTTGCTGTGTCATTCCTGTTGCATCTCTAGCGGTTCTGCGGTTCCCTGTTCCCGGTTCCCTGTTCCCGATCGTTTGGCGGCCCAGATTCCACCGGCAGTTGTTCATTCATCCACGCGACGATTCCCCCGGCAACGTTGAAGACCCGCGGAAAACCGGCTCGCCGCAGCGCTTCGGTCACCACGCCGCTGCGCTGCCCGGTGGCGCAGTAGACGACTACGGGCCGATCCTGGGGGATCTCCGAGAGGCGCGTCGGAATTTCGCCCATCGGGATGTGCGCTGCACCGGGGATACGGGCCGTAACCCATTCCCAGGACTCGCGCACGTCCAGCAGCAGGGCGCGCTCCGCATCGACCATCGTTTTCGCGCGGACCACGTCGACGACCGGTTCCTGGGGCTGCTGCTGCGGTTCCGCGACGTGCGGGCGCCCCGGGACCCCGCAAAACGCGTCGTAGTCGATCAGGGCCGTGACCGTGGGATGGTCGCCGCAGACCGGACACTCCGGGTTTCTGTTCCACCGCAGCGTGCGGACGTCAAAGGTCAGCGCGTCGACGATGGTCAGGCGGTTAACGAGCGTCTCCCCCATCCCCAGGAGGATCTTCACGGTCTCGATCGCCTGGAGCGTCCCCATGAACCCCGCCAGGGCGCCGACGATGCCCCCCTCGGCGCAGCTGGGCACCGTGCCCGGCGGAGGCGGCGTGGGGAACAGACACCGGTAGCATCCGCGTCCGGGCAGAAAGACGGTGGCCTGCCCTTCCCACTTCAAGATGCTGGCATCGACCATCGGTTTGCCGAGCATCACGCTGGCATCATTCACCAGGTACCGCGTCGGGAAGTTATCCGAGCCGTTGACGATGACGTCGAAATCGCGCAGGATCTCCAACGCGTTCTCGCTGGTCAGGACGGTCTGAAACGGCACCACGGTGACATCGGGGTTGATATCCTCCAGCGTGCGGCGTGCGGACTGGGTCTTGGGCCGCCCGACGTCGTGACTGAAGTGCATCACCTGCCGGTGGAGATTGGAGATGTCCACCCGGTCGCCGTCGACGATGCCGATGGTGCCGACGCCGGCGGCGGCAAGGTAGATCGCCGACGGGCTGCCCAGGCCGCCTGCGCCCACGATCAGCACTTTGCTGTCGAGCAGCTTGCGCTGACCGGCAATCCCCACTTCGTCCAGAATGGTCTGCCGCGAGTAGCGTTCCATCTGCTCCGTGGTGAGCAGCGGACCGGCCCGCGCCGCAAGTGTCATGCCATCCTCCCTGCCGTCGCTGATTCTTGACCCGCGGAATCCACTTTGGATTCTAGCATACCGACTTCCGATGGGATTAGGGTATAATATCACGGCGCTTGCGTGCAGACGTGACGAATCCTCCAGGGGCAGCGGCAGTGGCGACAGCGATCGAGACGTATGACGTGACGATCATCGGCGCGGGGCCCGCCGGCCTCTTCGCCGCCTACTACGCGGGATTTCGGGGCCTGCGCACCAAGCTGATCGACAGCCAGCCGGATCTCGGCGGTCAGGTCACCGCGCTGTACCCGGATAAACAGATCTACGATGTGGCCGGATTCCCCCGTGTGCTGGGCAAAGACCTCGTCACGAATCTCGTGGAACAGGCGACCCAATACCACCCCGCCGTCCACCTCAATGAGAGCGTGCAGTCGCTGGACCGCCAGCCCGACGGCCTGCTGCGGCTGGGGACCGATCTGGGCGAGCACCTGACCCGGGTCGTGATCATCACAGCGGGGATCGGGGCATTCACCCCCAAGACCTTCAAGCGGGCCGAACTCGACCAGTGGATCGGGAAGGGTCTGTACTTTGCCGTCCGCTCCAAAGAGGACTTTCGCGGGAAGCGGCTGTTGGTAATCGGCGGTGGAGACTCAGCGCTGGATTGGGCGCTGGGGCTGGTGGACTACGCGCAGGCGATCACCCTCATCCACCGCCGCGACGCCTTCCGCGCGCACGAAGACAGCGTGAAGAAGCTCTTCACGTCACCGATCACCGTCAAGGTCTTCTACGAGCTGAAGTCCATCGAAGGCACGGACCACGTCACCTCCGCCGTGGTCTATCAGAATAAGACGAGAGAAGAGGAACGCCTGGACGTCGATGCCGTCCTGGCGTTCCTCGGTCTGGTCAGCAATCTCGGTCCCATCCGCGAATGGGGCGTCCAGATTCAGGACGACTCTATCATCACGAACTCAAAGATGGAGACCAACCTGCCGGGGGTCTATGCCGCCGGCGACGTCGCGACGTTCCCGGGCAAGCTCAAACTGATCGTCACCGGTTTCGGGGAAGCCGCGACCGCCGTGAACAACGCGGTCACGTATATCAATCCCAGCGCCTCGGCGTTCCCCGGACACTCTTCGGCCATCATGGAGCAGAAAGAGAAGGCCGCCGCGAAAGCCCTCTAAATCAGTCGCAGCCCCCGCCGCACGGCCGGGGTTTCTCCCAGTTCGGGTCCTTGGTGCCCAGCGTTGTCGTCGCCGATACCACGCTCGTGCGCGATACCGTAAAGGGCACACGGGCCGGATGAGCGGCTTTGGCGCCGAGAAACACCTGCTCGCGTGGCGCGGCCTGCCGGTTGATGTTCAGGTTGAAGGTCAGCGTGGTGCCCGTCGTGTCGAAGTCGAACCCGCTGGCCGAGCCGATCACGCCCGGGCGCAGGAATGTCAGCACGCCGTTTTGCGCCGCGGTTGCGCCGCTGACGTTCTGGAACTTGCCGTCGGTCGTGATTGAGCCGGAAAAGACGGACACGAGCGGCGACCTGAACCTGAGGTGCCAGCCGCGCTGGTCAAACCACACGAAGTATGCCGCGGAAGCCAGTGTCTGCCCGCCGAGGTTAGGCTCCCCCGCGTACTCGGCAGGCCATCCGCCCGTCGCACCCGGAAGCCCGGGCACCGGCGGCACCTTCCGTTTGGCGGCCGCGGCCAGCGAAGCGCCCAGCAGCAGGATAAGCCCCGCAGCCAGCATGGGAACGACCCATCTTCGGACACGAACGTGCATCATATTCCTCCCCTGACGTAGTCGCCTTTTCTACGCACGCCGGGAGGGGAAGGTTCCCGCGCCCCTGCGCCCTACCAGCCGAGCGTCCGGCGCAGCGCACCCAGACGGTGCTTGCTCAAGGGCACCTCCTTGTTGCCCTCCAGACTGAGGCTGTAGGCATTGCGTGTCCACGGGATCACGCTGCGGACGTACTCGAGGTTGACGAGGTACGCCCGGTGGGACCGGAAGAACCCGAGCGGCTCCAGCTGGCGGGCCAGAGGACCGATCCGGCCGGGGCCGCGCATTTCGCCGGCCGCCATGACCAGCGTGACGCGGCCGGCATCCGCCACGCAGTACAGCACGTCGCTGACCGGGACCAGCCGGATCTCGCCGTCCAACCGCACGGGAATCCGGGTCACACCTTCACCACGCCCAAGCGCACGGCGTGGACCGCCGCCTCGACCCTGCCCCCCACGCCCAGCTTCCGGTAGATCGATTTCAGATGGTTGCGGATGGTATGGGGGCTGAGCCGCAGGTGGCCGGCTGCCGCGGGTACGTCGGCGCCGCCGACGATGAGCTGCAAGACCTGAATCTCCCGCCGGGAGAATCCCGGGCCGCCGCCGGACACTGCGGGAGGTCCGGATCGCTCGGGCACCGCCGGGCTAAGCGTGCGCGACGGGATGATCGGCTCTCCGGCATGGACCGCCCGAATAGCCGCAAGGAGCTCGGCGGCCGGCGCCGTCTTCACGAGGTATCCGCAGGCCCCGGCGCGGAAGGCCTCGCGCACATAGGCTTCCTGTTCGAACATGGACAGGATGAGGACCGGAATGGTGGGAAACTGCCGCCGGAGCGTCCAGGTGGTTTCCACGCCGTCCATCCCCGGCAGCCCGATGTCCATCAGCACCACGGTTGGCTGCAGGCGCCGAACCAGCTGCAGCGCCTCGGGACCGCTGGTGGCCTGACCGATCACCTCAACGTCCGGGGGGTCGTGCAGCAGCCGCGCGATGGCCTCACCGACCACGCGGTGATCGTCGACGAGCAGGGCGCGGATGGCAGGCATGAACGTCTCCCTGCCCTCCGGGCGCATCCTACCACGCCGGGAGCGGGCTGGATATCACTCAACTGGGGGATTCGCTGGAAGGACGTCTTCCCAGTCTTCCCAGTCTCAAACTCGAACCAGGAAAGGGTGGTTAGACGGGGTAGACGCGGTTACTCGTCGAGGAGGCGAAGGAGTCGCTGCCTGACACTCTCGGGCAGCGGCTGCTTGCAGCGGATCTGGATAAGGGTCATCAACCGGCGCTGGAACTCATACCGCGGGCCGCAGCCTTCGCATTCCTCGACGTGGGCCTGGATTTCCACATACCGGGTCTCCTCGATCTCGCCGTCGAGGAAGCCCCAGACCTCATGCAGGACTTCGTCACATCGGAGGCGTCTCATCGTCCGGCTCCGTCCGCGGCGGGAGGCGCGCCATGCCCGGACCCCGGGCGCAGCGAATGGTTCGCGGTGTCGGCGTCCACGTAGCGCGCCCGAGCCGCGTAATCCCACAGTTTGACCTGCAGCTGGCGCCTGCCGCGATGCAGGCGCGACATGACCGTGCCGATCGGGATGTCGAGGATCTCCGCGATCTCCTTGTACGAGAAGCCTTCGATATCGGCCAGGACCACGACCGCGCGGAACGTCTCCGGCAGTTCCTCCAGCGCCCCGACCACGTCGGCGTCCATCAACTGCGATAGCAGGATGTCTTCCGGGTTGCCGGCCCGCCTGAACGCATCGCTCTCCTGCACCTTGGAGTACAGGTAGAATTCGTCGACGTCGTCCGCATCGACCACCTCGGGTTCGCGGGTGGTACGGCGGTAGGCATCGATGTGCGCGTTCATCAGAATGCGGTACAGCCAGGCCCGAGCATTGGTCCCTGCTTGGAAGGTGTGGAAGGACCGCCACGCGCGGAGGAACGTTTCCTGCAACAGGTCCTCGGCGTTCGAGCGATTCCTTGTCAGGCGCAGGGCGGTCCGGAAGAGCCCATCCAGATGCTCGCCGATCAGGGCGCTGAACCGCTCCCGATCCGCTCCCATCACCGCGGGGTCCCGCTGTGTCACTGCGATTGCTCCCATCACGCCACCCCGCCTCAACGCGCGGGCGGGGGCGGCTATTCCGCCAGGGCGGGTTCGCGCACGCGCGCGCTGATGTCGGCGAGGGATAGATCGGTGAGAACCTGCTCGACCGCCGCGTTGATGGCCTGCCAGACCGGACGGAGGCCGCAGCCGGCCGCATAGGCGCAGTCCGGCTCGGCGACCTCCACGCACCACCACGGCGCGGACGAACCTTCCAGGACATCAAACGCCTCGCGGAGGCTGATCTCCTGCGGCGGGCGTGTCAGCGTGTGCCCCCCCGTCGGTCCCCGCTTGCTGGCGACCAGCCCGGCCTTGCGCAGCGATGTCATGAGCTGGTTGAGGTAGGGCTCGGGCAGCCCCCGCCGCGCGGCAATCTCGTGGCTCTGGACCGGCCCCTCCCCGTAGTGCTGGGCCAGATCGATCAAGGCCCGCAGTCCATACTCTGCGCGCGCAGACACTTTCATCGGACGATCACGCTCGCTTCTGTCACGTCACCACCGGTAATCCGGAACCCCCGGACCTCGGGCAGCGCGGGATCCTTCAAAGAGATTATAAGGTACAGCGAGTCGGGGTAGTGAGCCTTGGCGACGTCGGTGGCCGAGGGGTAGGCCGGCGTGTGGGTATGGGAGTGGTAGATGGCCAGCAACTCCTGTCCCGCGGCCTCGATCTCCATAGTCGCCTTCAGCACTTCCTTGGGTTCCATGTAGTACGTAAACGGACTGTGATCGACGTTCGTCCCCAAGAACACCCGCTCCACGCGCCCGGCCACCCCCGCCAGCAGCCCGCAGCATTCGTGCGGAAGCTCCCGCCGGGCCTGGGCCACCATCCCCGCGATCTGCTCTTCGGAAAGGATGATTCCGGGAGCATCCGACGCCGAGATCCTCGTGACCACCGTCATATCCTCCGCGGAATCGGCGCCCGCAATGCGCATGACCCCGGGCAGCAGGTCCGCCGGCCGCTGCTCGGCCGGATCGTTCCACAAGGCCGTGGACAAGTAGCGATCTCCGCCGTCTGGACCCACGGCGACGATCACGCCCTCGTCGAGGCCGCGGGCGACCGCCAGGGCCGCCAGGACGGCAGCGCCGGAGGACTGTCCCACCAACAGCCCTTCCTGACGCGCCAACTGCCGGGCCATCGCGTATGCGGACTCGGTCTTGACCCGGACCGTACCCTGATGCACCGACGGATCGTAGATCGCGGGGACGATCGACGTGGGCATGTGCTTGAGTCCTTCGATCCCATGCACTCCGGAGTCCGGTTCCACGGCCACGATGCGTACTCCGCCGACGGTCTCCCGCAGATAGCGCCCCGCCCCGACGATCGTGCCGCCGGTGCCCACTCCGGCGACAAAGTGCGTGATCCGCCCGCGCGTCTGCTCGGCGACCTCGGGGCCGGTAGTCTCGTAGTGGGCGCGAGGGTTGCTGGGGTTGCCGTACTGGTCGCCGAAAAAGAACCGCCGCGGGTCGGCGGCAACAGCGTCACGCACGGCCACGATGGCTCCGTCGGCGCCCTCCAGCGGATCGGTGTAGCGGACATCCGCGCCCAGGGCCTGGAGGATGCGTTTACGTTCGTCGCTGACGTTGGCGGGTACGAACAGCTGGACGCGGTATCCTTTCACCGCACCGATCATGGCGTACGCGATGCCGGCGTTGCCGGAGGACGAGTCAACGATGACCTGGTCCCCAGTGAGCCGGCCGTCACGCTCCGCGTCGGTGATGATCCGGAGGACCGGACGGTCTTTCACCGACCCGCCGGGGTTGAACCACTCGGCCTTCAGGTACACTTCCACTGTCGGCGGAAGCCCACGGGTCACGTGGTGCAGCCGCAATAGCGGCGTGTTCCCGATGCGCTGCAGGAGGCCCTCACCGAGCCTCTGGCGTTGGGGAGGCGCGAAGCGGTAAGCCATGACTATCGCTGGTCGTTGGTCGTTGGTCGTTGGTCGTTTTTCGACATCGGGGTGTGGATCATCTCGACCCACGACCAAGGATCAACGACCAAAACCGACTACTCATCAAAAAGGACGGTGGCCTCGGGATAGTAGCGCACCCGGTTGTCGAGCAGTTTTTGCTGAACGTACTCCGCCAGCCAGGCCTGCTTCTCATCGACGGCTCCGGGAGCGGTCAGCACCTCGAGGGGAACGTTCAGACGGAGGGCCCGCCCGGCGATGAGGTGGCGGGTGATGCCCGTCGGCAACTTCACGGGATCGCGGGCGATGGTCAAGATGTCGGCCTTGGTCAGCATCGGAAAGTCGATGAGCGTCCCGTCAGCGCCGTACTCGCGCGCCAACCGATGGAGTTGTTCATGAATACCTTCGCCGGGATCGAGACCGGGCACCCGGTAGATGCGCGTCGTGCCTTTGTACGTTCCCACGATGCCGGCGAGGGCCCCGGCCGGCTGGGGTCCGAGGTCGACTTCGTAGATATCGTTGCCGGTGGCCACGAAGCAGGTCCGGACGCCACGTTCGGGAACCAGTTCCGCCGTCTGGGGCAGCGCGCGAATCGAGAATCCCTTGGCCTGCAACCGGGACGGCAATCCCCCGGCATTGAGCAGGAAATGACTCCACACGTCCAGAGCAACACCCGGATCGCTATAGTCCACAACCTGCACCGGGATGACCGCCGCGCCCAACATGATCAGCGCGCTGGTCCGGTTGGCGCCGTCTAGCACGACGTAGTCGCCGTCGGGCAGGACCGCCACCAGCGCCGGGTTGCGCAGCACCCCCTCATCGCGCAGGCGCGAGGAGAGCCGCTCGATCCGCGCCGGATCGGCCTCTTCGTGCAGCTGGACCGCCGAGGCCGGGGCCATGCGCAATGTTGGAAGAGCGTGCCCTGTCGTCAGGACCTTCATTGTCTTCACGGTCTACACGGTCCCACGGTCCCAGACCATCTCCCATCCTCGTCCCATGGACTGTGAAGACGGTGAGGACCGTGAAGAACGTGAAGACTCGTGTCAGCGTCCAAGCCGTTTGGCGAGGTGATCGATCATATCGATCTTCGTGACGATGCCCACGACCTTGCCGTGGTCCACGATCACGGCGGCATTCGCCGACACGAACACATCGGCCAGGGCGTCCAGCGGCGTGTCGGGGGCGACCACCGGCGGCACGGGGTCGACGATGGGCTCGATGGGATCCGATGCACGGTGCGAGCCTTCCAGGAGGTAGTTGAGCAGATCGACTTCGCTGATCATACCCATCAGGCGGCCGCCATCCAGCACGGGAAGCTGGGAGACGTCGTACTCCTTCATCTTGGCGATGACGTCGATGACCGGGTCCGTGCGCGCCGCCGTGACGAGCGATGTCTGCTTGCCCCGCACCAGGTCGCCGACGGCGCCGAGCTCGATGTCGAGGAACCCATGTTCGCGCATCCAGTCGTCGGAGAAAATCTTCGACAGGTACCGCGAGCCGGAGTCCGGCAGGATCACCACGGCCCGCAGGCCCGCGCCGGCGTCCGGCTGCGCGCGCAGGTACTTCAGGGCCCCCGCCACCGCCGTACCGCTGCTGCCGCCGCAGAAGATGCCTTCCTCGCGGACCAGGCGGCGGGTCATCGCGAACGACTCGCCGTCGGTGACCTGGACGATCTCATCGACGATCGACAGATCCATCGTCTCCGGCAGAAAGTCCTCGCCGATGCCTTCCACCTTGTACGTGCGGGCTTCGGGCAGGCGGCCCGTCGAGAAGTACTCATAGTACACGGAGCCGATGGGATCCGCGCCGAGGATGCGCAGGCCGGGGGAGCGTTCCTTCAGGTACCGGCCGGCGCCTGAGATCGTGCCGCCGGTGCCCATCCCGGCGACCAGCAGATCGATCTTCCCGCCGGTTTGGTCCCAGATTTCGGGGCCGGTCGTCTCGTAATGCGCACGGGGATTGGCCTGATTCGCGTACTGGTTGGCGTAGAAGCTGTTGGGGGTCTGTTCGGCGATCCTCCGGCTCACGCTGTAGTAGGATCGCGGATCGTCGGGGGCGACCGCCGTCGGCGTGATGACCACCCGCGCACCGAACGCCCGCAGCAGCCGGATCTTCTCGTCCGACATTTTGTCGGGCATCACGAAGATCGTGCGGTAGCCGCGGATCGCGGCGGCGATGGCCAGCCCAACCCCGGTGTTGCCGGAGGTCGCCTCCACGATCGTCCCGCCGGGCCGCAGCCTGCCGGCGCGCTCGGCTTCATCGATCATCGTGATGCCGATGCGATCCTTCACCGACCCGCCGGGGTTCAGGTACTCGAGCTTGGCGACGACGTCGGCGCGCACCCCGCGGACGACGCGGCGCAGCCGGACCATCGGCGTCTTCCCGACGACGTCAAGGACGCTCTCGAAGATCTGTTCGCCCAACGCCGGCGCGGCCGTGGTCTCAGTCTGGGGATGGGGTTTCACTCTTCGGGCCACGCACTCATCTCCATGGTGAAGAGTCCGCCCGCCATGGCCGGAATGATCGAGACTTCATCGGCGTCCGCCAGCGGCGTGTCCAGCCCGCGCAGCTGGCGGATCTCCGTCCCATTGACGAATGTGTTGATGAAGCTGCGCACGTCGCCGCGCTCGTCGCACAGTTCGGCCTTCATCCCGGGGAACTGCCGCTCCAGATCGTCGAGCATCTCGCGGATCGACCGCGCCGCGGAGGCGGTCTGACCCCGCCCGCCGGTCAGGCGGCGCAGCGGACTGGGAATGTACACGGAGGCCACGCTACGACCCTGCCTCCAGCAGCGCGTGTGCGAGATCATCGATCAGGTCCTGGGGGTGCTCCAACCCCACGGAGAGCCGCAGGAGGCCCGGATCCACCTGCAGGGACGAGCCGGTGAGGGTGGCATGGGTCATCGACGCCGGATGATCGAGCAGTGACTCCACCCCACCCAAACTCTCGGCGAGCGTGAAGACCTCAGTCCCTGCGGCGACCGCACGCGCGGCAGGCTCCCCTCCTCGCACGATGAACGAGACCATCCCACCGAATCCCGACATCTGCCGTCGGGCCAGCTCGTGTCCGGGATGATCGGCCAGGCCGGGATAGAACACACGCGTCACCGCAGGATGACCGCGCAGGAAGTCCGCCACCGCCATGGCGGCGGCGCTGTGCCGGTCCATCCGCGCGGCGAGGGTCTTCATGCCCCGCAGCACGAGCCAGCAGTCAAACGGCCCCGGGACGGCGCCCGCGGCATTCTGATGGAACTTCAGGGTGTCAAACACATCGCGGCTGTTGGTCAGCACCGCGCCGCCGACGACGTCGCTGTGCCCGCCAAGGTATTTGGTGGTGGAATGCACGACCACATCAGCGCCCATCGTCAGCGGCCGCTGTAGATAGGGCGTCGCAAATGTGTTGTCGACGACGACCAGGGCGTCCCTGGCGTGCGCCAGCTCCGCGACCGCCGTGATATCCAGGATCTTCAGGTACGGGTTGGTCGGGGTTTCGACCATGACCAGCCGCGTCCGCGGCGTCAGGACTGCTTCCAGTCGCGTCGGATCGGTCATGTCCACAAATGACGTCTCGATGCCGTAGCGGCCCAGCACCTGTCGGAACAGACGATGCGTCCCGCCATAGACATCGTCGGGTGCCACCACCTGATCTCCAGGGTTGAGCAGATAGGCGGTCGTGGTAATCGCCGCCATCCCGGAGGCAAACGCCAGCCCATACTGGGCTTCTTCCAATGAGGCCAGGCACGTCTCCAGCGCCGTGCGGGTTGGGTTGGCCGTCCGCGAATAGTCGAATCCCTTGTGCACCTCGGGGGCGTCCTGAGCATAGGTCGCGGTCTGGTAGATCGGCGGGATGACGGCGCCCGTGGCAGGATCGGGGGGCTGTCCATCGTGGATGGCGCGCGTTTCGAAGCGGCGGCGCTCCGGCATAGACTCAGCCCGCGGCGGCGGGGGTCGGCTCACTGACGGCCCGACGCAGCAGCTCTGCGCGGGACACCGGCTGCAGCTCCAACCGGTAGATCCGCCCGAATCGCACCGCGGCGAGCCCGCGCACCTCAGCCACGGTGACGGGCCGGCCCAGCACGTCACCGATCGACGTCACGTCGCGGCCCAACCCACAGGGATTGATGAACGAAAAGTGCGCCAGGTCGGGAGCCACGTTCAGCGCAAATCCATGCATGGTTACCTTCCGCTTGACGGCCACCCCCACGGCGCCGATCTTCTTGGATTCCACCCACACTCCGGGAAAGCCGGACAGCCGGGCGGCAGCGATGCCGAAGCCATCGAGGATGTCGATCAGCGTTTGCTCGAGGGCGCGCATGAACTTCCCGATGTCTTCGTTGTAGGATCGCAGATCGAGGATCGGATACCCAACCAGCTGGCCGGGGCCATGATACGTCACGCTGCCCCCGCGCTCGATGTCGAAGACGCCGAACCCCTGCGCGATCAGGTTGGTGCGGGGAAACAGCAAATGCTCGGCTTTGGCCGACCGGCCGATCGTGAAGACCGGCTCATGCTCGAGGAGAATCAGACCGTCGCCGATCGTCCCACGCTGGCGGGCGGCGACGAGCGTCCGCTGCAGCGCCCACGCATCCGCGTACGCCGTGATGCCGTCGTTGAGGTCCAGCAGCCAACCGGGGCGCATCTTGCCCCCATCTTACTACATGGTCTGCTGACTAGGACTACGCGGCAGCCTTGGAGCGGAGCTCCCGTGCAGTTGGCGGGCGGAAGTACGCCCAGCCGATCAGCACGAGGTACGCGGCATAGGCCAACACTTCCGGCAGGGAAGGACTCCCGTTGTAGCCGAACAGCGTCCTGGCGAAGCTCCCCACGGTGGAGGCATCGTGCAGGATGGCATTGGTGTCCCACAGCGGGGCCACCAGCATTGGAATCCACCCGACCTCCTGGAACTCGTGGATGCCGTGAGCCAGCAGGCCGGCCGCGAACAGCAGCAGCAGGACGCTGGTCACGTTGAAGAATGCGCGGAGATTCAACCGATAGATGCCGCGGTAGAGCAGATACCCGAGAATCGCGGCCGCCACGATCCCGATCAACCCACCGGTCAGCGCCGCCGCCCGCGTCGAGGTCTGGGACGCGGCAAACATGAACAAGGCGCTTTCAATGCCTTCGCGACCCACGGCCACAAACGCCAGCACCCCCAAGGCCGCGACCGACCCGGTCGCCAGGGCGGTGTTGATTTGCGCCTGCAAGTGCGCCCGGATATTGATCGACTGCCGGCGCATCCAGAAGATCATGTAGGTGAGGACGCCAACCGCGGTGAACATCGCGATTCCCTCGAAGATCTGCTCGGCGCGGCCGTCTAACCCGCCGGCGGTGAAGAAGATCGCCGCGCCGACGATTAGACTGCCCGCGGCCGCCAGGAGGACGCCGGTCCACACCGCTGTGAAGCGAGACCGGTTGCCCGTCTTGGCGAGGTACCCCAGGATCATCCCTACGATCAGGGCGGCCTCAAGCCCCTCCCGGAGCATGATCAACAGCGAACCGGCCATCCAGACCCTCCGTCGCGATCCGAGAAATCGAAGCGAGCGTTAGGGTACCCTAATTGTTGACCTCAGTCAACAAGATTACGCCCCGACAGGCTGCAGGGGCGCCAGTTCCTTCATCGCCGCCTCGACCTCTGACGCCGGGTACGCGTAATCCTCCAGACGTCCGGTGAGGTAGGCTTCGTAGGCCCCGAGGTCAAAGTGCCCATGTCCGCTCAGGTTGAAGAGGATGGTCCGCGCCGTGCCCTCGCGCTTGCACGCCATGGCCTCATCGATCGCCTTGCGGATGGCGTGGGCGGACTCCGGCGCCGGCAGGATGCCTTCCGTCCGCGTGAACTGCATGGCCGCCTCGAACACCGTGCGCTGGCCGTAGGCCACCGCCTCGATGAACCCGTGGTCGAACAGCAGGCACACCAGCGGCGCGTCGCCGTGGTAGCGCAGGCCGCCGGCGTGGATCGCAGGGGGGACGAAACCGTGCCCCAGCGTGTACATCTTCAGCAGGGGCGTCGTCGCCGCCGTGTCGCCGAAGTCGTAGAGGTAGAGCCCGCGGGTCAGGGTCGGACAGGCTTCCGGTTCGACGGCAATGACGCGCACGGTCTTTCCCTTGAACTTGTCGGCGAGAAATGGAAAGCTGAGTCCCGACATGTTGCTCCCGCCGCCCACACATCCGATGATGATGTCGGGATAGTCGCCGGCCATTTCCATCTGCTGTTTCGCCTCCTGCCCGATGACGGTCTGATGCAGCAGCACGTGGTTGAGGACGCTGCCCAGCGAGTACTTGGTGTCGTCATGGGTGGCCGCATCTTCGACCGCCTCGCTGATCGCCATGCCGAGGCTGCCGGGAGAGTCCGGGGCGGCCGCGAGAATCCCGCGCCCCGCGTTGGTGCGATCGCTGGGGCTGGGGATGACGTCCGCACCCCAGGTCTGCATCATCACTTTCCGGTAGGGCTTTTGATCGTAGCTGACCTTCACCATGTACACGGTGCATTCCAGCCCGAACAGCGTGCAGGCCAGGGCCAGCGCGCTTCCCCACTGCCCCGCCCCGGTTTCGGTTGTCAGCCGTCGTACGCCCGCCTGCTTGTTGTAGAAGGCCTGGGCGACGGCCGTGTTGGGCTTGTGGCTGCCGGCCGGACTGACACCCTCGTATTTGTAGTAGATGCGGGCCGGCGTATCGAGTGCGCGTTCCAGCCGGCGCGCGCGGTACAGGGGCGTCGGACGCCAGAGCCGGTAGATGTCCCGCACCGGTTCGGGGATCGGGATCTCGCGCTCCGTACTCACCTCCTGCATGATCAGGTCCATCGGGAACAGGGGCGCCAGGTCGTCGGGTCCGATCGGCTGCTTCGTGCCGGGGTGGATCACGGGTGCCATCGGCACGGGGAGATCCGCCGCGATATTGTACCAGGCCTTCGGAATGCGCGACTCATCCAAGACGTACTTGACCGATTCCATCACCGGATGCCTCCTCACCTTACACGCTGGTCTGCACAGTCTTCACGGTCTTCCCAGTCCAATCCTTGGCATCGTCTGTAGACCGTGGGGACCGTGTAGACCGTGAGGACTGACCTTCAGGATCTGATGCGCAAGGTTCGTAACCGGTTCAACGCCGCGGCGACCTCATGCCGGCGGGGCCGCGCGTAATCTCCCGGATGGCCGGGAAACGGCGACAGCACGTCCAGCCCGCGCTGGGACAGCTCGTTGTCGATCAGACCGACGATCTCCCGCAGGGACCGGCTGCCATCCACGTATCCCTGCTCGGCCGCAAACACGATCGCATCGCCGACAGCGCGACATTGCCCGGGGTCAACCAGCTGCTCGACGCCCTTCAACTCGACCGGCTCACGCCCGATCGTGATCGTCCGCCCGGCGTGCACGTCCGTACGGGCGCGCCGCCCCCTGAACTGTCCGACGGATTCGGGGGCCACGACGCGCTGCCCGATCCCGCCGACGCGACCCTCCGCCGGAGGCGCCCCTGACGGCCCTGCGGCAGGAAGCGCCGCGGCGGGGGCGAGTGCTCGCAGACGAAACCCGTCCATGCCGATGACCCGATCGGCGATGTCGGCGTACCCGGCGCTCCCCGACACAAGAACTGTCGAGACGCCGTGTTCGGCAAACAGCGCCCGCGCCACGTCCTTCAGTGGCACGACCGGATCGGACGCGTCCGGCATCAGCGCGACGCGGGCCGGGTCGCGGGCCATCAGGGTCGGCGAGGTGGCATCCTCGTCGAACAGCAGCACCGATGCCCCCATCTCAAGCGCTTCCATCACCCCGGCCACCTGCGAGAGCAGATCCGGTGCGTGCTCCGTCCGGTACCGCCGGACGTCCTCCCCTCCGGGGAGCGCGGTAATGAACGGCGCCAGGGATACCGCTTCGACGCGGCGGCCGTCTTCCCGCACGACAAACACCGCATCGGCCGCAGTGACGCAATACTCCCGTCCATCACCCGGCAGATGGGAGTACACGCCCGCGGCCAGCGCCCGCAGCAGGGTGGATTTGCCGGAAAATGCCGGCCCCGTGAGCAAGGTGATACCCCGGGGAATGCCCAGTCCGGTGATCGGCCCGCGGTGCGGTGTCTCCAGCGTCACGCGCAGGTCCGGGGGGGCTTGAAAGGTCACGACCCGGGAGAGCTGAGGCCGGTCGGACCCACCCTCCCGGGGCAGGATGGACCCATCCGCGATGAACGCCACCAGCCCGCGGGCGATCAGCTGCGTGCGGAGCGCATCGGCGTCTTCCGCCACGTCGAGATGCCGCTGCAACACCTCAGGGTTCTGAGTGGGATGGCCGGCCATCAGCGCCATTTCGGTGATCAGCGGCAGATCTTCCAGCAGCAGGGTGTGTGCTTCCTTGGGCAGCGCCTTCCGCCCCTCGGATGGAAGCGCAACGCCGGCCCGAATTTCGACGAACTCCTCCGCCAGGCGGCAGGCGGTCCGCTCGAGCACCTGCTGGCCGCCGGATTCGATCACGAAGCCAAACGGCCGGCCGGGCCCGCGGGCCCCCCGGCCGACTTTCTTGATCGCTTCCTGCCAGCGCCTGGCCAGATAGTCTTGCAACGCAATGCGCCGCCCCGGAGTGGTCCACGACTCGGGGGACAAACGGATCTCAGCCTGATCCACGCGCACCCGCATCGGAGACGGCGATCCCCCGGGATCACCCTGTATGTAGTCCAGCGCCAGGACGAACCGATCGAATCGGTACTCTCCTTCCAGCACTTTGTACGCGGCGTAGGGCTTGCCCTCAAGCGTGTAGAGTTTGTCGCGCAAGCGTTCCCAGGGCAGCATGCTAAGTAACGGGATTGCGGGATGGCGGAATAGCGGGATCGCGCAAAGTCGAGAGGGTTCCGACCATCATCGCGTTCCCGCGTTCCCGCGTTCCGGCGTTCCCGGTTCTTCGTAGGGCCATCTCGGCAAACTTACCCGCGTGGGTCTGTCCTCCCGATAGCCGAGCGCGTAGTCCGCCTGCAGCAGGGTGTGAATCTCGCGCGTGCCCTCGTAGATCACGCCGCCTTTCGCGTTGCGGTAAAAGCGCTCCACGGGATACTCGTCGGAATAGCCGTAGGCCCCGTGGACTTCGATGGCATCCCCGGCGGCCCGTTCCGAGGCGGTTGTCGCATACCATTTCGCCAGTGAGGTCTCCCGGGTGTTGCGCAGCCCCTGGTTCTTCATCCATCCCGCACGGAGATACAGCAACCGGCTGATCTCGTAATCGCGCGCCATGCCCGCAATCATCTCCTTCACCAGCTGATGCTCCCCGATCGGCCGGCCGAAGGTCCGGCGCTCGGTCGCGTAGCGGGTGCTGGCATCGAGACAGGCGCGGAGGAGACCCGTCGCGCCGGCGGCGACGGTGTAGCGCCCCTGGTCGAGGGCGAACATGGCGATGCGAAATCCTTCGCCCTCCTCTCCCAGCCGCTGGTCCAGCGGGACGCGAACGTCGTCCATGGCGATCGATCCGGTATTGCCGGCGCGAATCCCCAGCTTCCCGTGGATCGAGGAGGTCGACACGCCGGGCATCTCCCTGCTGATGAGAAACGCGGAGAGACCGGAATGATCCCGCTGCTGCTGCTTCGTCCGGTCCGTCCAGGCGAAGACCAGGAAGTTGTCGGCCACGTCGGCCAGCGACATCCAGGTCTTCTCGCCGCTGAGCACGTACTGCGTCCCGTCGCGCACCGCCGTGGCCTGAATGCCGACCGCGTC
Organism: bacterium; assembly: GCA_036505015.1. Classification (GTDB taxonomy): domain Bacteria; phylum Sysuimicrobiota; class Sysuimicrobiia; order Sysuimicrobiales; family Kaftiobacteriaceae; genus DASXUC01. The sequence goes on along the minus strand of DASXUC010000118.1, from coordinate 6,087 downwards.
GCTGCCGGCGCCCGGCTCGGTCAGTCCGTATGCGGCGATGCGGTCGCCCCGGGCTTGGGGAACCAGGAATTCCCGGCGCTGGGCCTCGGTCCCCCAAGCCAGTACGGAGAGGCTGTTCAGCCCGAGGTGCACCGACATGATGACCCGCAGAAATGTATCGACGTACTCGAGCTCCTCGCAGGCCAGCCCCAAACCCACGTAGTCCAGGCCCGCGCCGCCGTATTTCTCCGGCACGCAGAGGCCGAGGATACCGAGGGACGCCATCTTCGTCAGGATCGCCTTGTCAAACTGCTGCGACCGATCGAGTTCGCGGATGCGGGGGCCCACTTCGGTGCGGGCGAAGTCCCGTACCATTCGGGCCGCCGCCGTTTGATGCTCCGCCAGAGTGAAGTCCACCGGATCTATACCGTTCCCTGTTCGGTGTTCGCCGTTCCCGCAGTGAGCATGCGCTGGCCGAGCAGCGCGTAGAATTTGGCCGCGGTCAGTACTTCATCAAGATCCACCGATTCGTTCGTCGTGTGCGCCATCTCCGGGTCTCCCGGACCAAACAAGACGGTCGGGATGTCCCGCTCCGCGAAAAACCGCCCATCGCTGGCCTGATGGTACCCGACGACCGCAGGATCCAACCCCAGCGCCTCCGCCACGGCCTGTCCGGCTGCCACGATGGGTTCCGTGACGGCGGTCTCGATCGGCGGCCCCATCTGCAGGACCTCCACATCGGCCTGCAGCGCCGGATCGTGTCTCGTCAACTCGGCAATCACGCGCTCGACCTCCGCCACGGCCTCCTGCACGTTTTCGTTCGGCAGCGTCCGGCGGTCGATCGTCGCTTCGCACCAGTCGGCGACCATGTTCGTGGCCACGCCGCCACGGATCGTGCCGATGCTGATTGACGGCGGGGGGGTGAGCGGATGGGTCATCCGTTCCAGCCGGGTGCCGATCTGCTCGCGCACGGCCCGCAACACTTCCACCATGTGGACGATAGCGTTGTTGCCTTCCCAGGGCGTGCTGGCGTGCGCCGCGCGACCGTGGGTCACGATGCGCAGCCAGACGATGCCCTTCTCGGCGACGGCCAGACGGTTCTTGGTGATCTCCCCTACCACGACGTGATCGGGCCGCAGCAATCCGCGGTCGACGAGAAACTCGGTGCCTTTGACGCCCCCGACCTCTTCATCGCTCACGGCGGTAAGGCTCAGCGTCCCGTGCAGGGGGAGGACGCCGGCGAGCGCCTCGAAGGCCGCGGTCATCGCAGCCAGTGAAGCTTTCGCATCGGCGGCGCCGCGGCCGAACATCCGCGAGCCGGTGATCTCGGCGGCGAAGGGATCGCGTCTCCACCCCGTCCGGTCGCCGGCGGGAACCGTGTCCATGTGGGTGGTGAACAACACTTCGGGCTTACCGGTTCCGATCCGCGCGATCAGGTTCGGCTTGCGTGGTTCGTCGGCCAGCACCTGGAAGTCGATGCTGGCCTCCCGCAACCGTGCCGCGATCAGGTCGGCCACCTTTCGCGTGTCGCCGGGCGGATTGGCGCTCTCCGCACGCACCAGCGCGGCCAGAAAACCGACGATGCCCGCGCGGCGCTTCTCAATGTCCTCGGCCAGCGATTGGGTAATCATCCGGTTATGCGCAGGAATGCGAAGGGGAAGAGGCCCATGCCCCTTCCCCAGTTTCTTCGAAGTCCTTTGGTTCCCTGTTCCCTGTTCCCTGTTCGCCTCCTCAGCGCCGTGCCGGCAGCGCGAGAATCTGGTGCACCAGCCGCAGCGCCGTGCTGAGCGGCACGTCCCTGCCGCCTTCCAGGTCCTGCACACTGAGCACCGCGATCAGGTTCGGTGTGACCCCGACGTTCTCCAGACGGACGCCGTGGCCCGTCGCAAGCCGGAACGTGGTCACGCTGATGGCGGAACCGTCGGAGAGATCGAGCACGATGCTGGCCTCCACCGCTCCCGCCGTTTTCTCGCCTACGAGCTGCCCGCGGCGATTCTCCTTGATCGCCGCCGCCAGCAGCTCCGCGGCGGACGCGCTGTTGTCGTCGACGAGCGCGATAAGCGGCATCGAGGCCGGCAGCAGCGGCGCGCCGGTCGTCCGGACGACCCGCGTTCCACCCTTGCGCATCTCGACGTAGACGGGCGTGTTGCGCGGGAGCAGTGTGGTGAGCACGCTGTTCAGTTCGTGGAGGAATCCGCCGCTGTTGCCCCGCACATCCAGCAGCAGCGCCTTGGCGCCCTGGTTCAACAGCCGCGCGACCGCGATGCGGAACTCCCGCCCCGTGCCTTCGACGAACTGATACAGCTTGATGTACCCGATGTTGCTTTCGATGATCTGCGCCTTGAAGATCGCCGGCACCGAGATCGGCGCCCGAACGATGCTGAGGACGAATGGATCGGCCTGGCCGGCATGCTGCAGCGTCAGGGCGACACTGGTGCCGCCGGGTCCGCGGATCGAGCCGGACACCTGCTCGACGGTCATCCCGTCCGTGACCACGTCGTTGACGCGCAGGATCCGGTCGAACTCCTTGACCCCGGCCCGTTCGGCCGGGCTGCCCGGGATCACCGCCCACACGAAGAACTTGCCGCCTTCGGGCAGCAGGACGATCCCGACGCCGGTAAAACCGGCCTGTCCGCGCTGGCGTGCACGGCGCTCGAAATTCTCCTGCGGGGTGAGAAACCCGGTGTGCGAATCCTTGAAGGAATCGGTCATGCCGCGGATGGCCGCATACGCGAGCTGCGTGTCGGTGATCGCACCGGCGGCGGCGCTCACCGCGGCGGCGAAGCGCTCGCTGAACAGGCGCCGGGCGTCGGGCTCGCTCGTGCCCGCCGGAATGTCGGCCAGCGTCACGGCGACTCCCTTCGCGGTCAGCAGCGTGCGCAGCCCGGTGATCGCGCCATTCAGCGTCTTCACCGGATCGACCGGGTCGATGTACTGATCCTGAAGCACGCGCAGGGCTTCGAGGACCAATGACTGGTCGGCGGCGTGCGCGGCCGGCGGCGCGCCGGGAACCAGCAGCGTCGCCGCCAGCAGAATGACGAGCACGATGCGTCGATTCATGTTCTCCTCGCGAATGGCCTCAAAGAGCAGGCCGGAATGGGAACAGCCTGAGGATCCACGCGTTCAGCTGAAACACAAGATCAAACATCAGCGCGGCGCCCATGACCACAAGAAACGCGCCGCTGACGGACTCGACGGCATGCCCATGACGCCGCAGCCAATGCAGGCCGTCGAAGGCCGTGGTCACCAACACGGCGGTGATCAGGAACGGGACGCCCAATCCCAGCGAATAGGCCAGCAGCAGCCCCGCCCCACCCAGCGCACTCTGCGACGTCGCGGCCAGGGTGAGAATGGCCGCCAGCACCGGACCCACGCACGGAGTCCACGCGAACCCAAATGCCATGCCGATCGGGAAGGCCCCCACGACGCCGCCCGGGCGGCGCTCGAGGTGAAACCGGCGTTCGCGATACAGTCCGGGGACCTTGATGATCCCCAGCACCGAGAGGCCGAGCAGGATGATCACGGCCCCCCCGATGCGCGCCAGCAGCTGCCGGTTGTCGAGGATGAAGGATCCCAGCAGCGTTGCCGACGCGCCGAGCGACGTAAAGATCGTCGCAAACCCGAGGATGAAAACGAACGTGGTTCCGACGATCCGGTTCACGTGGCGCCGGCGCTCGTCGAGATCCATCTCCGCCAGTGAGAGCCCGGACACAAAGGACAGATACCCGGGGATCAGGGGCACGATGCACGGCGAAAGAAATCCCAGCACCCCGGCGGCGAACGCGATGGCGAAGTTCACCTGCGGCATGAAATTCCCGTCAGTTCTCGTGTACGCATGACTGGAGTGTACCGTCTACATTGTAAATGAATCTTCACCGACGCGTGACCCGAGGCGCCACCGCCACCGACGTGCCCGCTGCTGCGCCGAACCGCGTCGCGGCGTGACCTTCGCGAATGGCAATCTCCACCCACCCGTCGCTTCCGGCCAGCACGGCGATTCTCGTTTGCTTCACGTCCCCATAGGTCCGGACGACCTGTCCGGTTCCACGGCGGCGACCAACGCGGATCTCGACCGGCCCCCGGTATCCTTCCAGCAGCGCATTCGGGATATTGGTCACCAGGTTCCCGAAAGCGTCGACATAGATGACGTGCCCGGCCAGACCGTCGTTTATTCGGCGACCGGTCCCGAAGTCGAGATTGACGACGTCCGCCACTGGTAACGCGATCGTGGAGGGGGGAGTTCCCTGGGTCAGCACCGCGGCCGCCGGTGCGAATACGTCGCGGCCGTGAAAGGTGCTGGAGATACCCTCACCGAGGATCGCCGCATCGCTGATCTCGAACGCGGTCGGTGTTCCCAGACGCCGGGCCGCCGGGATGAGGAGCCCGTTGTCTGGACCGACAAACGTCTGGCCGCCGGAAACGACAATCAGCGGGCGACGGGTCGTTCCGACGCCAGGGTCGACAACGGCCAGGTGGACCGTCCCGGCCAGGAAGTTCGGCGCCGCCGAGTAGAGGAGGAACGCGCCGGCCTGCACGTCATGCCGGGGCACATCGTGCGAAATATCGATGAGCGTCGCCCCAGAGCGGCGCGCCAATACCGCCTTCATCGCCGCTGGGTACGGGCTGGCCGAGCCGAAGTCGCTCAAGAGGGTCACTATCAGCGGCATTGTGGGTCACCGTTTCCTGTTCCCGATTCCCGTTTCGGTTATTTCAGCAACCGCGATAGCCGTCGGTCGGCGTACACTTTCCCTCCGGTCTGGCACTGCGGGCAGTAGTAGGTCTCCCGCTCGGCAAAGTGGACGACCGCGATCGGCGTCCCGCAGCGCGGGCATGGCTCGCCGCCGTGGCGGTGCACGCGCAACAATTCCAAAGGTTCCTTCACCGGAAGGCCGTCGCCGAAATGGCTGTGGTGTTCGTCTAGTGCCCGGGAGAGCGTAGATCTGATCGCCTGAAAGAGCCTGGCAATTTCGCCTTCCTTCAGCCTATTCGCAGCCGCGAACGGGGAGAGTTTCCCTTCCCACAGGATCTCGTCGGAGAAGGTGTTCCCGATGCTCGTGACATACCGTTGAAGGGTCAGAAACCGCTTCAGTTGGGTGGTCTCCCCCGTGAGCATCTCAGCAAGCTGTGCCTCGGTGAACGTTTCGCCGAGTGGATCAATCCCAAGATCACCTAATGGCTCCCCTGACATCAATTCCGGCGTTCGCCGGACATAGACTGCGGCGCGTTTCTTAGGCCCGATCTCATACAATCGGACGTCACGGGCGTCCAAGGTGAGCACAAAGGCCACATCCTTGTTCTGGCCCTGGCGCGACGGCACGATCTGCAAACGCCCACTCCGCATCAGATGCATGACAATTGCCAGCTCATCCAGATCGAACACGACGAGTTTGCCAACGCGCCTGACGGCCTTGATTGCGTGGTCCACAATTGCGGTCACCGGGGGATCAAACGTCTTGAGCACAGAAGGACTCTTTACGCGCACCGAAGCAATCATCCGGCCTCGAACCTGCGCGTTCAGATTCTCCACCAGGACTTGAATGAACGGAAGCTCAGGCACGGGTCAGCGCCTGTTGCAGTGCAGCGACGGCTGCCGCCAGCCGCTCCGCAGGAACCGCGCCCTGGGCGAAGTCGGAACGCCCTCCGCCTCTACCCCCCAAGGACTCGACGATCTCCCGCAGCACCCTCCCAGCTTCCACGTCGACCCCACCGGAACGAGCGAGGACGATCTTTCCGTCTGGTGTCGCCAACGCGGCGACCGATCGCTCGGCAGCGACGATCTTCCCAGCGAGTTGTGCGACGTCGTTGATTGAATGGTCCTGGAGAATCCCAGTGACCACCTTCGGGGTGCCGGTGGCTTCAGTTAGCAGCCGCCGCGCTTCATCGTCAAGTACGCGATCTCGATACAGCGTAAGCGTCTGCGCGGTATCTCTCAATTGCTCGCGCACACGTCGCACCGCATCAGCCATCTCACGATCCTTCACCGAAAGTTCCGCCGCGAGATCGAGGACCATCGCGTTCTTCCAGCGGTGCTCGCGCAGCGCCCGCTGTCCGCAGAAGAACTCGATCCGCACACCGCCTTTGAAACGCTCCCACCGCCGCATCGCAATC
>DASXUC010000117.1:0-27105 GCA_036505015.1 bacterium | reverse complement strand
CCCCGAGAGCGGAGCGGCCCTCCACCAGCCTGGCCGAAACCGAGCAGCGGTTTGAACTGCCCCACTACGCGGCGAAGAGTTCGGTTGACACCCTGAGCGGCGCACTCCTATAATGTACGAAAGTTCCCGGAGGCGGTGTGTTGGCGCTGCTGGATGATATCGACGAGATCCTCATCCCGGCCGAGGGACTGGCGGGCCGCGTCCGGGAGCTGGGCCAAAAGATCAGCCGGGATTATGAAGGGAAAGAGCCGCTCCTGGTCGCGATACTGACCGGAGCGGTGTTGTTTGTGTCGGACCTCCTGCGTCAGATCTCCATCCCCTGCCATCTGGACTTCATGGCCACCAGTTCCTACGGCGACGGAACCGAAAGTACGGGCGTGGTCCGCATTCTCAAAGATCTCAACCAGCCGATCGAGGGCCGTCACGTCATCATCGTCGACGACATCATCGACACCGGCCTGACCATGGACTACCTGTTGGAGACCTTGAAGACGCGCTATCCGGCCAGCCTGCGCGTCTGTGGCCTGCTGGACAAGGCGTCGCGCCGGAGGCGCTTTGTGCCGATCGACTACCGGGGGTTCGAGATTCCCGACAAGTTCGTGGTTGGGTACGGCCTCGATTTCGGAGAACGCTACCGCAACCTCCCGTTCATTTGCGTGCTGAAGCCGGAAATCTACGGCTCCCAACCCTTTATCAGTCAGCTGCAGGCGGCGCCGTCGTCGGTACGATGACGGACTTTCTGAGCCGCGTGCGTCCAGCCCGTCGTGCGTATGGGCTGGACGAGATCGCGCTCGTGCCGGCGTCGGCGACCGTCGATCCCGCGGACATCGATCTCTCCTGGTCGCTCGGTCCCTATCGCATTGCCCTGCCGTTCATCGCCTCGGCCATGGACAGCGTGGTGGATCCGTCCGTCGCCGTCATGCTGTCCTCGCTCGGCGCGCTGGCGGTCCTCAACGCGGAGGGCATTCAGACCCGTTACGACGATCCCGACGCGGTCCTCGAGGAGATCGCCGCGGCGCCGGGCGAAGAAGCCGTTTCCGTGATGCAGCGCCTCTATCAACAGCCCGTCCGGGATGACCTGGTGGCCGCGCGCATTCGCGCCATCGTGGACGCCGGCGGGAAGGCGGCCGTGTCCATGACGCCGGCATCCGCGGCGCGATTGGCCGCCACCGCGGAGCGCGCCGGGGCCCACGTCGTGGTGATTCAATCCACCGTGGTGACGGACCGGCACCATTCGTCGCGCGGCCGCTCGGTGTCCATCCGCGAGCTCATCGCGCAGACCGAAGTGCCGGTGATGGTGGGCAACTGCGTGGGGTACGATGCGGCGATGACATTGTTGGACGCGGGTGCGGCGGGAGTCTTCGTCGGCGTCGGCCCGGGCGCGGCCTGCACGAGCCGGCGCGTGTTGGGGGTGGGCGTTCCGCAGGCCACCGCGGTGGCCGACGCGGCGGCGGCGCGAGACGAATTCGCCCACCGCAGCGGGCGATATGTCCCCATTGTTGCCGACGGCGGTATCGCCACCGGCGGCGACGTGGCAAAAGCGATCGCCTGCGGCGCGGACGCGGTGATGCTGGGGTCGGCGCTGGCCCGCGGTGAGGAAGCGCCGGGACGCGGGTATCACTGGGGCATGGCCACCTCCCATGCCGCGCTGCCCCGCGGGACACGGATCAAGGTGGGCACGGCCGCCACGATGCGACAGATTCTCCTGGGCCCGGCGCAGACCGATGACGGGACGCAGAATCTGGCCGAAGCCCTCCGCACGGCGATGGGTATCTGCGGGGCCCCCACGATCGAGCAGATGCACGGCACGGAGATCATCATTGCCCCCACGCTGGCGACCGAGGGCAAGGCGGCGCAGTTCGCGCAGCGCGTGGGGCAGGGCCGATGACGCGGGATCGAGGGATCGCGGGATCACGGGATCGCGGTTCCACAAGAGGCCAGTCAGGCACGGCGTCAGCTGAGATTCCTTCCGATCGTGTTCCCGCGTTCCCGCGTTCCCCTGTTCCCGACACGGTTGTGGTCCTCGATTTCGGCGCCCAGTATTCGCAGCTCATTGCGAGACGGATTCGCGAAGCAAAAGTGCGGAGCCTCATTGTGCCGCACGACACGCCCATTGCCGAGCTCCTCGCCCTGCACCCCCGCGGCCTGATCCTCTCCGGCGGGCCGGCGAGCGTCTACGAAGCGGGCGCGCCCCGGGCCGATCCCGCGCTCTTCCGATCCGGGATCCCGATCCTGGGCATCTGCTACGGCATGCAGTTGATGGCATACGATCTGGGGGGGCGCACGGCGCCGGCCGACCGGCGCGAGTACGGCCGCACCCGCCTGTACGTCGACGACCGCGGCGCGCTGTTTGCGGGTCTGGAGCTGAAGCAGTTGTGCTGGATGAGCCACGGCGATTCGGTCGTGACCGTCCCCGAGGGCTTCAAGGCACTGGCGCACACGGACACCAGCCCGATCGCGGCGATGGCGGACGCCGCCCGCCGACTCTACGGCCTGCAGTTTCATCCCGAGGTGACGCACACGCCGTGGGGCAGCCAGGTGCTCCAGAATTTTCTCTACAACGTGTGCGGCTGCCGGTCGTCGTGGACGATGGCGTCGTTCATCGAGACGGAGACCGCGGTCATCAAGGCCCGGGTGGGCACAGGGCGGGCGATCTGCGCGCTGTCGGGCGGCGTCGACTCTGCCGCGGCCGCGGCCCTGGTGCACCAGGCGATCGGCGACCAGTTGACCTGCATCTTCGTGGATCATGGGCTGCTGCGGCGTGGAGAGCCGGAGCAGGTCGTGCGCACGTTCCGCGATCACTTTCAGATGCCGCTCGTGCACGTCGAATCACATGACCGTTTTCTGCGCCGCCTAGCGGGTGTGGCGGATCCGGAAGACAAGCGCAGGCGGATCGGCGCCGAGTTCATCGCCGTCTTCGAGGAAGCGTCGGCTCAGCTCGGCCACGTCGACTACCTGGTGCAGGGCACGCTCTACCCCGACGTGATAGAGAGCGGCACGCGCACCGCCGCCCGCATCAAGACGCATCACAACGTCGGCGGCCTGCCCGAGACGATGCACCTGACCCTGATCGAGCCGTTCCGCGAGCTGTTCAAGGACGAGGTGCGCGAGGTGGCGCGGCAGCTCGCCCTGCCCGACGAGATGGTGTGGCGTCACCCGTTCCCGGGTCCGGGGCTGGCCGTACGGATCCTCGGCGAAGTGACCCAGGAGCGCCTCGATCTGCTGCGGGCGGCCGACGCCATCGTCCTCGACGAGCTCCGCGCCGCCGGAACGATGCGCGACATCTGGCAGGCCTTCGCCGTCCTGCTGCCCGTGCACACCGTGGGCGTGAAAGGCGACGCCCGGACGTTCGGCCATGCCGTGATCGTGCGGGCCGTGACCAGTGAGGACGGGATGACCGCCGATTGGGCGCGCCTGCCCGACGAACTCCTGGAACGCATCGCCAGCCGCATCACCCGTGAAGTCCCCGCCGTGACCCGCGTGGCGTACGACATCACCAGCAAGCCCCCCGCGACGATCGAGTGGGAATAGCGCCGTAACGAGTCTTCACGGTCTACTCGGTCTTCACGGTCCACACGGTCTGAACCACCCCTCTCGGTAGACCCTACTGTGAATGTGACCGTGAAGACTGTGAAGACCATGAAGACCGTGTAGACTGTTTTTTGAGCCGATGGATTTCCTCAGAGACCTAAATCTTCCGCAGCGCGCAGCCGTTGAGCATGTGGGTGGCCCGCTGCTGATCCTGGCCGGCGCGGGCAGCGGCAAGACCCGCGTGCTGGCCTACCGCATCGCGGATCTGGTGCGGAACCGGGGCGTAGCCCCGACGCGCATCCTCGCGGTCACGTTCACGAACAAGGCCGCGAACGAGATGCGCACGCGTGTGGACCGCCTCATCGGGGGCGCGATCGGCCGCGCGATGTGGATCGGCACCTTCCACCATGTCTGCAGCCGCATCCTCAGACGCCATGGAGATCGGATCGGCATCGCCAGGAACTTTCTGATCTACGATGATGACGACCAGCGCCGGGTCGTCCGCGACGTCCTGGTCGATCTCAGCCTCGATGAGCGCCGCTTCCCTCCTCCGGTGTTGCTGGCGCTGATCGACCGCGCCAAGAACGAAGCGGTCGACCACCTGGCGTACGCGGAGCAGGCGACGGGCTGGTTCGAAGAGATCGTGGCCCGCGTCTACCGCGGCTATCAGGCGGCGCTGGCGGAGCGCAACGCGCTGGACTTCGACGACCTGCTGCTCGGCGTCATCCGGCTGTTTGCGGAGGCGCCGGAGATCAAGGAGGAGTATCAGGAGCGCTTCCTCCACGTCCTCGTGGATGAATACCAGGACACCAACCATGCACAGTACCTGATCGTCCGGACGATTGCCGAGAAGCATCGGAACCTCTGCGTGGTTGGAGACGATGATCAAAGTGTGTACAAGTGGCGCGGTGCGGACGTCCGCAACATCCTGGAATTCGAGCGCGATTATCCCGACGCGACGATTGTCAAGCTCGAGCAGAACTACCGGTCGACGAAGAACATCCTGGCCGCGGCCACGGGCGTGATCCGGCACAACCCCCACCGGCACAGCAAAGCGCTGTGGACGGCGAACGAGACGGGCGAACCGTTATTCCTCTACGAGGCCTACGATGGGCACGACGAGGCGCGCTTCATCACCGCGCAGATCCAGCGGATGTGCGCGACGGCGCCGGGCGACGGCGAACCGGCCCGGCGGTACCGTGACTTCGTGGTGCTCTACCGCACCAACGCGCAGTCCCGGCTGTTTGAAGAGCAGTTTCTGCGCACCGGCATCCCGTACAGCATCGTAGGAGGCGTGCGCTTTTACGAGCGCAAGGAGATCAAAGACATTCTGGCCTATCTGCGCCTCGCCGTCGCCCCCTACGACAGCGTCAGCCTCAAGCGCGTGGTGAACATCCCCCGCCGCGGTATCGGGGACATCAGTCTGCAGCGGCTGGAGGCGTTTGCCGCCGCGCGGGGGCTGAGTCTCTTCGACGCGCTGGCCCTGGCCGAGGGCATCGAGCAGCTGCCGAGACAGGCGCAGCACGCGGCCGGCGAGTTCGTGGGTCTGCTGGAACGGCTGCGGGATCGCGCGGGGCGCGTTCGCGCCACGGACCTCATCGAGTTGGCGATCGCGGAATCCGGCTACCAGGCCATGCTTGAAGCAGAGGACACGGACGAGGCCTACAGCCGCCTGGAGAACCTGCGCGAGCTGGTGACGGTTGCCCAGGAATTCGAGCAGACCACGGGGGAGGAAAGTCTGGAGGCCTTTCTCCAGCACCTGGCCCTGGTCACCGACCTCGATACGTGGTCTGAGGAGATCGATCGCGTGACGCTGATGACGCTGCACGCGGCGAAGGGCCTGGAATTCCCGGTGGTGTTCTTGGCCGGACTCGAAGAAGGACTCTTCCCACATTCCCGGTCAATGGATGAAGAGGGGGGTTTGGAGGAAGAGCGACGCCTGTGCTACGTGGGGATGACCCGGGCCAAGGAGCGGTTGTCCCTGTCCTTCGCCCGCAATCGCACGATCTTCGGCACCACCGTACCCGCGGTGCCGTCTCGCTTCCTTGACGAAGTACCCGCCGAGCTGCTTGCCCGGGCTGACCCTCCTGCTCCCGCCCCGCAGGTGAACTGGGAAGACGAGCAGCGCGAGTTACCCGAGTTGACCGTCGGTGACCGCGTCCGCCATGCCAGTTTCGGCGAAGGACGCGTCCTGGAGGTCGAAGGGGAGGGCGTGCGCACCGTGGTCACCGTGCAGTTCGAGCGGGGCGTGAAACGGCTCGCCCTAGGCTATGCTCCGCTGGAACGTGTCTGAACAACACCACTTCCGATTGCTGCTCTGGCTGTTGATCCTCGTGGCCCTTCCATCGGTCTTTGGCTCACATTCGAGGTCCCTGTTCGCTGCGTCATCACCACCCGTTCCCCGTTCCCCGTTCCCCGGTCCCCGAAGTTTGGTGTGGTCCGATCCGGTGTCCATCGCCGGTACCACCGTGTCGGCGCCGCCCGCGCTGGTCACCGCCGCCGGACGCCTGCATCTGTTCTGGCTGGACGGCCAACGCCGCCGCTCGCGCCTGCTGCACGCGATGGTCGATCCGATCGCCCGGACGCACACCGATCCACGGATCATCGCCGCCGGCGTCGATTCGCGGGCCGGCTGGCCCGTGGCGGCGGCTGCCGCCGATCGTGTGGCCGTTGCCTGGATGTCGGCCGGCGACGGAAAATCGATGCTAACCGCGGCGGTGCTGGACGCAGCCGGGAACGTCGTCCGCACACCGATGGCACTCGCGCCTCCCGCAGAGGAATCGGGGCGCGTGGCGATCATCGCGGATGCCGACGGATGGGCCCTGGCCTGGAGCCAGTTCACCAACCCTGCGCGCCGGGTCTGGTTTGTTCGGATCGACCGGACAGGACATCACGCGCCCCCGCGGGCGCTGGCGGAGGGAGATGGAGCCGCCCTCGCGCCGGGCCCCCGCCTGTTCTGGTGGAGCCCCGTTGGCTTCGATACCTACCGGTTGCAGACCGCGCGTGTCGCTCCCGGCCCCGCGCAGGTCCGTACGCTCACGGGCACGATTTCCCTGCCGGTGGTCGTCCCGCCGATTCCCGTGGGGAGCGGCGACCGTGTCACTGTCCTGCTCCCGATCGTGCAGCGGGGTTTCGCGACGACGGGTCGCCTCTACGCGCTCCGCGTGGACCGATCCGGGGTCTCGGAGCGCGTCCCAATCACCGCGCAATCGGTCTTCGATGTGACCGCAACTCATCGTGGTGATGTTGCGCTTGCCGCCTGGTCGGCGTTCGCGGGCCCCCGCCGCAACTCCGAGATCTTCTCCATGCTCATCACCGGTACGTCCGGATCATCCGGCGAGGTTTCCAGGGCCAGCCTGAGCACGCCAGGATCCCTGCGTCCAGCAGTCGCCCCGCTGGGCGACACCTGGGCCGCGGCCTGGCTCGAAGCCGCCGGGGAGGAGCGGTTCGAACTGGTCCTGGCGACCGCCTCCGTGGGCAGGCCTCCCACCTACCTGTTGGGGGTTCCGGAGCTGGATGTGCGCCGCCCGGGCCAGATGCTCGCGTACGGCGCGATCGTCGCCGCCAGCACCCTGCCGTATACGGCGATCTTCACGGCCGCGTTCATGCTTACCGCCCTCGCCCTGCAGCTCCTGGTCGCAGCGATCGTTGGTACGTTTTCTTTTGCGGACGCGTTGCGGCGCCGCCGCTGGCTGCGGTTCATGCTATTTCTCATCGCCGTGGTGGTCCTGGAGATCGCGGCCCGCCGCATCATTCCTGGTGGCCCTCGCTCCGGCGGCCTGCTGCTGGCCATGGCCGTGCCGGCAGCCGCGGGCACGGTTGTCGTCGTCAAGACGACCGGCCGGACCGGGGAGATGGCGTTCTGGGGGACCGCCGCCGTTGTCGTGGCCGCTCAGCTCATCATCCTCCTCTTCCCCTGGGGAGCCCGGCTTTTGTCGCAATACTGATACACGGCCGTGCTTAGCTCGAAGGCATCATAGAAGGAGAGATATCGATGGGGTGGAATACGGATACGATTCACACGACTATGCCCGAGTATACTTTCGTGTAACATGTCACTGTCTAGTGCGTTCCCGGGCGTGGGTACCGAACGGGGCGACCTTGCCCTGGATAGATCGAGCCAGGCGAATGGTTCAGGAACATACTCGAGGCGGAGGAGGACCGACAATGGTACGGAGGGCTACGGTGTTCTTGCTGGTGGGCGCGCTGGCCCTGACGCTGGCGCCGTCGCTGGCATTCGCGCTGGGCGCAGCGCCTGCAGCGTCGACGCTCATCAATCCCAAGGTCATGTCCCGGGCGCCGGAGGTCGGGAAGTACGGCGGAGTGTACGTCACCGCACAGATCACGGATCCCCGAACGTTCAACATCATCGTCGCCCAGGAGACATCCTCGACCGGAATGCTGAACCCTATTTTTGACGCACTGGTTGAGCAGAACTACCTGACCGGCGAGATCGAGCCCGCACTCGCAGAATCCTGGACCGTCAGCCCCGACGGCCGCACCTGGGTGTTCACCCTGCGCCAGGGCGTCACGTGGCACGATGGCCTGCCGGTGACCACCGATGATGTCGTGTTCACGTTCCAGGCGGTGTTTACGCAGGGCGTCCAGACCAGCTACCAGGATGTCCTGACCTTTGACGGTAAGCCTATCCAATACCGAAAGCTGGATGCCAGACGCGTGCAGTTCCGGACCGAGAAACCGATCGGGCTGTTCCTCCGCTTTATCGGCGTGCCCATCATCCCGAAGCACAAACTGGCCGACGCGCTGGCCAAGGGCGGAGCCGAGTTCAACCGCACCTGGGGAGTCAACACGTCGCCGCGAGACATCATCGGCACGGGGCCGTACGTGATGCAGGAGTACACGCCCGGCCAGCGGGTAACATACCTGCGCAACATCCACTACTGGAAGATCGACAAGCGCGGCCAGGTGCTTCCCTACCTGACCCGCTACGTGCGCCTGATCGTACCGAATCTGGACGCGCTGCGGCTGAAATTCCTCGCGAAGGAAACCGATACGTACGGCGCCCGCCCCAGCGAGTACGCGGACTTCAAACGGCAGGAGCAGGCGGGGAATTTCACCATCTACGACGGGCCGGAGACATTCAGTTCGGAGTTCGTGGTCTGGAACCAGAACCCGAAAGGCGTCAAAGACCCGAAGCTAAGCTGGTTCTCCGACGTGCGGTTCCGCCGCGCGCTGAACCACGCCATCGACCGTGCGACCATCGCCAATCAGGTCTACGCCGGGCGCGCCACGGCGGCATGGGGCCCGGTCAGCAACGGCAACCAGCTGTACTGGAATGCGCAACTGCCGCAGTACGCCTATGACCTGAACCGCGCCCAGCAGCTGCTGACGGAAGCCGGCTACACGAAGGGCGCCGACGGCGTGCTCAAAGATTCCAAGGGGAGTGCCGTCGAGTTCGTGCTGTCGACGAACGCGGAGAACAACGACCGCGTAGCGATGGGCAACATTCTGAGACAGGACTGGAGCAAGCTGGGGATCAAGCTCACCTATGCTCCGGAGGCGTTCAACACCCTGGTCGGCAAACTGGTCGGCACGTTCAACTGGGAGGCGATCATCATCGGGCTGACCGGCGGCATCGAGCCGGCGACCGGCCGCAACGTCTGGCTGAGCTCGGGATCTCTGCACATGTGGTGGCCCAACCAGGAGAAGGCCGCCACCGCATGGGAGACGGAAGTTGACCGTATCTTCGAGCAAGTCTCGGCAGAGGTCGACCAGGCGAAACGGAAGGCGCTGTATGCCCGCTGGCAGCAGATCGTCGCCGAACAGGTGCCGATCGCGTACTTCACCTACCCGAAGACCCAGCCGGCCGTGCGCAATACGCTGGGCAACATTAAGATCGGGCTGCAGGGTGTGATCGGCGACATCGACACGATGTACTACAAGACCGTCCTGAAGTAACACAACACATCGGGCCGGGGCGCGACGGCAGCGTCCCCGGCCTGATTTTCGGCCATCATGGTCCGCCACATCGCCCGCCGGTTGATCCAGCTCATCCCCCTGCTGATCGGGGTCTCGATCCTTTCGTTTCTCATCATCCAGCTCTCTCCGGGCGATTTCCTGGCAGAAATCCGCCTCAACCCGGTCGTCTCTCACGAGACGGTCGACACGATGCGGGCCAACTTCGGGCTCGACCAGCCGCTGTACGTCCAGTACGTGAAGTGGATCAGCAACGTCATCCGGGGCGACTTCGGGTATTCCTTTGCCTACCAGGTGCCGGTGATCTGGTTGATCAAATCACGCCTCGTGAACACCCTGCTGCTGAACGTGGTCGCGCTGATCATCGCCTGGGCGGTCGCGGTGCCGATCGGCATTCACGCCGCGACGCGGCAGTACGCCTGGTCGGATAACGCGCTGTCCTTCATCTCGTATATCGGGATCAGTACCCCGACGTTTTTCTCGGGTCTGCTGCTTCTCTACCTGGCGTTCAAGTCCAACGGCATCCTGCCGATCGGCGGCATGACCAGTCTGGATTACAGGGAGATGTCCACGGTCGGCAAGGTGCTCGACGTCGGCCGGCATATTCTCATCCCCGCCGCTGTGCTCGCGTTTCTCGCGATCGCCGGATTGATGCGGCAGATGCGGGCCAACCTGCTCGAAGTGCTGCGCATGGACTACGTGAAAACGGCGCGGGCGAAAGGGTTGGCCGACCGCACGGTGATCAACAAGCACGCGGTGCGGAACGCGATCAATCCCCTGATCACGATCTTCGGGTTCGAGCTCGGGGGACTGCTCGGCGGCTCCGCGATCCTGGAGAACGTGGTGGGCTGGCCCGGCCTGGGGCAGCTGATCCTGGACTCGGTCATCCGGAAAGACCTGTACGTCGTCATGGGCAGCCTGATGATCGGCGGGGTGACGCTCGTGCTGGGCAACCTGGTGGCTGACATCCTGCTCGCCGCCAGCGATCCCCGCATCCGGTACGACTAGGGAATGGCCACCCAAGATCTCACGGGTCGGATTGTGCGGTCCGAAGCGCGGGGGGCCCGCGTGCTCGCGCGCACGCCGCTGCAGCTGGCCTGGCGGCAGCTGCGCAAGCACCGCGTCGCACTGATCGGTGGCGTCATCCTCATCCTGTTGTACACGCTGGCCGCGTTCGCCGACTTCGTGGCGCCGTATTCCCTGGATTTTGCCGATCGTGCACGATTCTACCATCGTCCCATCCTCCCGCAGTTCGTCGATGCCGAGGGGAACGTTAGCCTGCGACCCTTTGTGTACAGCACGACGATCATCGAGCCGGGCCTGCACACCGTCCGGGTGGATACGTCGAAGAAGTATCCGCTCCGGTTCTTCGTGGCCGGCGAGCCCTACCGGTTCCTGGGGATCCTGCCCACCAATATTCACCTGTTCGGCGTCGACGAGCCGGCGCGGATTTTTCTCCTCGGATCCGATAGCTTCGGCCGGGATCTGTTTACGCGGATCCTGTTCGGCGGGCGCGTCTCGCTGCTGGTCGGGATCCTGGCCGCGGCGGTGACCATTCCGATCGGCATGCTGTACGGTGGGATTGCGGGGTTTTACGGCGGACGCGTGGACAATATCATGATGCGGGTAGCCGAGGTGTTCATTGCCTTTCCGGCGTTCTACCTGCTCCTCACGCTGTCCGCGGTCCTGCCCACGGAGGTGGGCTGCACCACCCGGTTCTATCTGATCGTGATGATCCTGAGTTTCATCGGCTGGGCAGGTTTTTCGCGGCTCATCCGCGGCTACGTGTTATCGCTGAAACAGCGGGAGTACGTGCTGGCCTCCAAGGCGATGGGGCTGGACGACCTGCGGATCATCATCCGGCACATCCTCCCCAACTGTGCGTCGCTGGTGATCGTGGTGGCCACGCTGGGCATTCCCGCCGCCATTCTCGGCGAGTCCGGACTGAGCTTCCTGGGAGTGGGTGTGCGCGAGCCCTGCGCGAGCTGGGGAAACCTGCTGTCGGCGGGGAGCAACCTCCCGAACCTGATCAATGCGCCGTGGTTGTTGGCCCCGGGCGCGTTCATCATCCTGGCCGTGATCGCCTACAACTTCCTCGGCGATGGCGTCCGTGATGCCTTTGACCCGCGGCTGCGCACCGGCTAGGTCTACGATGGCGCGAGTCACGAGTCAGGAGTCGCCAAGCGTCCTATGATCTCCCGCGCGGTGGTTCTCTACCTGGTCATCGCCGCGGTGGTCGCCGGGGGCATCTACGCATGGGACGCGGCCACCCGGCCCAGCGCCGTGACCAATCCGAACGATCCGGCCGTGCGCGCAAAGGCCGCCGCCCAAACCATCACGGGGGAGCCGACCGTGCGGCGGGTGATTGTCGATAATCCCGGTGTTGTCACCGTCGAGGCCAACTCGAAGTACTACAAGGGGGACGCTTCCCCCGCAGCCAACCGGCAGTACCTGTCGACCGAAGGCCGTCTGATCGTGCAGTTGATCCTTCACGACATGCCCGAGATGGTCGTGGCCAGAGTGGTCCTGTTCAGCGGCCGCACCCGTCTGGCGACGATCGAGGGCCGGACGAACCAGACCTACGAGGCCTTTCGCGTCACATATGAAGGCCCATTGACAAGGTGATATCAAACGTTTGTTCGTGTGTAAAAAAGATACATTTGTATGGTTGAGTATGGTTTGCTATACTGACGTCAACCCCGAAGGAAAGGCGAGGACGCAATGCCGAACAAGAGGACAGGATCTGTCGCCCGCGACGGCGTTATGACCGTCGAGCAGGTCGCCGACTACCTCCAGCTCAACAAGCTTACGGTCTACAAATACATCCGCAATGGCCGGCTGCCCGCTTTCAAGCTTGGCAAGTCGTACCGCGTTCGGCGCAGCGACATCGAGTGGTTCCTGGACAACGCGAGGGTGGGCGCGCGACGCGCCGCCGTCGCGTCCGCGGCTGCACCCGCAGCGCGCCGCCCCACGCCGGTCATCCGCGTGGCGGCGAGGAAGCCCGCCGAAGATGTCTACGTCGGACCCCAGCGGCGCGCCGAAAGCGAAGCGCCGCAGGCGCCGAGGATCAACCCGATGGACTGGGTCATCCGCGGTTTGCACTGACACCATGCCCACATGCGACCCACGGGGAGAGGGGGTGGTGGGTCAATCTGACGGTCGTGCGCTCTGAGGTGTATGTCAGGTGAGACATCATTAACGGAGGAGGCTAACGAATGCGATCACTCAAAAGCTGGCTGACACTCCTGCTGGCGGCGCTGCTTGTCGTGTCGATCACGCCGCTGGTCGGAGCGCAAGCCGTGGATCAGCCGGCGGCGGGGCGTGACCAGGTCGTAATCGGCATGTCCCAGGAGCCGGACTTTCTCAATCCGCTGTTCGCGGAGATGGCCGCGTCGGTATCGGTGGAGGCCACCATCTTCACGTCCGACGTCCAGCGCGACAACACCTGGAAGCTGTTTCCCCAGGGGGTCGCCTACCTGCCCAACCTCAAGGACGGGACCTGGAAGCTCAACGGCGACAAGATGACCCTGGTCTGGAAAGTAAAGCCGCGCAACTGGAGCGACGGGAAGCCGGTCAGCTGCGGCGACTACGTGTTTGGGAACAACGTCGCGCGTAATGAACAGGTCCCGGTGGTGGTGCGCGATCTGACCAACCGCATCTCGAACATCCTCTGCACGAAGGGCGCCGCCGGCACCGACATCACCGTGAACTGGAAGGAGCGCTACGCGTACGCGAACCTGACTGTCACCGAGTACGGCGCGCTCCCCCGCCACGTCATGGAGAAGTACTACCGCGCCAATCCCTCCAAGCTCAACGAAGCGCCGTATGGGAACGACCCCGCCGTGACGGTGGGCGACGGCGCCTACAAGCTGGTGGAGTGGCGCAAGGGATCCTCGATCACCGTGCAGTCGGTGGGGAACCACCCCATCTTCGGCACCCCGACGATCAAGCGGATCACCTGGCGGTTCATTCCCGACACCAACGCCCTGGTCGCGAACATGCTGTCCGGCGCCATCGACGCGATCGGCACGATCGGCATCTCGTTTGACCAGGCGGTGCAGTTGGAGCGCCAGGCCCAGGGCCGGTTCAAGGTCTTCTTTGAGCCGGGACTGATCTGGGAGCACATCGACTTCAACCTCGACAACCCGCTGCTGTCCGACGTGCGGGTGCGCCGCGCGATCGCCCACGGGATCAACCGCGAGCAGATGACGCAGGAGTTGTTCGGCGGCAAGCAGCCGGTGTCACACACCTACCTGCCCCCGCGGCATCCCGGCTACACCGACGCGGTCCAGAAGTACCCGTTTGACCAGGCCCGCGCGCGGGCGCTGCTGCAGGAAGCCGGCTTCACGGCCGGTCCTGACGGGGTCCTGCGCAACGCGGCGGGTCAGCGGCTGACGCTGGAGATCGGCACCACCGCGGGCAACCGCGTCCGCGAACAGGTGGAGCAGATCATCCAGCAGAACCTGCGCCAGATCGGTATCGAGGTGACGATCACCAACTACCCGGCGCGCGTGTTCTTCGGCGAGATTACGAACCAGCGCAAGTTCAAAGCGCTGGCCATGTACGCGTGGGTGCTGTCGCCCACGTCCGACTGTGACCAGCTCTACACGTCAGACGGCATCCCCAATCCGAGCAACAGCTGGGCCGGGCAAAACTACCCCGGCTACAAGAACGCGGACATGGATAGGGCCTGCAAAGCGGCGAGCCGCGAAGTCGATGAGGCCGCGCGGAACAAGCTGCTGAACGAGAGCGCGATCATCTTTGCGCGCGATCTGCCGGCGCTGCCGCTGTACGTGCGGGCGTCCGTGGCGGCCGCGAAGAACGGGCTGCGGAACTTCACCGCCGTCCAGCTGAGCGGCACGTACGAGACGTGGAACATCAACAAGTGGTCCTGGCAGTAGCACGCTGAACTCCGGTGGGTCGGGGCGGCGAACGTCCGCCCCGACCCCCGGGATGGTCACCTGACGTCGAAAGGGACCGGTCCGTGCAGCGTTATATCTTCCGGCGCATCCTGCAGATGATCCCCATCGCTCTGGGGATTTCCATCTTCATGTTCACGATCCTGACCCTGGCGCCGGGCGATCCGGTGGATCTCCTGATCTCCTCGGATCCGCGGGTGAAACCCGAGGACGTGGCCCGGTTGAAGCGGATCTACGGGCTGGATCAGCCGATCCACATCCGCTACGTGAAGTGGCTCGGCCGCACGGTGCAGGGGGACCTCGGCTGGTCGCGGACCTACAAAGAACGCGTCACCAATCTGTTGATGGAGCGCATCGGGAACAGCCTGTGGCTGACGATCACGGCATTCTTCCTGGCGCTGCTGGTGGCCGTGCCGGTGGGGATCTACTCGGCGCTGAAACAATACTCATTCTGGGACTATCTGGCCACCACGTTTACCTTCTTCG
This sequence comes from bacterium, assembly GCA_036505015.1. Lineage (GTDB taxonomy): Bacteria > Sysuimicrobiota > Sysuimicrobiia > Sysuimicrobiales > Kaftiobacteriaceae > DASXUC01. Next base: position 12,232 of record DASXUC010000117.1, on the reverse strand, counting down.
GGGTCTCCATCCCTGTCTTCTGGTTTGCCATCATGACGATCTACATTTTCGCGGTGTGGCACCCCTGGACGTACATCACGCTGGGCGGGCAGCATCCGTTCGTCTGGCTCGTGCTCCCGCCCGGCGGGATCAGCACGCCCGGCGTGGGCACCGGGCTCCCGTTTCTGCTCGATCGGCTGAAGTACATGATCGCGCCGGCGGTCGTGCTGGCGCTGCTGTCGATGGCGACCTACACGCGCTACACCCGCTCCAGCATGCTGGAGGTGATCCGGCAGGATTACGTGCGCACCGCGCGCGCGAAGGGCTTGAAAGAAAACAAAGTGATTAACAAGCACGCCCTGCGCAACGCGTTGATCCCCTTGGTGACGATCGTCGCCCTCTCCATCTCCGGTCTCTTCGCCGGCGCCCCGGTGACCGAGACCGTCTTCGCCTGGCCCGGGGTCGGCCGGCTGCTCGTCGACTCCGTGCTCGGCGGCGACTACGTGGTTGCGCAGGCGGTGCTGATGTTCCTGGCGGTGCTGGTGCTGATTTTCAACCTGGTCGCGGACATCGGGTACGCGATGCTGGATCCGCGGATCCGCTATGACTAACCGATCAGAGGGTAGAGGATGGCTCGAAACGCGGCGACCGTAGCGGTTCCCGCTGCACCGCAGCCCAAGTCGGATATCGGCGAAGGCTACTGGCAGATCGCCTGGAAGCGGCTGCGTAAGCACCGCCTGGCCATGCTCGGCCTGTTCATCATCTTCCTGCTCATCGCCACCGCCGTGTTCGCGCCGTGGATCGCGCCGTACCGGTTCGAGGACATCGACCTGCTGAACCGGTTTGCCCGGCCGTTCATCCCCGGGCACTTTCTCGGCACCGACGACCTGGGCCACGACGTGCTGACCCGGCTCCTGTTTGCCGGCCGCATCTCTCTGCTGGTGGGCTTCGCGGCCGCGCTGTCCGCCGTTGCGCTGGGCACGCTGGTCGGCGTCGTGGCCGGGTTCTACGGCGGGCTCCTGGACAACATTCTGATGCGTTTGACCGACATCGTGCTCACCCTGCCGGTGTTCGGCGTGCTGCTGCTGTTGGGCCGCTACTTCGGCGGCGGCGTGCTCCCGATCATCGTCATCATCGGGTTGTTCGGGTGGACCATCGCCGCCCGGCTGGTGCGGGGGGAGATCCTGCGATTGAAATCGCTCGACTTTGCCGACGCCGCCCGGGCCCTAGGCGCCAGCGAGACGCGGATCATCTTCCGCCACCTGCTGCCCAACGCCCTGGCGCCGATCATCGTGGCCGCGACGCTCGACGTCGGCGGCGCGATTCTGACCGAGGCGGCGCTGTCGTATTTCGGCGTGGGCATCCAGCCGCCGACCCCGTCGTGGGGCAACATGCTGCAGAACGCCCAGAGCTACATGTGGTCCACGCCGTGGCTGGCGTTCTGGCCGGGGGCGATGATCTTCCTGACGGTCTTGTGCTTCAACTTCTTCGGCGATGGGCTGCGGGACGCGCTCGACCCGCGCTTGAAGGTGTAGCGGTTCGGCGGAATCGAGAACACGTGACCGTTCGGACACGGGGACCGGCGGAAACCAATGTGGCGGTTCTTGGCGCGGCGCCTGGGGCAGAGCCTGGTCGTGCTCGCCGGGCTGTCGGTGCTGATGTTTGCCCTGCTGGTCGCGACGCCCGGGGACCCCGTGGAGCTGCTGACCAGCTCCCTTCCCGACGTGCAGCCCGAGGATGTCGCGCGGCTGCGCAGCTATTACGGGCTGGACGACCCGGTCCAAATTCGCTATTGGAAGTGGCTGCGGTCCACGCTGCGGGGAGATCTCGGATATTCGCGGACGTACGCACGGCCGGTCGCGGAGCTGATCGGGCAGCGCTTGGGGAACACCCTGCAGCTGCTGACGGCGGCCTTTCTGCTCGCGTTTGTCGGCGGTATCTCGGTGGGAGTGTTCTCCGCGCTGCACCAGTATTCATGGGTGGATTATCTGGCGACGCTGCTCTCCTTCGTCGGACTGGCGATGCCGGTGTTCTGGCAGGGGATTCTGTTCATTCTCTTTTTCGCCGTGTGGGTCCCGCTGCTGCCGGCGGGAGGGATGATGACGCCCGGGGTCGCTCCCGGCCTGAGCCTGATCGGCGACCGGCTCGCGCACCTGGTGCTGCCGACCATCGTCCTGGCGACCGTCGGCATGGCCACCTGGGTGCGCTACAGCCGAAGCAGCATGTTGGAAGTGATCCGGGCGGACTACCTGCGCACCGCACGGGCCAAAGGGCTGTCCGAACGTCTGGTGACGCGCCGGCATGCGCTGCGCAACGCGCTGATTCCGATCATCACCCTGGTGGCCCTCAGCCTGCCGGCGCTGCTGGACGGCGCCGTCGTCACCGAGACCATCTTCAGCTGGCCGGGCATGGGGCTGCTGCTGTTCCAGGCCGTCCTCGGTCACGACTATGCCGTCGCCATGGCCGTGCTGCTGTTTCTGGCCGTGGCGACCATTCTGGCGAACCTGCTGGCCGACGTCGCCTACGCGCTCGTCGATCCGCGGATTCGATATGAGTGACGTTGGCACCTGAGACCCGACACCTGAGACCTGACACCGAACTGGGATGGCGAGCATGATCCACGAAGGACTGAGTGCTGGAAGGCTGCAGCGGCACACCCAGGCCGTCGGGCAGAGTTACGCCCGGGTCACCTGGCGGCGGTTCCGCCGGCACCGGCTGGCGGTGACCGGGGGCATTGCCGCCCTCGCCTTGACGCTGATGGCCGTGCTGGCACCCTGGCTTGCGCCGTATCCGCCGGACCGTATCGACCTCGCCGGCCGCTGGAGCCCGCCCAGCCTGACGCACCTGTTTGGCGCGGACGAATTGGGACGCGACGTGCTGTCCCGTATCATGCACGCCGGGCGCGTGTCGTTGTCGGTGGGCTACCTGGTGGCGCTCAACGTGGCGATCATCGGTACGCTTGTCGGGGCGGTGGCGGGGTTTTACGGCCGGTCCGTGGACACGGTGCTGATGCGCCTGGTAGATATCCTGCTGTCGGTGCCCACCTTGCCGTTGTATCTGATCCTGGCGGCCCTGATCCCCGGGGGAGGGATCTCCCGCATCATCTTGATCTTTACCGCCTTCGGGTGGACGGGAGTGGCCCGGTTGGTGCGGGGCCAGGTGCTGTCGCTGAAGCATCAGGACTTCATCGAGTCCGCCCGGGCGCTGGGCGCATCCGAAGGGCGTTTGATCTTCCGCCACCTGTTGCCCAATACGCTGGCGCCGGTGATCGTCGCCGCCACGCTCGCCGTCGGCGGGGCGATCCTCGGCGAATCGGCCCTCAGTTACCTCGGACTGGGCATCGCGCCTCCCACCGCGTCGTGGGGCAACATGCTGCAGCGCGCGCAGGAGTATGTCTTCCAGGCCTCATGGCTGGCGATCTTTCCCGGCCTCTGCATTTTCATCACCGTGCTGAGTTTCAACTTTCTCGGCGATGGGCTGCGCGACGCGCTGGACCCACGCCTGCGGGACCGCGGAGGGTGAGATGAGACCGGTCCGCGCCGGGGTGGTGCTGCTGTGCGTGGCGGTGTTGGTTCTCCCTGTCCTGCCGGCCGCCGGCGCGCCCGCGGCCAGCCAGGTGGTGATCGGGCTGGCCCAGGAACCCGATGCGCTGGGCGAGTTCACCATCATGGCCGTGGCCAGCGTCATCAACGACGTGCTCTGGGGGTACGTCGCCCCGTTCACCGACAAGTGGGTCCGCCAGCCGATGATGGTGGAGAAACTGCCCACGATCAAAGACGGCGACTGGGTGGTGCTGCCCGGGAACAAGATGCGGGTGACCTGGAAGCTGAAGCGCGGCTTCACCTGGCACGACGGCCGCCCGGTCACCGCGCTGGACTACCGGTTCACCTACGGCATGCTGCGGAACCCGCGAGTGCCGCAGGTCAGCCGGTTCATCCTCCGCAAGGTGGACAACGTACTGGTACCCAACCCGAACGACCCCTACACGATGGTCGTGCAGTGGAACGAGCTGTGGCCGTTCGCCAATACCGATCCGTTCGGCAACCAGATCGTCTACCCGCGGCACCTGCTGGAGGCCGCCTACCTGCGCGATCCGTCCAAGATCAACGCGCACCCGTACTGGCGCGCCCCGGTGGCCGACGGGCCGTACCGATTCGTGGAGTGGCAGCCCGGCAGCCACCTGATTGTGGAAGCGAATGAGCGGTGGCCGCTGGGGGCGCCGAAAGTCAAGCGCATCGTGTTCCGCTTCATCCTCGATTCCACGGTGCTGCTGGCCAACCAACTCGCCAACAGCGTGGACGGGACGGAGATCAACAACTTCGGCATCACCGAGATGGTGCAGATCGAGCGGGGCAACCCCGCGATCGCCACCCAGTATACCGAGGCGCTGACGTGGGAGCGGATTGACTTCAACCTCGATGACCCATGGTTGAAGGACCGGCGGGTCCGGCAGGCTATCGCCTACGCGGTGGACCGGGACACGATTGTCCGCGCGCTGTTCGAAGGCAAGCAGCCCGTGGCGCACTCGTGGCTGGCGCCGAGGCATCCGGCCTACAACCCGAACGTCCGGAAGTACGGCTTCGACCCCGCCCGCGCCCGGGCGCTGCTGACCGAAGCCGGTTTCACCGCGGGACCCGACGGGGTGCTCCGCGACGGCACCGGCAAGCGGATGGAACTGACGATCATGACCACCGCCGGCAACTCGGTGCGCGAACAGGTCGAGCAGATCATGAAAGAGCAGTTGAAGGCGGTCGGCATCGACCTGCGCATCGACAACCGCCCGGCATCGGTCTTCCTGGGGACGATCGCGCCGCGGCGGCAGTTTCCGCATCTGGCGATGTACGCCAGCCTGTTCACGCCGGACTCTTTGGCCTTCGACCGGTTCCACAGCAGCCAGATTCCCAGTGCGGCCAACAACTTCGAGGGCAACAACCGGCCGGGATGGCGCAACGCCGAGAACGACCGCATCATGGAGCAGGTGATCAGCGAGCTGGACGCCGCCAAGCGCAACGCCCTGCTGCGGCGGCAGCAGGAGATCCTGGCGGAAGAGCTGCCGTCGCTGCCGCTGTACTTCCGGCTGAGCCTGACCACGATGCGCAAAACGGTGCGCAACGTGCGGCCGACGGGTCTGGCGACGTACTACCTTCCCTGGAACGCCTGGGAATGGGTGAGGACCGATCAGTAGCAGTATTGGGAGGGAGTGTCCGGTGAAGGTTGGAGGCGACCATAAACGAATAGATATAGGTTGGCCCTTTCATCCTTCAACAGATCCTAATCGTGGGGTGAGTTGATGGCGGAGTCACTGCTGTCTGTCCGCAATCTGAAAACGTACTTCTACACGGATGAGGGCGTCGTCAAGGCCGTCGACGGGTTGAGCTATGAGCTGCACAAGGGTGAGACCCTGGGCATCGTCGGCGAATCCGGGTGCGGCAAGAGCGTGCACGCGCTGTCGGTGATGCGGCTGATTCCGCAGCCGCCCGGCAAGATCGTGGAGGGTGAGATCTCGTTCGACGGAGCGAACCTGCTGGCGCTGTCGGAAGAACAGATGCGCCGCATCCGCGGCAACCGGATCGCGATGATCTTCCAGGAGCCGATGACGTCATTGAACCCCGTGCTCACGATCGGCGAGCAGATCGCCGAGGCGGTGATGCTCCACCAGGGGTTGAGTAAGAAAGACGCCTGGGACCGTGCCGCGGAGATGCTGGAAAAGGTGAAGATCCCGCTGGCGAAGGAGCGGGTGCGCGACTACCCGCACCAGTTCAGCGGCGGCATGCGCCAGCGGGTGATGATCGCCATGGCCCTGTCGTGCAACCCCTCGATCCTCATCGCCGACGAGCCCACCACCGCGCTGGACGTGACCATTCAGGCCCAGATCCTGGACCTGATGCGCGGTCTGCAGCAGGAGTTCAATATGGCGATCATCATGATCACCCATAACCTCGGCGTCGTCGCCGAGCTGTGCGACAACGTGGTCGTAATGTACGCCGGCAAGCCGGTCGAGCACACCGACGTGCAGCGCACGTTCCGCCACCCCAAACACCCGTACACCTGGGGGCTGCTGCACTCGATCCCCAAACTGTACGAGCGCAAGGAACGCCTGATTCCCATCGAGGGGCAGCCGCCCAGCCTGATCGATCTGCCCCCGGGGTGCACGTTCGCCCCACGCTGCCCGTTTGCGATGGAGATCTGCGTGAAGGCCGACCCGCCGGACTATGTGGTCGGGGAGGACCACTTCGCCAAGTGCTACCTCTACAGCGACTTTGCCACCGAAGAAGACAAACGCGCCGCCGCGGCGGCCGGCCTGGAGGCGTCATTCCGGAAGACTTAGTTCGTGAATGGTGAATCGTGAATCGGAGGGTCGATACCGGTGAGCACAGCATCCACAAACGCAGACGTCATCCTCGAGGTGAAGAACCTCGTCAAGTACTTCCCCATCACCAAGGGGTTCATCGTGCAGCGCCAGGTCGGGGCGGTGAAGGCCGTCGACGACGTGTCGTTCACCATCCGCCGCGGCGAGACCCTGGGGCTGGTCGGCGAGTCCGGCTGCGGCAAGACCACCACGGGCCGCGTCATCCTGCGGCTGATGGAGCCGACCAGCGGGGAAGCCTCGTTTGAAGGCCGGAACATCTTCAAACTCAACAAGGAAGATCTGCGCCGGCTGCGCCGCGACATGCAGATCATCTTCCAGGACCCGTACTCGTCGCTGAACCCCCGCATGACCGTCGGCGACATCATCGGCGAGCCCCTGGAGATCCACAACCTGGCGCACGGCAAAGAGAAGCTGCGCCGCGTGCAGGAACTGCTGGAGGTCGTCGGTCTCTCGCCGTACCACACCAACCGCTATCCGCATGAGTTCAGCGGCGGCCAGCGCCAGCGGATCGGCATCGCCCGCGCCCTGGCGGTGAACCCCAAGCTGATCATCTGCGACGAGCCGGTGTCGGCCCTGGACGTGTCGATCCAGGCGCAGGTGTTGAATTTGCTGGAAGAGCTGCAGAAGGAATTCGGGCTGACCTACCTGTTCATCGCCCACGATCTGTCGGTGGTGAAGCACATCAGCGATCGCATCGCGGTGATGTACCTGGGACGGATCGTGGAGATCTCCGACGCGCTGGAGTTGTTCGAGAACCCGCAGCACCCGTACACGGAGGCGCTGCTGTCGGCGGTGCCGATCCCCGACCCGGGCATGCGCCGGGAGCGGATCATCCTGCCCGGCGACGTGCCCAGCCCGGTGAATCCGCCGAAGGGCTGCCGGTTCCACACGCGGTGCCTGTACGCGCAGGAGAGCTGCCGGATCAATGATCCGCAACTGGTGGACTACTGGGGGACCGGGCATTTTGTGGCCTGCCCGATCCTCCCGTTCCAGCATCAACGCAGCAAGTCGGCGGTCCTGCGGCCCGCCGGGTAACGACGGATCTGATTTCGTGAAGGCGCAGGAGGGAGGTGGAAGCGGATCGGGAGGGGCAGGCGTACCTATTCTGAAGGCTCGACGAAGGAGGACTGCGACAAATGAGTTTCAAACGCAAATTGCTGGCGCTGCTCGCGCTGACCATGGCCCTGTCCATGGTCGTGCTCACGGGCATCGCGTCCGGCCAGGGAGCGGTCAAGAACCCCGACACGCTGGTGCTCGTGCGGTTCGGGGATCCCGAGACCCTCGACCCGGCCTATGGCTATGACACCGCGAGCTCCGAAGTCTACCTCTGGAACATCTACGAGACGCTGATCTTCTTCAACGGGGGCTCGACCGGTACGTTCGTGCCGATGCTTGCCTCCGTGGTCCCGAGCGTCGCCAACGGCGGGATCAGCAACGGCGGCAAGACCTACAAGTTCACGCTCCGTTCCGGTCTGAAATTCTCCGACGGATCGGCGGTGAGCGTGGAAGACGTGAAGTACTCGCTGCTGCGGTTTATGTTCATGGACCGTGACGGCGGGCCGTCGTGGATCCTGCTGTCCCCGATCCTCGGCGTGGACGTGACGCGCGATGACAAGGGCAACCTCAACTCCGCGTTGTTCAACCAGGCCAACCAGGCGATCACGACAAGCGGCAGCACCATCAGCATCACGCTGAAGGAGCCGTACGCGGCGTTCATGTCGATCATGGCGCAGTGGTCGATGGTGGTGAGCAAGCAGTTCGTCGTCTCCAACGGCGGATGGGACGGCAGCGCCGCCGGCGTGGCGAAGCTCAACAACCCGGCGAAGCCGGAAGACACCACGCTGTTCAGCAAGGCCATGGGCACCGGTCCGTTCAAGCTCGTGCAGTGGGACCGGCAGACCCGCCAGGCAATCCTGGAGCGCAACAGTACCTACTGGCGCGCTCCGGCCAAACTGGCCCGCGTCATCTACAAGGTTGTGGAGGACTTCGGCCCGCGGCGGCTGTCGCTGCAGCAGGGCGACGCCGACATCGTCAGCGTGAACCGGGTTGAGCAGTCCCAGGTCGAGGGGCTGCAGGGCGTGCGGATCGTCGACAACCTGCCGCAGCTCGTCGTCACCGGTATCTACATGAACCTGAAGATCGACACCACCGGCGGCAACCCCGACGTGGGCAGCGGCCGGCTGGACGGCAACGGCGTGCCCGGGAACTTCTTCGCCGACGTGAACGTGCGCCGCGGCATCGCGTACGCGTTTGATTACGCGTCAGCCATCCGCGACTGCAACCGCAACAAGGCGTCCGTGAACAGGGGGCCGATCCCGCAGGGGATGTTCGGCTACAACCCCAACCAGCCGTGGTACACGACCGATCCGGCCAAGGCCGCGGCGGCATTCCGCGAGGCCGCGGGCGGGCAGGTCTGGAACAACGGGTTCAAGTTCACGATCGCGTTCAACAGCGGCAACACCACGCGGCAATGCATGGGTCAGATCCTGAAGGCCAACGTGGAGTCGCTCAACCCGAAGTTCAAGGTTGACGTGCGCGGCGTGACCTGGGCGCAGTACCTTTCCCTGTACCGCCAGAGCAAGCTGCCGATGTGGATCATCGGCTGGGCGGCGGACTACCCGGACCCGGACAACTTCGTCACCCCGTTCCAGATGAGCTCCGGGACCTACGGATCGGCGCAGGGGTATAACAACCCTGAGGTGGACAAACTCATCGTGGCTGCCCGGAACGAGACCGATGCGGCAAAGCGCCGGGCCATTTACTTCAAGCTGATGGAAATCTCGTTCAACGACGCCACCACACTCTATCTGCAGCCGACAGGGTTCATCGTGATGCGGAGCTGGGTTCGCGGCTGGTACAACAACCCCGCGTTCTTCGGCCCGTACGTCTACCCGATGTCCAAGGGGTAGGATTCCAGGGGCGGCCCGGTCGATCTGCCGGGCCGCCCCACGTCGAGGCCCCGCTATGGCAGCCTACGTCGGTCGACGGCTCCTCCTGCTTCCGCTGGTCGCCTTCGGCGTGACCGTCCTGATCTTCGCACTGCTGCAGTTCCTGGCGCCGGAGATGCGCGCCGCCGCGTTCATTACGAACCCGAACCAACTGCGCGCGCTGCCGGCGATCATCGAGCGGTACGGGTTGAACAAGCCCATCCATATTCAGTATTGGAACTGGTTGAAGGAAGTGTTCCACGGCAACCTCGGCTGGTCCCAGACGGCGCGGCTGCCGGTGTCCGAGGCGATTGGGGCGTTCTTCCCCGCGACGTTCGAGCTGACCCTGTACTCATTCATTCCGATCATGATCGTGGGGGTCTGGCTGGGCACCGCGGCCGCGGTGCACCGGGACAAACTCATCGACCACGCGTCGCGGGTTTTTTCGATCTCGTTCCGCTCCCTGCCGAGTTTCGTGTGGGGGCTGCTCATCCTGATGGTGCTCTATGGGCGGTTGAACTGGTTCCCGCCGGGCCGCCTCGATTTGCAGGCCGACCTGTTCGTGCGGTCCGGGCAGTTCCATCACTACACGGGATTGATGACGGTCGACGCGCTGTTGAACGGGCAGCTGTGGGTCTTCCTCGATGCCCTCCGCCACCTGATGGGCCCGGTGCTGACGCTGACCATGGTCTCGATTGCGCTCCTCGTACGCATCACGCGTTCCTCGATGCTGGAGGTCCTGCGCCAGGACTACGTTCGCACGGCGCGGGCGAAGGGCCTCGCCGAGTCGGTCGTGATCGACGTCCACGCCCGTAAGAACGCGCTGATCCCCGTCATTACACTGAGCAGCCTGACCTTCGTCGGCCTGCTGGGCGGCGTCGTGATCACTGAGACCATTTTCAACTTCCCCGGCATCGGCCGGTGGGGCGCCTTCGCGGCTCAGCAGCTCGACATCCCGGGCGTGACCGGCTTCGCGATGTTTGTGGCCGGTCTGACCGTGCTGGGGAACCTCGCCGCGGACGTCCTCTACGCGTACATCGATCCGCGCGTGAGGCTGCAGTAGCCGATGGGCATCATTGCCACCGCGGCCCGCGGCATGCAGGAAAACCGCAGCCGCCTCCTGCCGCTCGCCCTTCTCGTCGGTCTGACGATCGTGGCCGCCCTCGCCATACCGGCGGTCCGCGACCGGTTTGCCGCCTTCCCGCTCGCCACCGCGGAGTTCATCCTCCTCGTGCTCGGGGTGATCACCTTCTGGTCGGTGCCGTCGGACTTCACGCGCCGGATGCGCAAGAACCCGCTGTCCGTGGCGGGGTTCTCGCTCATCGTCGTGTTCTTCGCGGTGGGTGCCCTGGCGCCGGTGCTGGCCCCGCCGCCGGAGACGTCGCGCAACGCCTACCTGATCCCGCAGGAGGGATTTGGCAACGATCCGCTGCCGCCCCGCCCCCGCCACGTCCTTGGCACGACGCAAGGACAGTACGACATCTACTACGGGATCGTGTGGGGCACGCGGACCGCCCTGCGCGTGTCCACCGTGGTGATCGCGATCTCGGTGGTGATCGGGCTGATCCTCGGCGGGCTATCCGGCTATTACGGCGGACGGCTGGATGAAATCGTGATGCGCGTCACCGATGTCTTCCTGGCGTTTCCAGGGCTGGTCCTCGCCGTGGTCGTGGTCAGCGTGCTGGGACGGGGACTGGACAAGATCATGATCGCCATCGCCATCGTGAACTGGCCGGTGTACGCCCGCCTGCTGCGGGGCGACATCCTGGGGATCCGCAGCCGGGACTTCGTGGAGGCGGCGCGGGCAATGGGTGCCAGCGACTTCCGCATCATCTTTCGCCACATCATCCCCAATGCGATCTATCCATTTCTTGTGTTCGGCTCGCTGGACGTGGGTCTGATCGTTCTCACCGCCGCGGGATTGAGCTTCCTGGGGCTGGGCGCGGAAATCGGGTATGCTGACTGGGGCATGCTCATCAACCTGTCACGGAACTGGATCCTCGGCAGCCCCGGCCACGCGTTTACCTACTGGTACGTGGTGATCTTCCCCGGGGCCGCGATCTTCCTGTTCGTGCTCGGCTGGAACCTGTTGGGTGATGCGTTCCGCGACATTCTCGATCCCCGCCTCAAGGGCTCGGGCTAGCCGCGTCCCTGCCGCTGCCCTGGTCGCCGCCGCACTGGCGGCGATTGTCGTCTGGTGGACCCGTCCGCCCGCGGCACCGATCACGGCCGGCCAGATTCTCGCACTGATGCCCGCGGGCAGCACGCTGCACAGCCTGGCCCGCGTCAACCTTGACGGCGCTCCGCCGCTCGAAGCCGCGGTGGTCATCGCCGTCCCGCCGTTTCCGGGGGCACGACGGGCAGGGTACACCGACGTCATCACCCGGTACAACCGCTGGACGCACCGCATCGACGTCGTGTACCGGGAGACGCTGTCCGGCGGGGTTCCGGTCTCCGTCGATGCCGGGCGACTCCTCGGCGACCGCGACGCCGTGTTGTTTCAAGCCGTCAGCGACACCGGCCGCTGGTCGTATCGCGTGGTCGGGCTGGTCGGCGGGACCGCGAGGGTGCTGGTCAACGCAGAGTCCTCCGACCGGGTCACGATCGCGGATCCACGCCTGGTGGACCGCGGGCGCGGCCGTGCCCTGGTCTGGAATGGCTCGGGCTTCTCGGAGACGGCCATGGTGCCCCCGGCGGCGGTGCCTCCGACGCTGACGTGGCGATTTCGCTTCCGCAGCGGCGCCGTGGTCTCGCGCACCGACCACGTGTCGCTGGCGCCCCGTCAGATCCTCCGGGTTCAGCCCGTCGGCGGCGGGACGACGCCGATCGTCATCGCCGATCCCCGGTTTGATATCGTGGAAAACGGGTTCCGTGCACGGCAGGAGGGCGTGTACACCGTCCGCGTCCTCGCGTCCTCCACGCCCACCGAAAATGCATACGTGCTGACCGTTGTCGT
>DASXUC010000116.1:0-69271 GCA_036505015.1 bacterium | reverse complement strand
ACACACCGCCTCCGGGAACTTTCGTACATTATAGGAGTGCGCCGCTCAGGGTGTCAACCGAACTCTTCGCCGCGTAGTGGGGCAGTTCAAACCGCTGCTCGGTTTCGGCCAGGCTGGTGGAGGGCCGCTCCGCTCTCGGGGCGGCTCACCCGCCGGGCGTAGCGCTCGGGCTCGCCCCGCCACGATCGGCGGGGCTCACCCGGGCCTGCACGACGGCCGGGCACGCTGCTCCGGGCCCCCCCGCATTACCGCGCGATCCATCCTGCGCCGTGCTCCCTGGGCGACGCTGCATGCGGGGCCCCGCCGTGCGCGACGCGGCCCTCATGCCTACCCCACAAAATGGCCAGAGCCATTTTGCGGGGCCCCCGGTGGGATTCGATCGGAGGCGCGGGGTCACAGTGGCGGCGACAGCTCGCCGCCACGTCGCTCCGCGGTCCTCCACCAGCCCACGGAAGGTGACACGCAGATGCTGGGAACGGACCAGAGGGGACGGCGGCGGGCGAGTGGGGCGGCCCCCGAGCGGAGATTGGAGGGCGGCAACCATCTCGCAGGCCGTGAAACATAGGATCGCCGCACCGATGTCGCGGGAAGCGGAAGAGACCGTCGTGATCCGTAGCTACAGATTGGCAGGCGAGCGCGGCAGGGAACGTGAGGCCTGCAACGTCAATCCGAGCCGCCCGACTCGCAGCGAGGGGCCGCCCCTGAGCATAACCGCCGCCGCGCTCATCCAAATTGACCCACCACCCATCGCCGCCTGACCCCGGTAAATGTTCGGATTCTCAGCGCTGCGGTGGGGCCCCGACCGCGCTCTGCGGGCTGCGGCTGCCGGGTTTGACGATGGGCTCCCCCGCCGCACACATCGGACAGAGGGCCGCAATGTGGGTCTCGACCTGAATCGTCAGCAGGGCGTGGAACGGCGCATCGAAGGCCAAGGGGCCCGCGCTGCGATCGACGACGGCCCCGACGCCGATGACACGTCCTCCCTGGCGTTCCGCCACACGCTTGACCTCCAGGGTTGATGCCCCGGTCGTGACCACGTCCTCGACGACCAGCACCGGCTCACCGGCAGCGATTTCAAACGACCGTCGCAGCTCAAACCGGCCTTCCACGCGCTCGGCGAATACTGCGCGCGCCCCCAGCGCCCGGGCCACTTCATGGGCGACGATCATCCCGCCGTAGGCAGGCCCGATCACAACCGACGGCGCCTGCGCGCTGAACCGTCCGGCCAGCGCCCGGCCCACCCGCTCGGCATGCTGCGGATACTGGAGCAGCAGAGCGCATTGAATGTAATGGGTGCTGTGCATACCCGAACTCAGCAGGAAGTGCCCCTGCTGAATCGCGCCCACGTGGTGGAGCAGTGCTTCGAGTTCCGAGGGATCCATCCGTCCTAGGGGGTTTCGTCGATCTGCCTGAGAATCTCCTCCGCGGCCCGACGGGGATCCGCAGCTTGGGTGATGGGACGTCCGACCACCAGATAGTCGCTCCCGGCTGCGCTGGCCTGATGCGGGGTCATGATCCGCCGCTGGTCATGATGGCTCGCGGTTGATGGCCTGATCCCGGGGGTCACGACCAGAAAGTCGCGGCCACAGGCGGCCTTGATCGCCGCCGCCTCGAGTGCGGACGCGACGACCCCCTGCAGCCCTGCGTCCCGGGCCCCGCGGGCCCATTCGAGCACGCGCGGTGCCGCGGCAGTGTCAGGGTCGCTGGTCAACAGGGTCACGCCCAGGAGCGCGAGGCGGGCAGCGGGCGTTGAGGTTCGGGCTTCGACGGCAGCGCGCAGCATCTCCCGCCCACCCGCCACGTGGACATCGAGCATGGAGACGCCGAGCGAGGCGGCGGCGGCGACCGCGCCGCCCACCGTGGTGGGGATGTCGTGATATTTCAGGTCCAGGAAGACGCGCCCCCCGCGGCCGAGAACCAGTTCCACCGCGTCGGGTCCCGCAGCCGTGAACAATTCTGACCCGACTTTGAACCAGTCCACGACGCCGATGAGTTCGCCCACCAGCGCCGCAGCCGCATTGAGCGACGGCACGTCGAGGGCGACAATCAGACGCGCACCGCCGGGACCCGGGACCCGGGACTGGGGACTGGCGACTGCCGACTCACGATTCACGATTCACCATTCACCGGAAGTTGGAGGCTTCCGATCAATTCGCGGATGTCACCAATCTCATGCTCGACGAGGTAGGCGTCCAGCCCTGCGCGGATATCGGTCGCCACCGTGGGCCGATCGATGGCCGCGGATCCAACGGCCACGGCCGTCGCCCCCGCGATGATGAACTCCAGGGCGTCGGCGGCGGTCGCGATCCCGCCCATCCCGATGAGCGGGATCCGGCAGGCCCGCGCGACGTCCCAGACCATGCGCACGGCGACGGGACGGATCGCGGGACCCGACAGCCCGCCCGTGACCGCGCCGAGTTTCGGGCGCCTCGTGCGGACGTCGATGGCCAGACCCAGCAGGGTGTTGATCAGCGACAGCGCGTCGGCGCCGGCGTCTTCCGCCGCCCGCGCAATCCCGACCACGTCGGTAACGTTCGGGGTCAGCTTGACAAACAGCGGCCGTGCCGTCGCCCGGCGCAGCGACGCGACCAGGCGGGCGGTGGCGTCAGCGCTGACGCCAAAGGCCATCCCGTCGGCGACGTTGGGGCAGGAAATGTTGGCTTCAATGGCGGCCACACCCTGCTCCTGATCCAGCCACGTCGCGAGCGAGACAAAGTCCGCCTCGGAATCGGCGGCGATGCTGACAATGATCGGGATGCCCAGCGTACGCAGGAAGGGGAGGTCCTTGGCCAGGAACACCGCCAGTCCGTGGTTGGGCAGGCCCAGGGAGTTCAACCATCCCCCATCGGTGGCGACAATCTGCGGATATGCGTGACCGGGTCGCGGCTGGAGCGTCACCGACTTGGTCACAAACCCCGCGAAAGTGCGGAGATCGACCACGGACTGCACCTCGCGGCCGAACCCGAGGGGGCCGGGCGGGGATAGTACCGGGTGCGTAAATGTGATGCCGGCGATCTCGACTGCCAGAGACGGGGAACGAGGGAACGGGGGAACGAGGGAACGAGTCAGTGTCGGATGTTGCTCCGGCTGTACCTTGTTCCCCTGTTCCCTTGTTCCCTTGTTCCCGCCCTTCATGATCGCGCCTCCACGGGTAGCTCGCTGTACTTGATCTCGCCCCCCACGATGGTCCCTACGGCTTTTCCGATGAGGTTCCATCCCGTAAACGGTGTATTCCGCGACTTGGACGCGAAGGTCTGTGGATCGACCGTCCAGGCACGATCGAGATCAAGCAGCGTCAGGTCCGCGGGCGCGCCCGGCGCCAGACGCCCTGAGGGCAGCCCGAGGATGGTGGCGGGCCCGGTGCTCATCAGCTGGACGAGGGTCGGGAGATCGAGGCCCCCCGCGCGGACCAGGAACGTCAACATCAGACCGACCGCCGTCTCCAGCCCCGAGACGCCAAACGGGGCCGCGTCGAATTCGACCGTCTTCTCTTCGACGGTGTGCGGGGCATGGTCGGTGGCGATGGCGTCGATCGTCCCATCGGTCAAGGCCTCGCGCAGGGCGGCGACGTCCCCGCGCGATCGCAGCGGCGGGTTCATCTTGAAGTTTGCATCGAATCCGGCCACGGCCTCGTCGGTCAGCAGGAGATGGTGGGGTGTGACTTCCGCCGTGACGCGCATGCCGCGGCGCTTCGCCTCCCGAATCAACTTCACGCTGCCGGCCGTGCTGACGTGCAGCACGTGGAGATGCGCGCCGGTCGATTCGGCGAGCAGGAGGTCCCGCGCCACGACGGTGTCCTCGGCGACCGCGGGAATCCCGTGCAGCCCCAGGACGCTCGACCACGTGCCCTCGTGCATCACGCCGGCATCGGAGAGGGCGCGATCCTCGCAGTGTTCCATCACCGGCAGCCCGTACATGGCGGCATACGTCATGGCCCGCCGCAGCAATCCGGCGTCTGCGACCGCGGCCCCATCGTCCGAAATGGCCACGACGCCGGCGGCGGCGAGACCTCCGATGAGGGCCAGTTCCTGGCCGGCCAGCCCCTTGGTAATGGCTCCGATCGGGTACACCCGGCAGGCGGCGCTTTTGGCCGCTACGCTGCGGACATACTCCACCACGGTGGGATGGTCGATCGGCGGCACCGTATTTGCCATGCAGGCGATCGACGTGAAGCCACCGCGGACGGCGGCCAGCGTGCCGCTGGCGATGTCTTCCTTGTGAGTCTGTCCCGGATCCCGCAGGTGGGCGTGTAGGTCGATCAGGCCCGGGACCACGACAAGTCCATCGGCGTCAAGCACGCGGCGGCCCTCAGCGGAGATGCCGGTGGCGACGTCACGGATACGTCCACCCTCAATCAGCACGTCGGCCATCCGGTCCAGCGCCCCGGCGGGGTCAACGACGCGACCACCGGTGATCAGGAGGGCAGGCCACTCAGTCGCCATTGGTCCCGCGCTGCGTCGACCGTCGTGCCTCGTGACCGGTCACGGCAGGATGATCGAATTGCAGGATCCCGTTCGCCGCGAGTGAGCGGCGCGCCGCTGCGGCGGCCCGCCGGGAGTGCGCCGCGGGGAGCACACGGTCGCGCCCGGCCGCCCAGGCGCTCGCGGCCATGCGCACGGGCACGCCGGCGGCCACCTGCCTGGAGATCTGAGATTGGGGGCCGTAGGCGACCTCAGCCGACACCTCGATGCCGAGATTGGCCGGTCCGGGATGCAGCACGATGGCGTCCGCCTTCGCGGCGCCGAGTGCGCGGCTGTCAATACCCCAGCTCCGCGTGTACTCGGCAAGCGACGGGACGTATCCTCCATGCTGACGCTCGCGCTGCATCCGCAGCACCATCACGACGTCCGCACCGTCGAGGCCGTCCGCGAGCGATGTGGCGAGACCGACCGGCAGGCCGTCTGCGTGTGACGGGAGCAGTGTCGCGGGCCCCACCGCGACCACCGACGCCCCGAGTTTTGCAAATCCCCATGCCGCAGAGCGCGCGACGCGGGAATGCCGCACGTCGCCGACGATCGCCACGCGCAGACCGGCGATGCGCCCCTTGGCCCGGCGCACGGTCAGCAGGTCGAGCAGCCCCTGCGTAGGATGCTCATGCATCCCATCGCCCGCGTTGATCACCGCGCAGCGGACGTGCCGGGCGGCCAGATGTGCCGCGCCCGCGGCGGGGTGGCGAACCGCGATCAGTCCGACGCCCAGGCTCTCCAGGGTGCGCACGGTATCGGCCAGGGACTCGCCTTTCTTGACGCTGCTGCGATCGACATCGCACCGCACGACGTCCGCCCCCAGCCTGCGCGCGGCGAGCTCAAAGGAGATCTCCGTACGCGTGCTGGGCTCGTAGAACAGCGTCGCCATCGTCAGGCCGGCCAGCTCATCGCCGCGGTCGGCGGCCGCATAGATCTCAGAGCGGTCCAGCAGGCCGGTGATCTCGGTGGCGGACAGATCGCGGAGGGCGAGGAGGTGGGGCATCAGCCGGCCCCTCCGGGATAGCGGGATCGGGGGATCGCGGGATCGCGCAAAATGGAAGGGACAGGGGCACGACCCCCTGTCCTGGACATCCACTCTGTTGTTGTCGCGTTCCCGCGTTCCCGCGTTCCCGCGTTCCCGTTTGTCACTGGGTCCCTTTCCGGTCTCACAGGACCGGTTTAAAGGCACGACCTGGCTCGTTTGGACTCTACCATTTCGCGCGGCGGGGCGTCAATCCTGCCGCGCGCCGCGCTGCCGCTATCTCGCCGCCTTCTTCAGAATGGTCCAGGTGCCGTGGCTGAACTTCACGAGGTCGTTGATGGACACCAGCCGGTAGAAATACCACGGCACTTCGTACTCGGTGGCGCCGATGACGATGTACGGCAGCGCCGGCCCGTCGATGGCGGCGATGTACTTGTCATCAACAAACCCGACGATGTCGCCCTGCTGGATGCCAAAGTTGCCGCAGCTGGGGAACTGGGCGACGATTGCGAATACCACCACGGCGAGCAAGATCTTCATAGCCTATCCCCCGCACGTCGCGATCTACGGTCTCGCTCTTTACTATCCCACGTCGGATCTGAATCGATGCGCGCTCCGAAGGCCATTGTAACCCAGGCGGGCCGCAAACGGAATACGGGCGTAAACAAAAAGGGCCCGGGGGCAATTCCCCCCGGGCCCGACTGCAGCGGCAACTACCAGCGGTGGAACAGACGGACCGCGTACAGACTCTCGATCTGGTCTGCGGTCGTCACGTTGCGGTAGTTGTAGTACTCGAGCGCGATGTTCGCGTTGTGACCCAGGTTGTACTGGGCCCGCGCGACATAGGCGACGTAGTTGTCACCCGCGAGCACTGCCGGGAAGTTCCAGAAGATGTTCGCGTTGTTCACTACGCCGTTCTCGTACGCGAAGTAGAGCGTGAGGTCGGTCATGGGCTTGATGCTGACGTCCACGCCCCATGCCCTCACGTTGCGGTTGTTGTAGCCCCACCACAGGCCGCCCAGGCTGAACTGGTTCGACTGGTTCAGCAGGTAATAGGCGCCGTAGTTCTTGTACCAGACGTTGACCATCGGGCTGAACGACGTCATGCCGGTCAGCCGTCCGAGGTCGAATGCGACGTTGGCGAATAGCGCGCTGCAGCCGGTGGCGGTCGTGATCCCACCGATGGCGCCGGTGGGGCATCCCGCGGACGGCGTGAACGCCGCGTACTCACCCGAGAACGTCACGCCCGGGATGATGTTGCCCGACCAGTCGAAGCTCCAGCCGGACCCGGTCCAGACGCCGAAGATGTTCCAGCCGGTAAAGAGCCCGCCGCTGCCACACCCGGCAACCGCCCCAGCCCCGCCGCAGCGGTCGGCGCGGAAGTTCACGCCGAACGTCCAGCCCGGGAGCAGTGACGCCTGCACGCGGAAGGCATAGACGGCCCAGGTCGGGATCGCAACAGCGCCCAACTGGCCGACGAGGTTTGGCGGCCCAAAGTATGTCAGGGCCGTCAGCGTCAGCGGACCGAAGCTCCCCTGCGCGCGAATACCTTCCCTGGAGAACAGGCCCACGAGCAGGATGCCGTTGTCGCCCAGGGTCCAGTAATCGCGGCCGACGCGGAACGTCACGCCAAACGGCGCGGCGTAGTCAAAGTACAACCGGTCGAAGTCGACGACAAACGAATCTGCACCGCTGTCGCCGAGGGAGGTCCGGCTGTTCCACCGGAGACGCGCGAAGACGGACGTGTGGCTGCCCACGCGGCCCCGGACGGTCAGGCGGATGCGACTCCGCATGACCTGCGGGAAGTACCCACCTTCCCAGCTGCTCGGAACACCGCCCAGCGAGTAGATGTACGTCCAGTCACCGGTGATGAAGGTGTTGTCTACACGCGCCTTTAAGGCGGTGAGCTCCTCCTCCACCGCGGTGACCCGCACGCCGAGAGCGGCCAGCTCTGCGCGGAACTCGTTAATCAGCCGCTGCAGGGTCTGGATGTCTGCCCGCGTGACCTCAGGCGGCGGGATCTTCACCGGGGCCGGAGGCGGCGGGATTTTGATGGCCTCGATGCGCGCCAGCACTCTGGCGATCACCATGGCCATTTCGTAACGGGTCAGCGCCCGATCGCCCTTGAAGGTTCCATCGGGGTAGCCCTCGATGATCCCCTTCGCAGCCAGTTCCGCGATCGCATCGAATGCCCAGTGATCCGTGGGCACGTCCGCGAACGGCTGGCTGAAGGCGGGGGCGACAACCATAAGCACGAGCAATGCTGCAAAGGCAAGCGCGACTTTCTTCATGTCGGCTCGTTACCCCCTAGAGTATTGAGCCGCAGACGATCCGGTGGGACAGACGAGTGTGCGTGTTTCCTCTCTGTACGACCGGTCGACCGTCGGCCCTTTTTTCGTCCCCTACCATCCCGGCTCGGCGGATCGTTCCTGCAAACGGCCCCCCTCTCTTCCGCCTGACCGCGCTGTGCCCTCGACATCGAGGGCCGAACGGCGGGTAACACCTGGCACCAACGCAAAAACACCCACAGAAGCCCCAAACGGGGCCTGAAGCTAACCCAGGGTGCTATACGCCGTCCCCTGACCTTCCTCCTTCTACCTGAACGGGCGTACGTTGCCGTTTTGGGAGGTCCCCGCCAGCTTGCCCACGTCGCTCAGAAAGCGCTCCGCCAGCAGGACCGCGACGTAGTCGTCGTACGGATCGGGTGGCGTCTGCATGCCGACAGGGATCAGCCGTCTCCACCCCCGGGGCGGGTGCTCGGCGAAGTACCGCCTCCGCGCGACCTCAGTCGTTCCCGCTTCATCGACCAGAACGACCGGGACGGCGGATACGGCGGCCTCCAGGCGCGCCTTCGCGTCGGCGGCCCCGGTGCGGTTGCCCAGCACGATGGTGTGTGCCCCAAAATCCCGCGCCCACCGCAGCGCGGTGGCCGCCATCTGATCTATCGGGAGCACCCCCCGTGCCACCACCCGCCCTCCGTCGAGGACGGCCATGCCGCACTTCTCCCGACCGGGATCGACGGCCAGGATGACGGGATCGGCACCGCTCACCGCACACTCCGCACGCGGCGGACGCGGGCCTCGTTAACCATCATGATCGCCAGCAGGAACCACAGACCCGCGCCGATGTGGACGGACAGCACCGTCCCGTCGAACTGCTGGTGGACAAGCAGGCCCAGGAACGCGGCGAGAACCGCGGCGCAGGCGGCGCGGTCCGGGCCCGATGATGCGGCGTACCAACGCCAGCCTGCGACCCCTCCCCGGATCAGCATAGCCATGAAGGCCCCGAGGCCCAGCAGGCCGCCTTCCGCGGCCATGTTGAGCAGCACGTTGTGCGCGTACGGCGTCGCCCGGGCGGCGGGCTTTTTCGCGAACCGCTCGCCGGCGAGGCTGGGATGGGGATGGAGCAGCACGAACGTATTCAGTCCGGAGCCCACCAGGGGGTGATCCGCGGCAATCGCGAGCGCCGATCTCGCAAGGAACACCCGTCCCTCGTTCTTGTGGATGCTGACAATCGAAACGACCTTCTTCTTCAGCACCGCGGCCTCGGGACCCATCAGTGCCAGGGATACGACGATCACAACCCCCGCGGCCAGAAAGACGCGCCAGAGGCGGCGCCAGGACAGCAGCAGCAGCGCGAGGAGTCCCGACGCGGCGCCCAGCCAGGCGCCGCGCGATGTCGTAAACGCGAGGGCGATGGCGACAACCAGCACACCGATGCCGGCCGCGTAGCGCAGCAATGATCTCGTCGTCAGCACCATGCCACCGCCCAGGATCAGGGCGACCAGGAGCGTGCTGCCCAGGCCGTTGGGACCCAGCGCGGGCAGCGTGGCCTGCGCGGCGTGTTGGACTACGAACAGGACGATGGCGACCCCCGCGGCCAGCACGCCCCCGATATACCAGGTCCAGAGATATGGAATGAGAAATCGCTGATCGTCGCTGGTCGCCCGGTAGAGGGGCCCGTACGACACGTAAATGGACAGCGCCGCGAGCACTGCGGATCCTATTGCCACCGACCGGTACGTGGACAGCAGGCCGGACAACACGAACCCGCCCACAAACGCCCCCAGGTATGGGTCCAGCGCGCTGCGCCGCCACGGCAGCCGGCGGGTCACGATCGCCTCGGCCACCAGCGCGGCCAGCATCGCCACGAGGCCCACGGCGGCGTACCCCGCGGAGTAGAAGGCGGCGGTTCCGAGCAGAACCCCGTATTGGATCCGGCGCACGATCTCTGGCGCACCGATGCCGGCGGCAGGCGCCGCGTCGCCCGCCGCGGTGACCATCGGCCGGTCACTCACGGAAGGTAATCCACAGCAGCAGGTAGGCGTCGATCGGCGTTCCGTCGCGCCGCGCCGGTTCGAACCGCCACCGAAGCAGCCCCCGCCGCGCAGCCTCGTCCAGCACGAGGTCTCCTGATGACACGAGGACCTCGACCCCGCCGACCGTGCCATCGGCACGGACCAGAATCTTCACCCGGAGCCTTCCGCGGACTGAAATTTCTTCGAGCCCTACCGCCCCCGCGGCCGTGGTGCTGGCGGAAGCCTTCATGACCGGATCCAGCGGCGGCTCATCCAGCGGCACGGGAGGCGTGATCTGGGGTGCATGGACGATGGGCGGCGTCCCGGCGACCTCTGAGACCTCGGGATCTGGCCCGGTGGCCTCCGGCAGGGTGACCGGGACGGATACTGCAGCGGCAAGGTCCTCCGGCGTCCTCTGACTTTCGCGGACCGGACCTGAATGCGAGGCGATCGGAGCCTGCACGCGAGAGACGCCGGATCGGCGCGCAACACCTGAATGCTTCGCAGTTGGCCGGGGATCGCCGCGCGCGTGCGCCGGAGCGGACGATGCGGTGGCGGACCGATGGGACTGGATGGACCCGACCGCGCGTGGTGATCGGGTGCGCGGCGATATGGGCAGACGGGAGGGCGCGGCCGAAAGCGCGGTCGAAATCGGATCCCCTTCCTCAGCCGCGGTGGGAGCAGGAGCGAACAACCGGCCGGAACGGACGGCGAGGTCAGCGATGGGGGCATGCAGGGGGGTCAGGGCCAGCCCAGCCACGACCGCGACGGCGGCAGCGACCGCCGCTCGCCAAGCGCGCAGCCGCCGCATCAGCAGGCGCCTCGAGCGAGTCTCACGACCCCTGGGCCACGGCGGCGCCTGTGCGCAGCGAGGGCACGATCCGCTCCAGCGCCGCCCACCCGCCGAAGAGCACCGCGCAGTAGAACAGGTCGCCGAGGACCGTGTTCCGGAAGAACGGCAGCCCGGCGACGTACGCTGCCCACAGTCCCGCAGCGGTCTTTGGGTAGAACGTCGTCGTGGCCCAGACCCCGAAGTTCGTAATCAGGAAAAACGCGATCGAACCGACGACGGCGCCCGCCGCGATGGTCGGGATCGATCGGCGCGTCCGCAGCCACAGGCCGATGCCGGCAATGAGCAGGAAACCCAGATAGACAAAGGGCATCGTGGCGTGCAACCCCAAGACCACGTCGCTGAGCAGCATCGCCGCCAGCGGCACGGCGAGGGCCATGCGGGCGTCGTCGAAGGACGCGCCCCCGAAGAGGGCCATCGCGGCGATGGGCGTCACATTCGGTGGATGCGGCAGCAGCCGCGCACCGGCCGCCGCCAGAACGAGCACCACCACCGCAAGCGTCCTCGGTTTCATGGATCGATCCCCCCTGTCAAAATGCCCGTCCGAACTGCACGTAGAAGGTCCTCCGAGGCGCCGGAAATCCCCGCAGCGGTGCATAGCGTACGTCGAACACGTTGTCGACTCCGACACGGATCACCCAGTCCGCGAGACGGCGCTCGTAGCGGGCACCGATGGCGAGATACGGCGTCAGGGAGACAACTTTTGCGGGAAACACCGAGAAATCCAAGTCGGTGCGATCTGATACGTAGTTCGCCAGGAGCGCAAGACTCCTTTTCGCATCGATCGTATAACGCAGGATCATGTTGGCCTGCGCGGCCGGCACGCGCAGGATGGCGCGGCCGGTGAGGAGGTTGCTGGCATGGGTCCACGTGGCGTTGACGCTGACGGCCCAGCGGTCGGCCAACCGGCCGACGAGTTCCCCCGACAGCCCGGATACCGCTGCCAGGCCGACGTTGCGGGGGTTACAGCCGCCGACGATAAGGTTCCGTGCCTGCGTGGCGAATCCGTTCACACGTACCTGCAGCGATGGGCGCACCGTCGCCTCCAGACCCAGGTCCGCCGACCATGCGGACTCGGGCTTCAGGCCCGGGTTGCTGCATCCGGGGAAGAAGAGCTCCCCAAACGTCGGCCCGCGGAACGTGCGCCCGATCCCTCCCCGCAGCCGCAGTGCGGGAGTCAGGAAATGAACGAATCCTACCCGCGGGTTGAGCTGGGATCCGTACAGGGAATCCACGTCATACCGCAGGCCGGCCCCGAGCAGCGTTTTCTCGCGGATGATGACGTCGTACTGTACATATCCGGCAACGGTCACCTCGGACGAGCTGAATCGTGTACTGCCGAACGGAGAGGCGTCACGGTACGCGAACGAGACCTGTTGCCCTTCCAGCCCCCAGGTCAGCAGCCCGTTGGGGATCTGGCGGACCTGCTGCCAGCTCATGCCCACGGCTGTGCCGTTGGAGAAGGCGCGATAGCCTGCGGATGGAGAGAGAAAGGTGACCCGGTCGGCCAGCCCCCAGAGGCGCGCCTGGCGCTCTCCTCCCTCCGGCTGCTTCACCGTCCACGTGACACTGCCAACCGTCCGGCCGTCGGAGACCCTGTCTGTCAATGATGGAAACACCGTGCTGCCCGGCGCTCCCCCTTCCCCGGACGTGTGGTGCAGCAGCAGGGTCAGCTGCGCGGTGGGGCTGCGCTGGAACACGATGCGCCCGCCGGCCGTCCAGCGCAGCGCGTCGGAGTTGGGCCGGTCGCCCTGCGTCCAGAGACGCTCCGCCCCCAGGCTGATGGTCCCCCCGGGGAACTTCCGCCCGATCCGCACGGCGAATTGCGCCCCGGGGGTGGTGGTGCCCGCCAGCGAGCCCTCGGATTGGGGATCGCCGCGCGTCACGATGTTGATCACGCCTCCCAGCGCCCCGCTGCCGTAGATGGCCGAGTACGGTCCGCGTAAGATCTCCACCCGGTCGACGTCGGCAAGGGTAATCGTGCTGAGATTGATGCCGAACTGGGATGTCCCGTTGAGGGGGACCCCATCGATCAAGATGAGGACCTGCTGGGGCGACGAGCCCCGGATCGACACCTGCTGCAGCCCGCCCGGTCCGGATCCGGCGCTGCGGACGTTGATCTCAGCGAAGAACTGCAGGGCATCGGCCAGCGTGAGGAACCCGAGCGCTCGGAGCAGACTGCCGGGGATGACCGTGACGTACGCCGGCGTCGTCGCCGTCGACTGGCTCCGGCGTCCGGGGACCACGATTTCTTCGCCCTCGAATTCCGGGGGTTCCTGACCGCGTACCGGGGGAGTCCACGTCAGCGCACACAACATACCTGCGATCGCACAGACCGCAGGCACCACGCGCAGCCTCATTCCGCCCACCTCCTCTGCCGCGAAGGCGTGTGGCGATCTCCCAGGGTGGGCAGGTCTTCTGGCTCCCGGCTAATCGGCTCCTCGCCTTCCCGTCTACAAGACAGTGGCGCTAGCTAAGGAGCGACTCGCCCCGTACCAAAGTCGATTGCCACAGGGTGCGGATCGAGCAATCGGTCTATCGACTTGGTACGGGGCTCGCCGGTTACAGCGGCGCGACCGCGCCGGAATCTCACCGGACTTCCCTCTTCGCCCCACGGTGTGTGGGGAACCCACGCCCTTGATTAGGGTGATTCCACTCCCAGGCTGGGGAACCTTCTGAGGTGTCAGATCTCAGGTGTCAGATGTCAGATTCTCGACGCCAGCCCACGTTTGTCTGAGACCTGAGACCTGAAACCTGACACCCGATATCTGAAACCTGGGCGGGATTATTGGACCCGATAGCGGATGATGAGCGGCCCGATCGTGTGCACGTCCTGCGCGGCGATCACCACCACGGTGGCCGTGCGTCTGAGCTGCTGCAGCCGTGTGATGGCGGCGCGCTGGTCGTCGACATCGACGCCGGCGGCGGGGGGTGCGGAGATCAGCGTAAAGGGCGGGGAGAGGACCTTGCCCCGCGCCTGGCGGCCCGCCTGATCGGCCAGTCGCAGCAGCGCCTGGCCGATGTCGTCGCGTGAGCGCCGCCCATCGATCTGCGCCTGGGCAAGGACGGTGCCCTTGTGGTACACCAGGCGATTGTCAAACAGCTGCACGAACACCGGCAGGGGCTCGCCGCGCAGCGTGTTTTGGCTGGACACCAGCCGGACCACGGTCTCCGTGTCCCGCACGTCGATGAGTTCATCGATCTTCGCCCAGGTCATGTTCGGTGGGCTCGGGACGATCACGTTGCCGCTCCCATCCGCGCCGGCTCCGCTGTCAGCAGCCAGCTCGCTGGCCCGCTGGACCATCGCCTGCACCCGCTGCTGGAGGGCCCGCAGGGGAAGACGGCCGTCGATGACCTCGCGGAGGACCTCCTGGTTGTTGAGGTAGATGATCTCTCCCAGGGCCAGCTGCTTCAACCGGTCCTCCTGCTGTTTGATTTCCGCCTCAAGCCTGCGGGTCTCCGTAAGGACGCTGTTGAGGCGGAACAGGGCCACCCGCGCCTCCTGGGACAGGAGCAGGACAACGGTGAGGGTCGTCGCGGTGATCAGAATGCCGCTGATGACCGTCACGATCTGCGCGGTGTACCGGGGACGCAGCCCAAACAGCGATAACCGCCGGCGGCCGATCTCGCGCCCGATGCGGTTGCCGACGAGAGCGATCGCCCCGCTGACGAGCACCAGCACCGGGATGAGCAGGACGCCTATTTCCATGACCAGGCCGGGACCATCCCTCTCATTGTACGTGCCTTCAACCGCGCGGGGCACGCCGCCGGTCTGCCCACAGACCGGCCAGCAGCGAAAAGAACGCTCGGATCTCGCCCAGGGAGAGCTTGCTGGATCCGTGCGCCCGATCGACGAACCGATACGGGATCTCGACGACCACAGCGCGCGGGTGATACGCCAGCACTTCCACCAGGAGTTTGTACCCCAGCCCGCGGTACGGCCGGTCGCGGAGCAGCTCGCCGCGCGCGGCGAAGAATCCCGAGAGCGGATCGCGCACCCGCAGGCCTAAGACCGCGCGCGTCAGAGCG
Organism: bacterium; assembly: GCA_036505015.1. GTDB lineage: Bacteria > Sysuimicrobiota > Sysuimicrobiia > Sysuimicrobiales > Kaftiobacteriaceae > DASXUC01. The sequence continues at coordinate 54,647 of DASXUC010000116.1, read as the reverse complement.
GTCGCCGCCAGGCTGAGCATCCTGCGCGCCGCGGGCCAGGACTCGATCCCACCCCCGCGCACGTAGCGCGATGCGACGGCGACATCGGCACCCCGCTCGACAGCCGCTGCCAGCGCGGGCAGAGACTCGGGGGGATGCGACAGGTCGGCATCCATCACCGTGACGATGCCGCCCCGCGCCGCGGCCGCGCCGTCGATGGCGGCCGAGGCGAGTCCTGACTTGCCTGAGCGGTGGATGACGACGACCGGCACCGGACTCGCACGCGCAAGGTCCTCGCCCAGCGCGCCGGTGCCGTCGGGTGAGGCGTCGTCAACGATGAGTACTTCGAGAGGAAGCTGTCGTGCAACGTCTTCCAGCCGCGACAGCAAGCCCGGGAGAGAATCACGCTCGTTATAGGTGGGGACGATCACCGATAACTGCGGGAACACGGGAACGAGGGATCGCGGGAATGCACTGCCAGCGTCCCCGCGGCGAATGGGTTCGAGACGTTCGCGATCCCCTGATCCCGCGATCCCGCGATCCCGCGTCAGTGGTCCGCCCTCCACAGCAGCGCAATCCCGACCGCGCCGAGGGCGAGATTGGGCAGCCAGGCCGCCGCCACGGGGCTCAGACGGCCGTTCAATCCCAGCGTGACGGTCACCGAACTGAGGACATAGTAGGCCACCAGCACGACCACGGTCAGGCCCAGCCCGATGGCGCGGCCGGAGCGTTGGGGGCGCAGGCCCAGCGGCAGCGCCAGCAGCGCGTACAGCGCGGCCGAGAAGGGCAACGCCAGCTTCGACTGCAGTTCCACCGTGTACGGGGCAAGGCGCTGGCCCGTGCCGCGCAGCAGGCGGATGAACGTCTGCAGTTCGCGGATCGTCATGTCCGATGGATCGCGCTGCTCCGCGGCCACTTCCCTCGGCGTCCGGCGAAGCTGCACGCGCAGACGATCGAAGCGGCTGGTCACGGTGGTCTCCCCGGAGAAGGAGTGCATCGTCCCGTCCTCAAACACCCACTCGCCGTTGATGTACCTGGCGCGCGCGGCTTCAATCACGCGGCGCAGCGTGCCTCCCTCGAGCTGGTTGACGACCACGCCTTCCATCTCACCGTCGGCCACGCGGAAGCGGCGCACGAAGAACGCGGACTCGATGCCGCCGGTCACCTCGCGGAACAGCAGGCGCTGCACGGTGCTCTGGCCGCGGATCGTACGCGCGAACGCCTGGCGATAGGCATCTTCCGAGACCGGCACCACGAACTCGCTGGCCAGCACGGAGGTGGCGCTGATGACCAGCCCCGCGATCACCATGGGCACGGCAATGCGCCGCAGCGAGATCCCGCTGGTGCGCATAGCGGTGATCTCCTGCCCGTCGCTGAGCCTTCCGACGGCCAGCAGCGAGGCGAGCAGCGTCGCCATCGGGAAGCTGTACACCGCAAAGAACGGAACGCGGTACGCGGTCAGCTCCAGCAGGGCGAACGTGAAGCCCCCCTCGCGATTGAGGCGGGCCAGGCCGAACAGGTGGTTCACCATCAGAAACGTCGTAAAGAACGCCACACCGAACAGCAAGACGCCGCGCAGCTGCTTCCAGACGTAACGGTCCAGCAGGCCCACACTCACACCTTGCCTTCGTGAATGGTGAATCGTGAGTGGTGAATCGAACTCATGCTTCGGAAATCGCCCACCATGCCCGGTGAACTATTCACGATTCACGATTCACGATTCACGAATTTCACAAGTTGAAGCGCTCCCCCAGGAAGACCCGGCGCACTTCGGGATCGGCCAGAATCTCCGCGGAGGTGCCGGCCAGCAGCGTGCGTCCGTCATAGATGATGACGGCACGGTCGGTGATGGCAAGCGTGTCGCGCACGTTGTGGTCGGTGATGACGATCCCCAACCCCTGGGCGCGGAGCGCGCCGACGATGTCCTGGATCTCCGACACCGATCTCGGGTCGATGCCGGTAAACGGCTCATCGAGCAGAACGTACGACGGCTCCATCGCCAGCACCCGCGCGATTTCCACGCGGCGGCGCTCGCCGCCGGACAGGGTGATCCCGAGTTGCCCCCGTAGCCGGCGCAGCCCGAACTCCTCGAGCAACTTTTCCAGCAAGGCGTCGGCTCCAGGATGATCGGCGGCGTCGAGGACCATGCGGATGTTCTGCTCGACGGTGAGACCGCGGAAGACCGATGGCTCCTGCGCCAGGTAGCCGATCCCGCTGCGCGCCCGCACGTACACCGGCAGGTTCGTCAGCGGGCGGCCGTCCAGCGCCACACCGCCGCGGTCGGGCCGCACCAGCCCCACGATCATGTAGAACGTGGTCGTCTTCCCCGCCCCATTGGGACCCAGCAACCCGAGGATCTGCCCGCGCTCGGCCTGCAGCGACACGCCATCGACGACGGTGCGGGGGCCGTAGCGCTTGACCAGGTCGAGGGCCTCGAGCATGGGGCCGGCTATGGAGCCGGGGGAGCGATGATGGTCGCGCCGCCGGTCGCGGTGATCGTATTCTTCTTGAGGTCCACGACCATCGTGGGGGCGGTGACCTGCAGCCGTCCACGCCGCACGGTAACACCGCCGGTCAGCGTGGCCACCCCGTCTCGATGCCGCAGGACGGCCCGCGGCGCGGTCGCATCGATATCGCCTTTCACCAGGTGGACGTTGCCCTCGGCGGTGGCCTCTTCCGTTTGCAGCGCGGCATCGATGCGATCCGCGGTCAGGGTGCCCTCCTCAGCAGCAATCCCCGGCCGCCCCGTCGCGACCGCGTGCTGGGAGGCGTCATCGTACTCGACGCGCTCACCGGTCAGGGTCATGCCCGCACGGGTGAGGACCACGCTGCCCGTGGCGACCATCCGGCGCTGCGCCCTCCAGGCGTCAACTCGGTCGGCGCGCAATGTTGTTTCCTGCTCCTGACCCTTCAGCGTTCCGTTCACGGCGCCGGTCGCGGTGAGACGTGCTTCGGCCAGCCAGACGGTGGCCGCCGCCGACGTGAGCTGTGCGTCGGGATCGGCGTAGGTGACTCCGCCGCTCGCCTCGACGATCTTCTGCTTCGTGTCGTACACGATGGCCGGGGCCCGCACGAGCACGGTCCCGCGGCGGATCGTCACGGGCGTTCCGGTCAGGTGCCAGATCCCCGTGCGCTCGTCGATCTCGACGTGGGTCGCCCCGGTGACCTCGATCGGCGGCGTCCCCTGCGCGCGCGATGGACCGGCGGCCGCCGCGAGCATCACCGCCGCCGCGAGGACGGCCGTCCGTGAGATGCTCATTTGCCTTCGGCCACGGTCACGATCACATGGCCGGTAAAGACGGTGTTCTTGAGATCGAGGTCGGACACCACCTGATCGGCCCGGATCGTCATCCCCTGCTGGGTCACGGTGACGCCGCCGGTTGCCACCAGCCGCTTCCGCGCCGCCTCCCATCGCGCCCGCGGGGCGCGCATCGTCCGGCCGTCCTGGGTGCGGGCCTGCACGTCGCCGGTGAGTTCGACGTCTTTGGTATCGGTCGCAAAGATCGCCCGCGCGGCGACCAGGGTCATCTGGACTTTCCCCTGTTTGTAAAACTGGCCGTGCACGTGCTCGAGCACAACGCGGTGATGGACGTCATCGGTCGTCAGATTGTCGGTGGTCAGCTCCCACTGCTTGTGTCCCGCGTCATCCGTCCCGGTCAGTTTGCCCTGCTCCAGCTGCACGGGGGGCAGCATGACGGGGGCGGTCGGCGAGGCGGGAGTGCCCTTCGGCGGTTTCGGTGGTTCCGGGGTGGCCGGCTGCGCGGCATGCGGGGGCGGCAGCTCAGCCGCCGGTGCGCCCTGCCAGATGCGGGCGGCCGCGATGCCGACCATCACGCCGACAAGAATCCAGATCAGGGGCAACCAGCGCTTCATGGTGTCTCCATCTTATCGTACGCATCGAGCATCGAAAGCAGTTCACCGGCGGCCCGGGCCGTGGCGCCGGGCGGCCCGAGGCGCGATACGGCCCGATGAAGATCCGCGGCCATCTCGGCACGGCGCGGGGCGGAGGTCAGCAGATGATCGACCTGCGCGGTGAGGTTGCGCGCCGTGAACGCGGACTGCAGCAGCTCGGGGACGATTTCCCGACCGGCCAGCAGGTTGGGAAGGGACGCGTGGCGCGTGAACGTGATGCGCAGCGCGATCTGCCAGCTCAACGCGCTCAGGCGGTAGACGACCACCATCGGGACGCCCAGCAACGCCGCCTCCAGGGTCACGCTGCCGCTGGTCGCCATCAGCACCGTGCACTCCGCCATCGCATCGTAGACGTCGCCGGTGACGTGCACCGGCAGAGGCGAGGCGTCCAGGACGCGGTCCACGTGCGGGCGGAGATGGTCCGCCGGTACCGGCAGCACGAACTGCAGGTCCCGATGCATCCGCCCCAGCGTCGTGGCGGCGGCGACCATCACCGGCAGATGGGCCGCGATCTCCTGGGGACGGCTGCCGGGTAACAATCCGACCACCGGGACCTGCTCGGTCAGACCGAGCCGCGCGCGCCGGACGGCGGCGTCATGCCGGGGCCGCACGGTGTCCACCGCGGGATGCCCGATGAACACCTCGTTGGCCCCGGCGGCGCGGTAGGCGGCCTCCTCAAAGGGAAACACGGTGAGCAGGCGCATCCCCAGCGCGGCGATGGACGCCGCACGATTGCCCAGCCGCACCGAGACCATCGGCGGGAAATAGTACAGGATCGGTACCTCCGTGCGCAGGATCTGTGCCAGCCGCAGGTTGAACCCCGGGAAATCGACGAGCACCAGCACCTGCGGGCGGATCCTCCGGACCGCAGCGGCGACGGCATGCAGTGCACGAAGGAGCCCCGGGGCGCGCAGCAAGGACGCCGCATGGCCGATCACCCCCCACTGCGTGCTGTCGAGGACCACCGACATGCCGGCGGCCGCCATCCGGGAGCCGCCGACGCCCATCAGTTCGACGTGCGGATCGCGTCTGCGCAGCTCCTCGATCAGGTGGGCCGTCTGAATGTCGCCGGACACTTCGCCGGCCACGAAAAACACCTTCCGGGATCGGGGGGCCGCGGTCCGGGGTCCGCCCGTCTGCGGGTTCAGGTTCATGGATCGGACATCGGACCTCGGAGGGCGGACATCGAGGGATCGACGCCGACGATGACGATCCCGGCCTGATCCGCGGAGGCCACGGCGGCCTCCCGATCGACCAGCAGCGTGCGTCCGGCTTCCATCGCCAGGACCGCCGCCCCGGCGTCCCGCATCACCTGGAGTGTCTCGACCCCCGCGGCGGGCAGGTCGAACCGCGGATCCTGCCGCGGCCGGGCCGCTTTGATGATCACCACACCGCGCGCAAGCGTCCCCGCGCGCGCGATCGTCGCGTCGGTGCCGTCGGCGGCCTCGACGGCGACCACAACGCCGTTGAAGAGAGCAACGGCCTGGCCCACCTCCTCGCCGGCAAGCGCGCCGGCGATGGCCAGCCCGCGCGCGACGTCCTTCCACTGCCCCTCGGTGGGTCCCCGCGCGGTCAAGACGCCTTCCGGCATTGCCAGATCGGGCAGGAGGTCCAGCGGGCTGCGCACCTGGACGCCCATCCCCTCCAGCAGCGCGACCCCTTGCAGGAAGAGGGATTGGCCGGTGCGATCGCGGTGCATGTCGAGGAACGCCCGCAGCGCGGAATCGCCGGCGTCGACCAGCTTCACGTGCGGCACCCCACCGGCGAAGACGAGCTCACGCACGCCGTGTTCCTGCAGCGCCGCCAGGATCGGTCGCATCTCGCCGTAGCCCACGTCGTAGCGGTGGTTGGCCGCGCGCGCCGCCCCCGGTTCGGCGCCGGGCAGGCGAAACACGACGAGGGGACGGCCTTGCGCACGGACCGATTCGGCCAGCACCTCCGGGAGCCGGCCGGATCCGGCGATCAGTCCGATGGGGCTTCGCGCGACCACGGCACGATTCCGCGCCGGTGCGTTCCGGCGGTCAGAAAATCGATCAGCTGCCGGACGTACGGATCGGTCCCGAGTTCGTCTTCCATGCGCCCCAGCGCCGTGGGCAGGGCGAGCCGCCGGCGGTACAGGAGGGCAAACGCCTGCTTCAACGCGTCACGGTGCTCGGCGGCGACGCCGGCGCGCGTCAGCCCGATGACGTTCAAGCCGTACGCGCGGGCGGACGGGCCCGCGGTCAGGATGAACGGCGGCACATCCTGCCGCACCATGGACACCGGCCCGACCATCGCCAGGCGCCCGACGCGCACAAACTGGTGCACCCCCACCAAACCGCTGATGTTGGCCTGCTCGCCGATCTGGGCGAACCCCGCCAGCATCGCGGCGTTGACGATGACCGCGCCGTTGCCAATCCGACAGTTGTGGCTGACATGCGCGCCGGCCATGATCATCGTATCGTCGCCGATCTCGGTGGCCGTGCCCTCACCGAACCCGCGGTGGATGGTGGCGTATTCACGGATCACGTTCCGGTCCCCGATCCGCACGTAGGTGCGCTCACCGGCATAGTCGCGGTGTTGAGGCGAGCCGCCGATGGCGGCCCCGGCATGAATCCGGTTGCCTGCGCCGATCCGCACATCCTGTTCGATGATCACGTGTGGGCCGACGATCGTGGCGGGGCCGACACTGACGCGGGGCCCGATCACGGCGTAGGCGCCGACGTCGACGCTGTCGCCCAGATCCGCGGACGGATCCACGACGGCGGTGGCGTGCACGGTCACGCTCATACCGCCGGCTCCTCCCCGGCGACGCTGGTGAACTCCGCCTCCGCCACCACGACGCCGCCGACCGTGGCCCGGCTGGTGGTGCGTCCAACGCGGCCCTTGATCCACAACAGGGAGACTTCCATCACCAGCCTGTCCCCGGGGGAGACCGGGCGTCGAAACCGGGCGTTGTCGATCCGTGCGAAGTACGGCGTGCGGTCGGTGAACGACGGCGCCCGCAGGATCATACACGCCGCGGTCTGCGCGAGCGCTTCGATGATCAGCACGCCGGGCATCACGGGACGGCCGGGAAAATGCCCCGCGAAGAACCACTCGTCGCCGCGGACGAGGTATTCGCCGACGATCTTCCGGCCGACCTCATCGAACTCGAGGATGCGATCGACGAACAAGAACGGCGGGCGGTGAGGGATGATCCGCTCGATGTCTTCACGCTCCAGAACCATCTGCTGCCTCCTGACGCTTCTCGATGGCTCGCGCGAGTTCGACGTGCAAGGCGTGCCCGGCAGCCACCGCCAGCACGTGCGCCCGGAGCGGCCGCCCCAGCAGCGCGATATCGCCGAGCAGGTCGAGGACCTTATGCCGGGCGGGCTCGTCATCAAATCGTGGCGGCCACAGGAAGCCCTCCGGCCCCAACCCCAGCGTATTGTCTTCCGACGCGCCCCGGGCGAGGCCTTCCGCCCGCAACGCGGCCGCCTCAGACGCAAAGCCCCACGTCCGCGCCGGCGCGAGCTGCTCGGTGAATACTCCGGCGGGATCGCGGATGTCGATGCTCTGCGTACCCAGCGAGGGGATGCCCGTCGGGACCACGTACGTGACGCGCAGGATCGGAGCCGGAAGCGCCAGCACGAACGTGGCTCCGCGGCTCACCCAGACTGGTTCGGCGAGATCGACCGGCCTCCACGCGACGCCCTGCGTGACGGCCCCGGCGGCAGTCAGCGCATCGGCGAAAGGCCGTGCGCTGCCGTCCAGCGCGGGAAGCTCCTCACCGTCCACTTCGACCCGGAGGTTGGCGATGCCTAAGGCGCTGGCCGCGGCCAGCAGATGCTCGACCGTGCGGACGACGACGCCTCCGCGCCCGAGCGTCACTCCGCGGTGGCTATCCACCACGGCGTCGAGCCGGGCGGGAATCTCGACCCCGTTCAGCACGAACGTGACGCCGGTGCCCTTCGGCGCGGGGAGACACCGCACGGCCGTGCGTTCCCCCGTGTGCAGCCCGTAGCCGGCCAGGACGCACGCCCGGCTGATCGTGCGCTGTGCGCTCGGCGCGGGATTCATTTCGCCGCGCCCCGCATGGTCAGCCGCACGGGATAGAATGATCCGGCCGCCGGCATCGTCAGCATCTCCACGGTTCTGGATTCGCCCGCAGCCAGGTCGATCGTGGTGAGGGCGCGCTCCTCGCCGATCCGCAGCAGCCCGAAGTCCACCGGCGTGCCGGCGACGAGCAGCATGCCCCGCGACGGCCCGCTGAGGGCCTGCGCGCTGATGGTGAACGCCGCCTCACGGTCCGATTGGTTGACCAGCTCAACGGTCAGGCGGTAGAGAATGCCGTAGTCTCCGGCGAGGCGCTCTCCGGTCGCCGGATCGTCGGGCGTCACGGCAAAACCGAGATCGGTGAGGACGACCCGCTCGCCGCTGCGGACGGTGCGGGTGATCTTCACTTCCGCCGTGCGGAACGCCCCTCGCGGATGAGCATACGCGGTTTGGTTGACCTCGGACGTGACGGTGCGCTCCAGCAGCCACGGCGAGCGGATGTGCACGGTCACCGTCAGCCGGCTGCCGCCGCGCAGCTGCACCTGCAGCAGCCCGGTCACCAGCGCGCCGGGCGTCATCTCCACCACCGAAAAGGTGTGCGACTGATGAGGAGCGATCTCCAGCAGATACCCCTGCCCGGCGGCGATTCGCCGGACGAACCGATCCGCCGCGGCCGAACCGGCATACATCACGTCGGTGGACGGTCCGGCCGTCGCCCCGGTGAGAAACACCGTCGCCGGACCCTCCCCGGGGTTGGCCAGCGTCACCGCGATAACTTTCTTTGAGGCCGCGCCGTTGGTGTGGTGGTAGAGCAACCGCACGGCCTCGTCCGGCCGCAGCGTCTCGGCAAACAGCACACCATTGGCGACAACGGTTTCCGGCCGGTTGCTGATCAGCAGCCGCGCCGGCGTGGCGAGATCCATCGGCACGTTGGCCACAGACGCATACACGGTGCCGTCCACCGGCGCAGCCAGAGGGTTGCGCACCGTCACCCGCACGGGTGCATTCGCGAACTGGCCGGGCGCAGGCGCCAGCTGATCGATCACGCCGATACTGACCTGCGACCCGGGCCGGGCCTTCGTGGCGCGCAGAATCGCCTGCCGGATCGCATCACGCACGAGATCCGGATCGGCCGGATTGCCGGTCACCGATACCCGCACGTTGGCGGGCAGGCGCGCGGATGCGGGACGGACCGCGACGGAAAGATAGACGGCTGCCCGGCCCGCATGGATGAGGATCGCCGTGCTTCCCTCCTCGCGGCCGGCAATGGCAATCCCGTCACGCACCGCTCCCGCGAGGATCGTGCGGCGATCGAACCCCGACAGCCGGACGGGGATGCGGGGGAAGACGCCGACGGCGACGACCAGCCGCTCCCCCGGATGCAGCGTCACCGCGGAGGGGGACACGGTAAGGAGATGGATCGGCAGCGCGGCGCGGATCTGCCGTCCCCAACTCTGGGCCAGCGCCCGCGGCACCGTGCCGCGCAAGGCCGCCTGGGTGCGATCCACGGAGATGATCGCGGTGCCGTTGACCCACAGCGTGGCGGCGAGACCGTCGGGCATCACGGCGATCACCGGAGGAGCCGGCCCCCGCAGCGCGTCGAGCCGCCGCGCCGCTGCGGCGGCGCGCGCGGGCGCGCCCAGGCCCTGCAGATGGATCACGGTGCGGCCGTTCAGCACGACGTCCGCGCCACGCGGCCCGCCGATCACCACCACGGGGGCCGACGCGAGGGCGCCCGGGCACGCGGCGATCACCACGATCATCAGCCCCGAGCTGATCGCCGCCCGCACCGGCCACCGGCGCGTCACGGGGCGCGGTCGGGAGGCGGTCGACGCTGCGGGCGCTCGGAGGAGCGCTCCAGAGCGAGCAGTCGATCGAATACTTCGGGCAGGCGCCGCAGCATCGCCAGAATCTTGTAGTCTTCGCGATGGCTGAGGGCTGGAGATCCTGACATCACCGCGCCCGGGGGCACGTCGGTGTGCGCGGCGGCACGCGCCATCAACGTCGCGCCGGCGCCGACGGTGACGTGATCGACGATCCCGACGTTCCCGGCCAGCACGGCGCCATCCTCGATGGTGGCGCTGCCGGCGATGCCGCTCATCCCGGCGATGACGACATGACGGCCGATCGTGACATTGTGCCCCACCTGCACGAGGTTGTCGATCTTCGATCCTTCGCCGATGCGCGTTTCCCCGAGCGTCGCGCGGTCGACCGCGGTGTTGACGCCGATCTCCACGTCGTCCTCGATCACGACGCGCCCGACGTGCGGGATCTTCACGTACCGGTCGCCGTCGCGTGCGAACCCGAACCCGTCTCCTCCGATGACCGCGCCGGCATGCAGAATGACACGGCGGCCGATCTGACATCCGTCGTAGATGGTCACCAGCGGGTGCAGCACCGACTGCGCGCCGATCGTCACGTCCTTTCCGATGGCGCAGAGCGCGGTGATGACGACGTCCTCGCCGATCACCGCCCCGTCGCCGACGACGACGTGCGGACCGATGGCGGCCCCGCGGCCGACGGCGACCCCGGCCCCGAGCACCGCCGTGGGGTGCACGCCCACGGCAGGCGGCGTGGAGGGATGGAGCCGGCGGATCGCCAGCGCAAAGGCCAAGCGGAGATTTGGCGCCACGATCGCCGGCAGCGCGCGGGAAGCCATTCGCTCAGACAGCAAGAGGGCCGACGCGCCGCTCGCCTCCGCGGCGGCCAGATCCTTCTTGTTCCGGATCATGACCAGCGCGCCGGCCGACGCGCGCGCGGACTCGGACACCGACGTGATCTCGACGTCGCCGTCGCCGACGACCCGCCCGCCCACGACCTCGGCCAACTCCCTCAATTTCATGGTCGCAACCCCATCACGCGCGGCAGCATGCGCGGAGGAAAGGAACACGCGTGCAGTTGTTCCCGTGTTCCCCTGTTCCCTTGTTCCCGCAGTTTATTTGAGCTTGGCGATGATGTCCTGCGTGATATCCTCGCCGCCGTAGGGCGTGGCATCCTTGACGAACACGATCTTCAGCCGCCGCTGCGCCGCAACCTCGGCGACCACCTCGCGGATGCGCTCGGTAAGGCGCTTTTCCAGGTCCTGCTTCATCTTCTGCAACTCGTTCATGTACAGCTGGCGGCGGGCTTCCAGATCCTGGGCGCTCAACTGCGGCGCCAGCAGCCGCAGGTCTTCCGCCATCGCGCGCTCGCGTTCGCTGAGCTGCTTCTGAAATGCCAGGGCCAGCACGCTTTCGTTGATGACACGATCGGAATCCACGACCGCCGCCCGCGGCCGGCTGCAGCCTGCCGCGAGGATGGCCAGGGCGACCAGCACCAGCACCGCGCCGTGGAGGAATCGACCGCCGATGTGCATGTGCCTCACCGCTCCTTCAACCTCTTCACCACGTCCGCCGTGAGATCGATGCCGCGCACGTTGACGACCAGGTGCGTGAGGATGGTATCGAACCCCTGCTGCGCGGCCAGCGACGCCACCTCGATCCGCACGTCGGCCAGGATCGTCTCTTCCAACCGCTGGCGCTGTTCCAACAGCGCCAGGCGCTGCGCCTGCAACCGCTGCACGCGCTCCGTCAATCCGCCCACGACCGCCCGCTGCTGGCTGCGCAGCTGTGATTCCGCGGCGGTGATCAACTGGCGCTGCCGTTCGGCCAGTCGCCGCTGGAACTGCGCCTGCCGCTCCGCCGCGATGGTGGCGTATTGGATGGCCAGCTCGGCCTCCTTGGCTTTGATCTGCTCCTGGAGGTGCTGGTTCAGGGTTTCCTGTTCCGCCTTCAGCCGGTCGTTGACCTCTTGTTCCTTGGTCTCCTTGAACGCGTCGAACTGATCGGCAAGATCGTCCCGCAGGTCAGCCACGCGCGCCTCACGCTCGTTCTGCAACAGCTGGATCTGCCGGAGGATCTGCCGGGCTTCGTCTTCCGAACGCAACCCGGCCACCTCCGCCCGCAGGCGCAGGTTGAGGATCGGGTACGAGTACTCTTCCAGGATCGCCAGCTCGCCGACGCGCAGCTTCTCCCGCAGTTCCTTCTCCTTGACGTCCAGCGCGGCTTCGGCTTCCTGCTGGATCTGCTTGCGCACGGCTTCGAGCTTGTTCTGTTGTTGGGCCCGCAGCTGCACGACCAGCGCATCCAGACGCCGGCGGCTCTCCGCCCGCAGCGCCGCCAGTTCGCGGTCGATGTTCTTCTTCACCTCGACGGCTTCGGCATCCAGGGTCTTCCGCAGACCGGTGGGAGTGACCGCCGCCGGGGGTGGGGATGGCGGCAGCGCGGTGGCCTGCGTGAGCTCCACTTCAATACGCTTCAGCGCGTCGGTAATGGCCGCGAGTTCCGCCCACCGGGGATGCGCCCGCACGACGGCTTCCAGATCGACAATCCCGATCTTCGGAAGCCGTGCCGCCGGAGACGGCGGCGATGGCGGCGGGGCGGCGGCGCGCGGCCGGCATCCCGCAGCCACGGTCGTACCCAGCAGGACGGCCACCAGCAGCGGCACGAGCCGGCGCGGCTGAGAGCCGGGGATCACTTACCTCGTCCGAGCTGCTCGATGACCGCGTCGGTGAGATCGGTGCCGCCGAACAGCACCGCGCTGCGTTCCAGCACGATCGTGAACCCGCGATCCTTGGCGATCTTCTCCACCGCGGCGCGGATGTCTTTGTCCAATCCGGAGAGAAGCTCTTGTCGCCGGCGGACGAACTGCTCTTGAATCTGGCGGTCGAGATCCTGACGCTGCGCAGGAGTCAGCGTCCGGGCCCGCGCCTGAAACTCGCGCTGCTTGGCAGCCAGGAATTCCTGCAGTGCCCGCTCGGAACTCGCCCGCCGCGGATGGCTGTCCAGCGCCTTCCCTAAATCGACGTATGCGATGGAAAAGGACTGCCCGAACACGGGCTCGCCCCGCCACACCACGATCCCGATGCCGACGGCCGCGACGACGAGCACCGCGGCGGCCACCAGCCACAGAACCGGAATCCGCCTGCTCTGCTTGCGCATGAACGATCCTCCTCGAAGAAAACCTTCCTTATTGTACCGTACGGCGCCAATCTTTCAACTTAGACGACGGAGGCGGCTCAGAGGTTGCTCACCAAGCGCAGCCAGAAATGCCCCTTGGTCGTGCCGACGAGTTCTCCCGACAGAAATTCATTGAAGCGGTAGATCAGCGCGCCCTCGCCGGAGCGCCGGGAGAAGTCCCATGCCGCCCGCAGCCCGACGTCCCCGCTCAGCTGCGTCGCGGCCCATGCGGTCACCGAACGGTTGGTGGGAGCGTACGTCACCCCGACGGTGGTCGACGGAGAAAGAGCGTATCCTGCCCCGACCGCCCAGCGCAGCGCCAGGGTGGTCGGCACGATGTGCAGCTCCGCGAACCCTTCCAACGCCGGCGTCACCATCCGTCCGAGGTGCATCGAAATTCTCGGATCGGGCGCGCTGGTCCCGATGCTGAGCTGGGCTTCGACGCGGGCGCGGTAGAGCACGGAGTCGGCGAAGACCACAACACGGGTGGCCTCCCCGACCTCCAGCACCGAGCTCGCGACGATGTGATACTGCACGGCCGGGGGGAAGACGGCCAGCGCGCGATCGATGATCGCCGCCAGCTCGCGCACCCGCTGGCGTGCAAACTCCACCGGCAGCCCGCGCAGGGGATCGGCCATCACGGCCACCTGCGCTTCGTAGTCGTCGAGCACGATCAGTGGAACGGAGGCGGACCGAAACGCCACGGCGATGCCGCGGATCACGCGGGAATCGCTGGGCGCCAGGATCACATCGGCGATCAGGGTCGCCCCCTCCGTGCGGAGCCGGATCGCGGCGGTGAACCCCGACAGCCGGCGTTCCACCGCTTCGCGCGCGAGCGGTTCGAGCACGGCCGCCGCCCAGGACAGCGCCGCGGTGGGCAGACCGGCATACAGGGCGCGGAATGCCTCCGGAGCGTCGGCGCGCACCGGGCCAATCACCAACGGCAGCACGCGCTCGTGCACGGTGGGCGCGGCCGGATTGACCGCGACCGCCGCGATGACTGATCCGACCGGGCGGAATCTGACCGTGACCACGGTCACCGCTGCAAGTTGCAGCGCAACGCCGCCGACCGTATAGCCAGGCACGATGCGGTCAATAACCGCGCCGATGGTCTCTTCGAGGCGTCCCTGGATGGCCCGCAGTTGGTCGATGGGCCGTCCAACGACGAGCCGGTCCGCCGCGGCGTCGACGGTGGCCGCGAGCCGCTCCACGATGACGCGATGCGGGGACGGCCCGTCGATGAACACGTGCGTGTCGGTGCGCTGCACGTCCGCCTGCCCCAGGGCGGGCGCCACGCAGGCCGCGGGAATCAGCACGGCGACGAAGATCGCGGGCACCCACCGGCCGCCGGCGGAGGCGCGGAGGGTGCGAAGGAGAGGCATCATTCCTTAGTATCCACGGGACCCGACCGGTCTTCACGGTCTACCCGGTATTCACGGTCTGGAGCCGTGCCGCCAACCGAGGAGATTTTGTGGACCGTGTCGACCCGTGCAGACCGTACAGACTGGATCTTAGAAGGGCGACCCGATGGAGATCCAGGTCTGCGTGCTGCCCTGCCCGAACGCGACGTCCAGCCGGACCGGGCCGATTGGCGTCTTCAGGGCGATCCCGACGCCGTAGCCGATCCTCACGTTGCTGAATCGGAGCGGTGCATTGCCGATATCGGTGAAGACGATGCCCTGCATCTCTCCCAATTCCTTGATCAGCGTTCCCAGCGGGAAGTGGAATTCGAGGTTCGTGACGAAGACGCTGTTCGCGCGGAGCGCGCCGAACGGCAGCGCGCGGAGCGTGGACGACCCGCCCAGGGAGTACTGCTCCTGCACGGGAATGTTGCCCGTGCCGATCCCCGCCAGCACCCGCGCCAGGAAGAAGCGGTCGTGGCCCACCGGGAACAGGCGCATGTAATCCAGGTTGGTCTTCGTGAACTGGAACTGGCCCCCCAGAAGCGGCAGCGCCACTTCCATCGTCAGCAGCTGCCGGTCCCCGGCCGTCGGGACCTGCGGGTCGTTGAGGGTGGACTTGCGGCCGCTGGCGGTGATGCTGATCACCCGGCCCGGGGTCAAGCGCTTCGGCGGGATCCGCGGGCTGCCGGGCTTCGTCGGATCCCTGGGCAGGACCACAAAGAGCGTGTCTTCATCGCGCAGCCGCAGTCCCACGAACGTCGCAGTGCCGATCGAGCGGCCGACGGCGACGGATGATCCCGACCGCTGCAGCTCGTAGCGGGAGTAGATCTTGCCCTTCTTGAACTCCACGTCCACGCTGGACCGCGAGTAGAGCGCCATGTCCAGGGACGTGCGCTGTGCGTCGAGGTACGGCTCGCGGAAGGAGATGTCGTAGTTGAAGCGGATCGGAGCGCCGCGCTCCAGCAGTGACCGTTCGACACGGAGGCTGACGGTCTGGCCCAATCCCCGCCAGTTGGAGTCCTGGTACTCCACGAATCCCAGCAGGCCCTGGACCGTGCTGTAGCCGACCCCACCGGAAATCGAGCTGGTGCGGGCTTCCTCCACCTCGATGATCAGCACCACGCCGTCCGGATCCGTTCCGGGCTCGGGCAGCGCCCGGATGCTCTCGAACAGGCCCAGCTGTGACAGCCGCTGGAGGTTGGCGTTCAATTCGTTGATGTTGAAGACTTCGCCGGCCTTGATCGTCAGCTGACGCTCCACGATCCGCGGGCGGGTCCGGGTGAGGCCGCGGAAGCGGATAGCCTCGATGCGCCCCTCCGCGATGCGGATGCGCAGCCGGCCGCCGTCGAGCGGGATGATGCTGGCGTCGGCCACCCGCGCAAGAACGTAGCCCTTGTCTTCATACAGCTTTTCCACGGCCGCGACACCGTCCCGCATCCGCCGCACGTTCAGCACCTGGCCGATGGGTACGCCCAGGGCCTTAATGATGTCCGGCGTCGGGATGACCGTGTTGCCGTCGACGAGGATTTCCGTGACGACCGGGTTCTCGATGACCAGGAAAATCACGCGCACCCCCTCGCTGGTACTCTCCAGCCGGGCGGTGACGTCGGCAAACAGGCCCGTATCCACGATCGCGCGCACGTCCGCCTGCACGTCTTCCTGCTTGAGCTGCGCACCGACCTTGGTGTGGGTGATCAGCGCCGTGATGTCCGCGGTGGGCACGAGCTTGTTGCCGCGGATTTCAATCGCCATGATCACCTGTGATGGCGGCTGCGGCGCCGGGGGCGGCGGCTGCTGCGCGATGGTCCGCGTGACCGGCGCCGACGTGCCGGCAGAGAGACCCGCCGCCGGCCAGACCAGCAGCAGGACGATTCCGCACAGCACCATCGCGATCCGTGGGGTGGTGGTGGACACGAATCTCCTCCTACTCGAGACCTCGAACGAATCGACTACGGGCTGGTCCCTCGAAGCGTCCGGTCGGCGGCCAGGACCATCTCAATCAAGTCTACATCAGAGATGGGGACTGCCGGCGTCGATGTCGATGGATGGACGGAGGCCGGCGACGTCGCCGTCGCGGGCGCAGCGGTCGACTTCACCGCGGTCGAGGTGGTCACGGGGACGATTGCCGCGCGCGCAGGCACGGGCCCAGCCGTCCCTCGGGCGATGCGCGGGGCCGGCCGGACTGACGTCACGCGAACTGCGGCCGAGCGCACCGCGGGCACAGCGGCAGACGGCATCATGGGCACAGTCATGGCCAGGATCGACCCGACACCCGGCAATCTGACGACGGGCGGTCCAGCGGTGGGACCGGCGCTGACGGGAGTCGATCGCGGCTGTATCACCCACACGACGACGGCGGCAACGGCTGCGGCGGCGACCAGCCACCGCAGTCCCCCACTCCGGCGTCTGGCACGGCCCGCCGGCCACCCGCCGGTTTCCAGCGCGTAGCGGACTTCGGCGTCGGCGAGGGCCAGGGTCAGCAGACCCCCGGCCACGTTTCCGTCGGTGCACTGCGTCCTGGCGCGATCGAGCCAGCGCTCGGCGAATCCGATGCGCGCCGCAACCTGTTCGCTCAACCCGTCCACGGTCATCGCCTCCATCTCGCGTGGTGGAGCATGGTGCGTAGTATTATCCATACGCCTTCCCTGCCTGGTGCATGTCGTCGAGGACGATCGCCCGGACGCGATCGATGGCCTGCTTCTGCAGCCGGTAGAAATGGGAGAGACTGATACGCAGCTCGGCCGCGACGCTGCGTGGTTCCTTCGCCTCGAAGTAGGTGGCCTGCAGGATCGCACGTTCCCGCGACGGGAGGGATTCGACCACATCCCACATCCGCGCGACAACGGCGCGGTCCTCAATCGATGCCATCGCATCCTCGGACGCCGGGTCGGCCAGCCGATTCGCCAGCGGCAGGTCGTCCTGCCAGTCCTGGTCCAGGGAGTACTGCACCAGATGATCCCGCCGCAGGGAGTTCAGGACGCGCCCGCGGATGCGGTACATGGCGAAGGTGGAAAACCGCACGCCGCGCTCGTGATCGAACCGCTCCACCGCCTCGATCAGCCCGATCGTGCCTTCCTGGATCATGTCCATCAAGAGCCCGTCGGGAGGCCGCAGGTGCATCACGACCTTAAAGACCAAGGGCTGGTAGGCTTCGATCAGGGCGGCCCGGCTGGCGGCGTCGTGGTGATGACGGTACCGGTCCCAGTGGGAGCGTTCCTCGGCGGGAGCCAGCAGGGCGACCTTCTGCAGTTCCTTGAGGTAGTCGGCGAACATCGCATGACTCCGTGGGGCGACGTCTGCAGCGACGGACTGTGCGATCAGAGATCTGGGTTTACCTTATCCCATTCTCCGCGTATCCCTTTATCCCACCCGGTTCAGTAGCGATAGGAGAGCAGGTAGAAGATCGAGATCTGCCGGCGGTTATCCAGCGACAGCGTCAGCATGCGATTCCGGTCGAACCGGTACTCCAGCGACCACACGTACAGCGGCGGGTCGGCGAACGTGGACGTCACTGTGACGTAGAGGTTGCGGACCAGCAGCTTGCCGATCCGCAGCTGCAGCGGCTGGATGAAATCGTACACAATCGTAAATTCGTCGAGTCCCAGGGCTCGTGCGGCTGCCAGGTTCACGCTGCCGAACAAGGCCTGGCTCAGCTGCGCGCGCAGCGCACCTTCCAAATCTCCGCGCAGCAACTGGGTGATGCCGGTCTGGCTGGCGAGCAGCTCGACGATCTGCTGGCGGGAGAGCGGGGGATCCGCACTGAGGGCCAGGCTCAGGTTGTCGGGAGTCCCGGTGACGTGCAGCGTCACCCGGGTGCTGCCGACACGCGTCTCGGCCACCGCGTCGATGAACGGCACGATCCCGCGGAACGCAGAGAAGGACGCGCGCCCCTCGGTGAGGGTGAACGTCGTGTTGAACGCCCGGAACGTGCCGCCCTCGGCAGTGACCTCGCCGGACAGCTGCGGGCGGTGCCAGGTCCCGGCGGTGTGCAGCACGCCGTGCACCTGGAACCGCAATCCACCCACGTTCACCCACAGGCCCTCGCCCGCCTGGACGTCGAGGTTGAGGATCGGATTTGTGAGGCTGATCAGATTGCCGTTGCCGGCCGGCGTGGAGAGGCCGGCGCCGATGGTCACGTCTCCACCCGAGAGGGCGATCTTTCCGGTCACGGTGGGCCGCTGGGCGGTCCCCTCCAGTCTCAGCGTGCCCTCGAGGAGCCCGGAGACGTAGGGACGGTACGCGACCTTGGCACGATCGGCGTCGAGCTGCAGGTTCAGCCGGTTCAGTTGGAACGCCTGAATCCCGACCGTGCCGGTCAGGGCCAGCGTGCCCTCGCCGGCGTGCGCCACCAGCCGCTCCACCGTGGCCTCGTCCGCGCTGAACGTGACCAGGCCGTTGACGTCGCGGAGGTCCGGGTCGACATCGCGCAGTTTCAGGGTTCCCCCGCTGACCTGCACCGACCCACGAATGTTCGGCCGGGCCACCGTTCCGGTCAGTCGCAGCTCGCCCTGCAGCGGGCCGGACGCGCGCTCCACGCGATCGGTAAACAGCCCGACCACGCTGAGGTCTCCCCCCTCCAGCGTCACGCGCAGATCCATCGGGCGATCCTCGTCAAACCGCAGCCGGGCCGGGTTGAAGGGAAGGCTGCCTTCGAACCGGGCCTTGTGCGGACCTTCCTGCAGCAGCCCTTGTTCAATCTGCAGCTGACCGTGGTCATAGAACGCCTGCAGCAGCACCCGGTCGAAGATGGCGGCCCCGATGGCGCCGTCGGTCACGCTCGCCGAGACGCCGGCCTGCGGATCGGTGATCGGGCCGCTGAGCTGGACGGTGAAGTCCAGTGTCCCGGTCAGCGGCCGGTTCAAGCTCAGCAGCGGCCGCAGCAGATCCAGATCCAGCCCGCGGCCGGCGAACTCGACCTCGCTGCCGCCCCGCAGGTTGACCGTCCCTGCTCCGACCAGCTCGCCGCGCTGCGGCTTCACCGAGAGCGTGCGCAGCGTGATGGCCCGGTTCGCCATCGACGCATCGACCTGGGCTTCGCGAATGGCGTGGTCACCGACCCTGCCGTCGCGCAGCTGAAAATTCAGGCGCGCGGAGGGGTTGGTCAGTTGGCCGGACACCGAAAACGTCCCGTCGACGGCCCCGCGCAGCGCAAAGGGGGGCCGGATATCCGCGAGGCCCAGCAGCGTCGCCAGCTCGGCATGCTCGACACCGGCTTCGATGTTCACCGTCGGCACCGCGCCGAACGTCACGTTCCCGCTGAGCCGGTAGCGCCCATCTCCTTGTTCCAGCAGCAGCGGCTGCAGGCTGAGGCGGCCGCGCTGGAACTGCGCGGCACCCGACGCCCGGTCAAACGACTGCCCGTTGATCGTCAGTGTGCTCGACGACAACGACACCGCAAAACTCGGCACGCGCAGCGTGCCGCCGATGCTGCCGGAGAGATCCACCGTGCCTGCAAGGCGGACAAACTCCGAGCGCAGCGCGCCGATGTCGTGCAGCGCAAAGTTGCTCGCGGCGAACGTCAGGCCGATCCGGCCGCTGCGGGTGACGGTGCCGGCGCCGTGCAGGACCGATGCGCCGATGCGCGCCTCCGCGCCCTCGAGCAGCAGAGCATCGCCGGTCCAGTGGAACTCCCCGCGCGCGTGGTCTACGCGCTGGCCTTCGATCCGCCCGTCGACCAGATCGACGACGCCCGCCGCCAGCGGGTTGGCCAGCGGACCGCTCAAGGCGACCGCGGCCTGCACCGTACCCTGCAGCGCCAGCGGCACGCGCGCGAGGTGCAGCAGCCGCTGGGCGCTCACGCCTTCCGCGCGCACCGATGCGTCGATCCGGCGGCGTCCCCAGTCGATCTCCCCTGATGCGGTGTAGATGCCCCTGCCGTCGACCAGCGACAGCTGCGGGGTGGACAGCGCGGTTGACGTCAGCGTGATGGTGCCGCGCGCGGCCGAAAACGGCAGCGGCCCCACGTGCCCATCGCGCGCGGCGACCTCGGCGCGCAGGACCGGCGCGCGGCGCGACCCGGTGATGGTACCGGCAATGTCGGCCGTCCCGGCCAGCCACCGCCCGAACCCGAACCGCTGCCCCACCGTCGCCAGATTGATCTGCGCGCCGGCGACATCAAACGCCAGTCGCCCCGACCGCTCCAGCGTGCCGTTGGCATGGACGCGGGTGGTTCCGCTGATCGCGCCCAGGTAATCCACCTCGATGCGGCCGCGATCGTACCAGAACCCGGTCCCGAGGCGGTCGAAGGACACCCCGAGGATGCCCCCTGCTCCCATGTCCATCCGGGCCTGCGCGATGAGGCCGCCGGCCGTCCGAGCCGCCGCGACCACGCCGGTGGCAGGACCGCGCAGGGTCGGCGTCATCGGAATCCCCATCCCGGGCAGCGCGCGCGTGTCGAGATCGAGGGCGCTGGCGAGCAGGAAGAAGTCGCCGCCCCCGCGCAGGTCCAGCTGCAGCGCCCCGGCCACCCGACCGCCGGCGGCGGAGGCCCGCAGGTCATCGAATCTCAGCCACCCGCCGGCCAGGGAAAAGGCAGAGGAGAAACCGGCGAACGGCTGCTGGTTCACGCTGCCGGCGGCATGGACGATGGTGCCTTCCACGACGGGCGCACTCATCGATCCCGTCACACGCGCCTCACCGCCGGCCGTCCCGGCCAGAAGCAGCCGGCCGCGGGGAAACACCAGCCGCTGCAGGGTGGCCAGATCGAGCGAGGGGGATCGCACCACGAGATCCAGATCCACCGCCGGGGCGTGGGCAACCTCGCCGCGGACCCACACCCGCGATGAACCGACACGCATCGTCAGGCCGTCGGTCGCCACGCGGATGTTGTCGACCTCCAGCGGGCCATTCATCTCAGTCAGGACCGTGCGCTGCGGCAGCAGCAGCGCCTTCCCGTCCCGCAGGGTCAGGGCGCCCCGGTAATCCAGGACGACCGTCCCATGCCACAGCGAGGCGAGGACGTGCATCGTGCCGTCAAAGGTGCCCGCCAGCCAGACCAGGCGCGGCAGCCGCACGATGTACCGGCCCCAATGCCCGGCCGCTCCACCCGACGTCGTCACATCGAGGTCAAACGTCCCCGCCCCAAGGGTTGACGCGCCCGTGACGCGCGCGGTCGCGGGCGTGGCTCCATCGGTATTCACCGCATCGAGGGACACCCGCACCAGCGGGGCATCGGCGAAACTCAACCGGCCGCTGATGCGCTCGAAGTGGGCGGAGAACGGCGCGGTGAGGAAGTGCAGCGCATCGGTGAAGACGACCGACCCTTCGTGCACCTCCACCTCGGCGCGAAACGCAGAACCCAGCGCCACAGACGGACCGCGCCGCGCGAGCAGGTCGGCATAGTTCCAGCGCCCGGTCGTCTCCCGGGTCAGCGAGAGGAATGGACGTTCCAGCTCGACATCGATGATGCTGGCGGCGACGCCGCGGCCGCCGATCAGATCGGTTAGGAGCCGGCCGACGTCGAAGTGGATCGTCGCGCGGGGCGCCTCAAAAAACGTCCCCGGCCCGGTGCGGTTGGGAATGGTCACCCCTTCCAGCCGGACGCCCCGGACCGGGTCGCCGCTGATGCGGCCCACGACCACGTTCCGTCCCAGGGCCAGGCTGGCCTCACGCACGAGGCGGACCCGCACGGCGTCGGCGAACGCCGGACGCGTGAGAGCCCACGCGAGCACGACGGCAAGGCCGAGGAGCCCGGCAAGCACGGCGGCGAGGATGAGCAGCGCTCTGCGCACGTATGTGATCCCCTCAGAAAATACGACGGGAACGAAGATTCAGTTCTCCCTGAATCCTCATTCCCGTCGCACGTGCCGAATAGCCGTCGGACGCGAGGTCAGCGGATGAGGATGGGAATCTGCACCACGCCCTGCATCACCCACTCCGTCCGCAGTGCCCGGCCGGCAAAGACGTCGAACTTCACAAAGTCCGAGCCCTCCGTGGGCAGCCCGAACGGGATCACCCGGATAAGGATGTCCGTGTTCTTGCCGAAGTCCTCGAAGATGTCTATCGCCTCATCCAGGTTGTCCACGGGGCTGGGCTCAGGCTCGGACAGCAACGCCCGCACGAACCGGTTCTCCAGCGACGGCTCCTCCGGTCCCAGCGCGGTGGGCAGCGGCCCGATGATCAGGATCGCCGGCCCGCGCGGATAGTTCCGCGGGATCGGTACGTCGATGACCCGCGAGAGCAGGGGCTCATCTTGGTACGGCCGCACCGCGAGCCGCACCCGCAGCAGGCTGCCGGGCGTGAGCTCACGGCGCTCCACCTGCACGTCGGTAATGGCCGCGGTGACCCGCTTGGAGGTGATGCCGATGTCGATGCTCATGTCGATCGGGTCGATCGCCACGAGGTCGTTGTAGAAGAGGAAATTCAGCGCCATTGGCACCTCCAGCAGTGCCGCCAGGGCGATGTCGCGGCTGTTGTAAAACACGTTCTCGCGGGTGATCGCCCGGGGCAGGCCCTTGCCGCGGATGGTAATCTTCACGGACGCGGTGCCGCCGCCGAGAATCTGGCCCCGCGTCCGATCGACCGCGGTGAGGGCCATCACCGTCGCAAACAACTTGGCCAGGTCCGGGCGCCGCACGACGAGCATGCCCCTCGCCGCGCTGGTGCCGTCATCCTCGTTGGTGACCGAGACGCGCACGGCAAACATCCGGGGCATCTGGCCGATCAAACCGCGGATCCCCGCACCCCGGTCCTGATCGATCATACCGACCAGGTCGCCCAGGTTGCCTTCCTTGAACGGCCGCTCCAGCGTGCGCACCACGGTAATGATGTCCGAGGTGGTCATCGCGTACTCCACCGGACCCAGCTGGTCCCAGGGATGGCCGCAGATCAGGAGTTTGTTGCCGACCCGCAGGGTCGCGGTGCAGATGCCGCCGTAGTTGATGTCGCCGCGCACCTGCATCACGCCGATCGAACTGCCGCCCGTCAACGGCGCGGCCACGAACGACGCCGCGTCGGTGCCGTACTGCAGCAGCGGGAACTTCTGCCCCAGGGCCCGCTCGACTAACCGCACCGCGCGGGGCGAGAGGCCGGAAAGCGTGGCCGGGAAGGCCGCCGGCACGAACGGCGCCGTGCCCGCCAGGGCCTGCCGGATCGATGCGGCCTGCGCCGCGTCGCCGGCGACGACCACGCGGTCGATCGTGCGGGCGCCGATGCGGATGGGACGATCAGCGGTGAACGTGCGCGGCCACAGGCCCTGCGGCGTCGAGCTCTCGACGTCGAGCAGGGGCAGCATCTCTTCGATCGGTGTCGCCAACCCCAGGTCGATATCCGGCCTGTCCAGCCACAGGTAGCCCGCGGACAGCGCGCCCATCAACCGGCCGTCGATGTACATCGGGCTGCCGCTCATCCCCGCCGCAATGCCCCCGGACCGCTCGGCGACCGCACCGGACACCCGGAACAGGATCAGGTGCTTCACGGGAATGACGCCGCCGCCGCCCTGCAGGATGCCGACGACCTCGAAGTTGAACTGGTCGATCCGCTGTCCGCGGATCACCGTGCGGCCGGCACCGCGCAGGCCGGGTTTCACCTGGCTCAGCGGGATGATCGCCGGGATGCCGCTGTTCGACTGCGCCCATCCGGCCGTCAGGGGCACGAGCAGCGCTACCACCAGGACGGCCACCGCCACCATTCTCGCGATCACGATCGTTCCTCCCCCCGTTGATTCCGTACGATCACGCGCGAATGGAACGGCAGGTGCCGCCTCGCCCTGTACCGCGCCGTGCTGATCCAGGCTACGTATCAGCACACGGTCGCAGGCACGGCTGGTACAGGGCTCGCCTCGCTCGCGTGTAGGATATTTTCTTCGTGGCGCGGCAACCAAATCCCCTGGCCATCGGGTGCGCGGCACAAAAAAGGGCCGGACACGATGCCCGGTGCTGCGCATTAGAGGGGCTTGGCGAAGGACGGGTTTACCGCGGTTCGATGCGGGCGACCAGCACGCCGCGCTCGATCTGCTGGCCGGATGTGACCAGGACTTCGCGCACGACACCCGCGCGGGGGGCGCGGGCGGCGACGCTCACCGATCCCGTCAGCGTGGTGCGCACGTAGACCATCGGCTGGCCGTCATCGACCGCGTCTCCGACGGCGACCAGCGGCTGCGCCTCCACCACCCCGGCCAGCGCGCTCTTCACCTCCAGCCACGATGGAGCCGTGGCGGCCACGGCGGCCGACGCGAAGGCGACCAGGACGAAGATGATGATGACCACGTTCAGACGTCCCCACATTGCTTCCTTATTATACCTCCCTGGATTACCGTTGGTCGTTGGTCGATGGTCGTTGGTCGGAACGACCCGCACGCCCGTGACGGCCCGTTCAACGACCCACGCTCAACGACCAACGGCAATTATCCTGTAAACTCCTGAGGTCGCGAAGGCGTCCTCTTAAAGTACCAACGCAGGGCCTGCACGATCCGTTCCGCCGCCCGTCCGTCGCCGTAGGGATTCTTGGCGTGGGCCATCGCCTCATACGCGGCGTGGTCGGTGAGCAGGCGGCGGGTCTCCTCGACGATCCGGCCGCGCGATGTGCCCACCAGCCGCAGGGTGCCGGCAACGATGCCTTCCTGGCGCTCCGTGATGCGCCGCAGCACCAGCACCGGTGTGCCCAGCGCCGGCGCTTCCTCCTGCAGCCCGCCGGAGTCGGTCAACAGCAGATAGGCCTGCTCCATCAGGCGGACCCACGGCGCGTAATCCGGCGGCTCGATCAGATGCACCCGGGGTCTCCCCCGAAGCATCTCGTCGGCGACCCTGCGCACCGCCGGGTTCAGGTGGACCGAAAACACCACCTCGGTGTCAGGAAACTGCGCCACGATATCGAGCAACGCCGCGTAGATCTCGCGCAGCGGTTCCCCCCAGTTCTCCCGGCGGTGGGTTTCCACCAGCAGCATCCGCCGCCCATCGAGGTTCGGAAGGCCGGGGACGGAGTCGGCGGCGGAATTCCTGACGGCGAGGAGCGCGTCGATCACGGTATTGCCGGTGACGATGATCGTCGGTGCGCTCACGCCTTCGCGCAGCAGGTGTTCCTTTGCCGCCTGCGTGGGCGGAAAGTGCAGGTCCGCCAGCGCGGTCGTCATCCGGCGATTCAGCTCTTCGGGAAACGGCTGGTACTTGTCGTACGTGCGCAGGCCGGCCTCGACGTGGCCGATCGGAATCTGCCGGTAGTAGGCGGCCAGCGCACCCACGAAGGTCGTGTGCGCGTCACCCTGAACGAGGACCATCGCCGGGCGGAGGTCGTCCAGGACCTCCGACAGGCCGGCCAGCGCGCGGGTCACGATGTCCACCAGCGACTGCTCGGGCAGCATGATGTCCAGATCGCGGTCGGGGTGGATGGCGAACAGACGCAGCACCTGATCAAGCATCTCACGGTGCTGGGCGGTGACGACGACCTGTGGGACAAAGTCCTCGCTGGCCGCCAGGGCGCGGATGACCGGGGCCAGCTTCACCGCCTCCGGCCGGGTGCCGAAGACGGTCATGATGGGAATGCGGGCGCCGGGGTCAGGCATCGGCGGCGTCGTGCCCGACGGCACTATGGAACGTCGGGCACGTCCGGCGCCACCTGGCGCCACCGGAACAGACCCAGCCGCCGGCCGGCGAAGACGAGCAGGCCGACAATCGCCGCCAGCATGACCAGCGAGACGGTCCGGTTCACCCCCGCGACGGCCAGCCCGCCCAGCCCCAGCACCGCGCTGAGCAAATACAGCACGAACACGGTCTGCCGCTGGTTGAGACCCCGGTCGAGCAGGAGATGGTGAAGGTGCCCGCGATCGGGAAGAAAAATCGAAACACCGTTGCGCCGGCGGCGCACGATCGCATACCCGGTGTCGAGAATCGGCAGCGCCAGCGCGAGGATCGGAACTGCCAGGCTCAGCGCGGTGACCGTTTTGGCGAGCCCCTGGACGGCGGCGACGCCGAGGAGGAATCCGAAGAGCATCGAGCCGGAATCGCCCATGAAGATCCTGGCCGGGTTGAAGTTGTAGCGCAGGAACCCCAATGCGCCGCCGGACACCGCCGCCGCCAGGACCATCAGCGCCGGATTGCCCCGGTACGCGCCCGCGGCCAGCAACGTGGCGCCGGTGATCGCCGCGACGCCCGCGGCGAGTCCGTCAACGCCGTCGATCGAATTCATCGCGATCGCCATTGATCCCAGCCACAACACCGTGAACAGGTCCCCCACCAGGCCGAGCCCGATCGGGACGCCTGAGAGCGGACTCGTGATGAACTGCGTGGTGAGCCCGAAGAAGACCGGAATCGAAGCCGCCGCGTAGATAAGCGGAAACTTCGCCCGGCCGGCCAGCGGCCGCACGTCATCGATCACACCCAGCGCGGTCAGTGCCAGCGCCCCCAGCAGCACGCCGACCAGCGGCCGGGGCAGTGCCGCATACGGCACGGCCAGGACGAAATATCGCGGCTCGCGGACCAGCGCAATCGGCTGGTCGATCGGCCAGGTCAGCAGCAGCGCCGCCATCACCCCGCCGAAGATGGCGAGGCCTCCCAGCCGCGGCATCGGCTGCCCGTGGATGTGCCGGCCCCCCGGCAGCGCCACCGCGCCCAGCCGGCGGGCGATCCACTGCATCTCGTGCGTGAGCGCGTAGGTGATGACCAAGGCGATGGCGCCGGCGACGAGGTACTGCGGGATGCTCATACCCTTATTCTAACCATGCGGGAACGTCGGGTATTCAGCGTTCAAAGAGCTCGCTCACCGAGCGGTCGAGGTGGATCCGCTCGATGGCATCGGCGATGAGCGGCGCCACGGACAGGACGGTAATCTTCGGGGACAGTTTCTCCGGTGGAATGGGGATCGTGTTGGTCACCACCAGCTGCAGGATCGGGCTGGCCTCCAGGCGCTGGACGGCGGATCCGGAGAGGAGGGCGTGCGGCGCGCACGCGTAGACTGCGGCCACGCCCCGCTTCACCAGCGCCTCCGCCCCCATCGTCAGGGTCCCGGCGGTGTCCACGATGTCGTCGACGAGGATGGCCGTCTTCTTGTAGACCTTGCCGATCACATGCACGATTTCTTTCACCTGGTTCGGACGGTCCCTCCGCTTGTCGATAATCGCAATCGGGGCGCCGATGTGTTTCGCGAACTCGCGGGCCCGCGGCACCCCACCGACGTCGGGTGAGACGATCACGACATTGCCGAGGTCTAAACGGACGAAGTAATCCGCCAGAATCATCCGCGACGGCAGATGGTCCAGCGGAATGTCGAAGAAACCCCAGATCTGGCCGGCGTGCAGATCGACGGTGAGGATGCGGTGGCAGCCCGCCGCGGTGAGCAGGTTGGCGACGAGCTTGGCGGAGATGGGCTCGCGCGGCCGTGTCTTGCGATCCTGGCGACCGTACCCGAAATACGGCAGCACGGCGGTGATGCGGGCCGCGGACGCCCGGCGCAGCGCGTCGATGATCACGAGCAGCTCCATCAGCCGCTCGTTGACCGGCGGCGCGGTGGGCTGCACGACGAAGACGTCCTCTCCGCGGACGCTTTCATCGATCCGCACCCCCACTTCGCCGTCGGCGAAGCGAAAGATGCTCATCTCCGCCAGCGGCACGCCCAGGTCCAGCGCTATCTCCTCGGCCAGGGCCGGGTTCCCCGGACCGGTGAAGAGCTTCAGCCGGGCCCCTTCGGGCCGGGCGGGCATGCGACGATCCTGCTGGGCGCTAACGGTCTGCTGTGACATGCCTGATCACCCGCGCCGGCACCCCGACCACCACCGCGCCGTCCGGCACGTCGTGGTTCACCACCGATCCCGCCCCGGTCATCGCGCCGCGTCCCACCCGCACCGGCGCGATCAGCATCGTATCGCTGCCGATGAAGGCCCCGTCCTCGATCGTGGTGGGGTGTTTGGTCTTGCCGTCGTAGTTGACCGTGACCGTCCCGGCGCCGATGTTCACCCTCGTGCCGACCGACGCGTCGCCCAGGTAGCTCATGTGGTGCACGCGCGTATAGTCGCCGATGACGGAGTTTTTCATCTCGGCGTAGTTCCCGATCTGCACGTAGCGGCCCACCCGCGTGCCCGGCCGCAGGTGACTGTACGGGCCGATGCGGGTACCGGCCCCGACGATGCTCGCGGTGACGGTGGAGGCCACCACGCTCACGTCGTCATCCAAGGTGGCGTCGGCGAGCCGGGTCAGCGGGCCGAGCACGCATCCCCGGCCCACCGACGTGGCGCCTTCGATGAACGTCTGCGGGTGGATCGTGGTGTCCCGTCCGATCACGATGCCGCTGTGGACGTACGTGGACGCGGGGTCGATCACCGTGACCCCTTCCTCCATCAGCCGCTCCAGGATCCGGCGGCGCACCACGGTCTCGGCGGCGGCCAGGTCGGAACGTGAGTTGATCCCCATCGTCTGCTCGGCGGGTGCGCGCAGTGCGGCAACGGCGCGTCCGGCCGCCATCAGCCAGCCGATCGTGGCGGTGAGATAGTACTCGCCCT
Source organism: bacterium (assembly GCA_036505015.1). Classification (GTDB taxonomy): domain Bacteria; phylum Sysuimicrobiota; class Sysuimicrobiia; order Sysuimicrobiales; family Kaftiobacteriaceae; genus DASXUC01. The sequence continues at coordinate 25,914 of DASXUC010000116.1, read as the reverse complement.
GGGCATTGTTCGGCATCAGCGCGGCGAGGGCGGCGCGGAGCGCGTCGGGGTCGAAGGCGTAGGTACCGGCGTTGATTTCCCGCACCTGCGACTCGTCTCCTGAGAGGTCGGTCTCCTCCACGATGCCGCGCACCCCCCCGGCGGCGTCGCGCAGCACACGGCCGTATCCCGCGGGGTTCTCGAGTTCTGTGGAGAGCATGGCGACCGCGGCTCCGGAGGCCTGGCGGTGCTCGACCAGATCGCCCACCGTCTGCGATCGGAGCAGGGGCGTGTCGCCGTAGAGCACGAGGATCGTACCGTCGGCACCGGCCAGCAGGGGAAGTGCCTGCATCACGGCATGACCGGTACCCAGCTGCTGGGCCTGCTCGACGCACCTGCCCCGGCCGCCGACCGCCGCCCGGACGCCGTCGGCGCCGGACGCCACGACCACGATCGGATCGAACACTCCGAGGCCTTCCAGCATGTCCAGGACGTGAGCAATGAGGGGCCTGCCACACAGTGGGTGCAGGACTTTGGGAAGGTCCGAGTTCATGCGCTTGCCTTTCCCGGCGGCGAGCACTACGGCATGGACTCGATCCATTCGGCCCCCTGAGGACTAATCACAGCGATACTTTCGGATCGCGGAAATGCATTCCTGCCCAAACTGGCGAACACGCGAACAGCGGTCAAGCTTCTCTCGTCCGGAACGTGGCCAGGGCCAGACTGAACGCCGCCGCGGCCACCGCGCCGATGATCAGCAGGTTGAAGCCGAACTGGTGGGCGACAAGGAATTCGGCGAGGGCGGTCCCGCGGTAGACCACGCCCCGCAGGGCGTCGACGCCATAGGTCAGCGGATCGAATCGCATCATGACGCTCATCCACCCCGGCACACCGCGCATCGGGAAAAACGCGCCGGAGAGCAGCCACATCGGCACGATCAGGAAGTTCATCACGACCTGAAACCCTTCCATGCTGGTCATCCGCGAGGCGACCACCAGCCCCAGACTGGTGAGGGCAAAGGACATCAGGAACATGACCACCCACAGCTGCAAGACCTGCCCGGCGCTCAGGTGCACGTCGACGAGCGGCGCCAGCAGCAGCAACACCGCGCCCTGGAGGGACGCGACCGTCGCGCCGCCCAGGGCTTTCCCGAACACGATGCTGGCCCGCGAGATGGGCGCGACCAGGATTTCCTTCAGGAATCCAAACTCACGGTCCCAGATCACCGACACGGCAGAGAATAAGGAGGTGAACAACACGGTCATCCCCAGGATGCCGGGAAACATGAACGCTTTGTAACTGAATCCCCCCGGAATGGCCGCGGACCGGAAGGTCGCTCCGAAGCCCGTCCCCATCACGATCAGGTAAATCAAGGGCTGCGCCATCGCGCCCACGATGCGGGTCCGCTCCTTGACGAACCGGATGAGGTCGCGCAGCCACACCGCATAGACGGCCACCAGCTCGTGCCGCCACGTGCCGGAGCGGAGCTGGTGAGGCAGGGGCCGGATCTCAGCGTGCGCCATCGCCACACCTCTCTGTCGACAGGACTCGACACACCACTAGTGCCGTACCAACTCGATTCGACACATGTGTTCTTCTTAGAATGTCGCAGGATCGCACGGAAGATAAGTTTAGCCATCGAGTTGGTTCGGCACTAGCGTCGTCTCCAGACGCGCGCCATCGTCCGCAGGCGATCGACGTTGGACGCGGATTCCTCGCGGATGGCGTGCCCGGTCAGTTTCAGGAAGACGTCGTCGAGCGTGGGCGGCTGGACGGTGACCGACTCCACAAGGCCGGGGAACGCGGAGACCACCTGCGGCACAAATTCCGCGCCTCCTTCCCGCTCCAGGACGACCTGGCCGTCGGCCAGGCGCGCTGTCGAGCCGAACTGCTCCGCTACGGCCGCCGCCAGAGCTTCGGGCTGCGGGGATTTCATCGTGATCACGTCGCCGCCGACACTGCGCTTCAGCGCACCGGGAGTGTCCAGCGCGACGAGCTCGCCGTGGTCGATGATCCCGATCCGGTCGCAATTCTCCGCTTCGTCCATGTAGTGCGTGGTCATGAAGATCGTCACGCCCTCCCGCGCCCGCAGATCCCGCACATATTCCCAGATGCGGTTGCGGGTCTGCGGGTCCAGCCCAATGGTCGGCTCGTCGAGAAACAGCACGCGCGGGTAGTGCAGCAGGCCCCGGGCGATCTCCAGCCGGCGCTTCATCCCCCCGGAGAACGTGCGCACCTGCGATCCGCGGCGATCGGCGAGCTCGACGATCTGCAGCGCTTCGTCCATCCGGGTCCGGGCCAGATCCCGGGGCACGCCGTAGAGCATGGCGTGAAACCACAGATTCTGCTCCGCGCTGAGCCGGTCGTCGAGACTGGGATCCTGGAACACGATGCCGATCGACTTGCGGACCTCGTTGGGCTGGCGAACGACGTCGAAGCCGTTGAGCGTGACGCGGCCGGCGGTCGGCAGCAGCAGCGTGGCCAGGACCTTAATGGTCGTCGTCTTGCCCGCGCCGTTGGGGCCGAGGAACCCGAAGATCTCGCTTTCCCCGACGTCGAAGGTGACGCCCTTCACGGCCTCGATGGGGCCGTAGCGCTTCCACAACTCCTGCACATGAATGATCGGGGTCGTTGTCATGGTCGCGCGTTCATCTTACCCCGAAGCGGAATGCGGGGACAGCCATCAGGCAACACGCCGCGCCGACCACCGGGCTCTCGATGGCCGGCGCGGCAGGACGGATGGGAAACGCTACCCGGCGGCGGCCCGGCCGAACATCGCCTCGCGCAGCATCGGGACCAGGCTGCGCCGACCCAACCGGTGCAGTACCGCCTCAGCCGCGACGCGGCCGCTCTCCGCGCCGCCGTTCATGAATCCCTGGAAGTCGCTGGTATGCTCGCCGGCGAAGAACAACGGTCCCACGGTCAATCGCTCCGCGCCGGAGATGCCGGTGGTCTGTCCGGGCTTGTAGGCCGAGTAGCTGGCCTTGATCCAGGGATACGCGGGCCAGTCCATGCGGGCCACGCGGTTATTGAACTCGGCCGCTGCACCTCGATAGATCCGGTTCAGTTGAGGGAGGTATTCCGCCGCGCGCTGGCGGGCGGTGCGCTGGCGCTGGAGGGTGCCGGAGCGGCCGCCGAAGAAGATCGTATAGCCGCCGAGTGTGCCGGGCTGCAGCTGGGTGTTGTCCCACCCGCACTGCAGCGGCAGGTCGCTGTACATCTCCCCCGTGTAGCCCTGGCCGCGCCACAACCGGGTCTGAAATCCCAGGAACAGCTTCGAGTTCGTGCCGTACCCCAGTTCCCGGATCGCCTTCCACTTGATCGGCGGCAGCGGGACGCTGATGTCGACGTCGCGCAGCGTCGTGAAGGGGATGGTGATGACGGCGATGTCGGCTCCGACGTCGACCGTGCCGCTTCCGGATTTGGCAAAACTCAGCGTCACGCCCCGGCCCCGCGGCCGGATCGCGACCAGTTTGTAGCCCAGGTTGATGTCGCTGCGCACGTAGTCCGCCAGCAGGTCCGGCACCTGCTGGTTGCCGCCGCGGATCTTGTAGCGCTGGTCGCTCTCTCCGTACAGGTCCCACTGGTCGTGCGGGCCGAACGTCGTCCCGATCTCGCCGATCAGGTTGAGCGCCGATTGCTGGTCGGAATCCAGTCCGTCCTCGTTCACCCACGCGATGGTCAGGAAATCGTACAGCCATCCCCGCACGCCGATCTTCCGCAGGTACTCATCGATGGACATCCGGTCCAATGCGACCACCTGCGGGCCGCCGGGATGCTGGTAGCCGACATCGTCGGGCACCTTGTTGTCGTCGGTCGCCATGATCTTCGCGAAGGGCCGCAGGGCCTCGATCACCTGGCGCTGCGAGTAGTGCGCTCCGCCGAAATAGAAGGTGCGGTTGAGCTTCTCCTCACTGGGCGCAAACGTGTCGATGAGGCTGAGGCCGAAGCGGCGCACCAGCGCCAGCATGTCTTTGTGGTCGCTGTCGACGAACTCCCCGCCGAACTCGGTCACCAAATTCGGGCCCATCACGTTTTTCAGACTGTACATCCGTCCGGAGGTGCGGGTGGAGCCTTCGTAGATCGCCGCCCGCAGCCCGGCATTGCGCAGGTGATAAGCCGCATTGAGGCCGGCGATGCCCGCGCCCACGATGACGATGCGGGGCTGCGCCGCCGCCTCGGCGCTGAGCAGCCACGACGGCGCGGTGCGCGCCAGGGCCGCGGCCCCCACGGTGGCCAGGGAAGTCCTCAGGAAGTCCCGGCGCGTGAGCCGCCGTTCGCGATCCATCTCGATCAGCTCGTCGACCGGAGGCGCCCCCGGCTGGTTCGATGCACGGGCCAGCCGGATGGCCCGGCGCACTTCCGCGAACATCGCCGTGCGTCCACCGCGTCGCCGTCGAATCTTCATGGGAACCTCCCGCGCAGGATGAAAACTGCCGTCGGATTCTGGAGGGGCACATCATCTCCTGCCGGCACGCCGGGGTCAGAACGCGACGGGCATCGCCTTGTGGCCCCGGATCACGAAGCCGCCGGTGTATTCCACCGGTTCCCGCGTGAGATGGATCCGGGGCAGGCGTTGCAGCACGGTTTGCAGGGCCGTCTGGAGTTCCACCCGCGCCAGCGGGGCGCCGATGCAGTAGTGCATCCCCAGCCCGAAGGTCAGGTGCGGGTTGTCAGATCGGGTCAGGTCGAGCCGGTCCGGATCGGGGAACCGTCGCGGATCCCGGTTCCCTGATGCGTAGACCAGGGCGACTTCCATCCCGGCTCGCAGCCGGATGCCGTTGAATTCCAGATCCTGCAGCACCCACCGTTCGAACATCGGCAGCGGAGAATCAAACCGCAGCAGCTCCTCCACCGCCGGGCCGAAGAACTTCGCGTCCCCGCCCCGGGCGGCATCGACGGCGCGGAACCGCTCCCCGGGATGATAGTGCAGCGACAGCATCCCCAACGTCATGCCGTTCACGCTGGCTTCATGGCCGGCGTTGAGCAGCAGGATGCAGTTGGCCACCAGCTCGTCTTCGGTCAGCATCTCCCCCTGCTCTTCCACCCGGACGAGGGCCGAGATGAGATCGTCCTCCGGCTCTGCGCGACGACGGGCAGCCAGGACCCTGATGTACTCGGAGAACTCTACGACCGCCTGGTTGGCGGCGCGGGCCTGATCGTCGGTGAATCCTAATTCATACACTTTGACGATCGCCGCCGACCAGGGACGTAGTCGGTGCCGGTCGGGGACGGGCACGCCCAGCAACTCGGCGATCACGGCGACCGGGATCGGCTCGGCCAGATCGGCGAGGAGGTCCATCTCGCCCCGGTCCTCGATCTGATCGATGAGTCCATCGACGATCCGCTGGATCTTCCCCCGCAGCCCTTCGACGCGCGACGACGTGAAGGCCCTCAGCATCAGCCCTTTCAACCGGGTGTGCTTGGGCGGTTCGTTGTCGAGCATGTGGTGGCTCTGGAACGCGTCGAAGTCGCGGAGGAACGGGTTCGGCGGCGGCCACCCCAACTCGTCGCGGGAGAGGACGTGCAGGATGGACCGGCCCAGCCGCCGGTCCCGCAGCAGCGCGGCGATATCGTCGTACCGCGTAAAGAAGACCTTGTGCCACACCGGGTCGTAGAAAACCGGGCGCCGCTCGCGCAGATCCGCCAGCGCCGGGTAGGGATCGAACACGAACTCCGGGGCGTTGATGTCGAGGTGGTATTCCGGTAGCGGGAGCGGCATCTATCGCTGGATCGCCATGACGAAGGTAAAGAACGCCACCTTTCCGGCCCGCGTCTCCTTCATGTCGACGAGCAGCGCCCGGTTGAAGATCCCGTCAGTCTGATTGTGGGATTCGCCCGGGAAGTATAACTGCGTGGTCAGCACCGGCCCGCCGGGCGGCTGCACCTTCACATGGATGTGTCGCGTGCGGCCGGGATACAGCCCGGGGAGGATCGTCTCGAGGGAGTAGATCCCCGCGGCATTGGTTGACTGATGCCCCCGCAGGCGGTAGCCGGCGTTGTCATAGGTCCCCTGCGCATCGGCCTGCCAAAAGTCCAACCGTGCGCCGGCGATCGGTTTGCAGTCCCTGCCCAGGACGTAGCCGGTGACGATGATCTTCGTGCCGGGCATCCCCGGTTCAATCAGCGAGCTCCGTTCCGGCGAATTGGCCTTGTAGTATGGCCCTTCGGTTTGCGCCGGCGTCGCCGGCGGGCTCGCCGTGCACGTCGGGGCGGGAGGCATGACCGCGCGCGGCGCCGCCAGCGTGGCGGTGGGGCCGGCGGTGAGCAGTGCGACGGCGCACAGCGCCGCGAACAGCATCAGGATACGAGCGCTGAGGAACATCTCTCGCCTCCAATCACATCCTGTGCCAGCACCTATCCATCCTGCGGTCGGCCGGAACGCGCCGCGCGGACACGTTCCACGGCATCGTCAACCGTGCGGTCGATGCTGGCAACCTCGGCCATCGACACGATCCCGAACAGCCGCCACAGGGGCGACCCGCCGGGGACGACGAGATGCAGCTTCTGCTGGCGGGTGGCCAGCCGCTCGGCGGTGTCCAGGATCAACTGCACGCCGCGGCTGTCGATGTACTCGGTCTGGGAGAGGTCCAGGACGAGGGCGTGCACGGCATTCGGAATCGCCGCGTGGAGCTCGACGCCGATGCGGCCGGCGTTGGTCAAATCAATCTCGCCGCTCACCGTCGCCACCACGTAGTCGGAGTGGGACACCACCGCAACCCGCGCCCGCGGCGTCATGGCCTCACCGGCTGGCGCAGGCGACACGCGAGCGTCACCGTACTCCCCGCCACGTCCCGCGTGACCTCCACCGAGTCCATCAGCCCCCGCATCACCTGCAGGCCGCGCCCTCCCGGCGCCCGCCCCTCAGAGCGGCCTTGTGCGCGGCCTCCGAAACGCCACGTCCCCCGGTCGCGCACGGCCACGGTCAGGCGCCCATCGTGCTCCGTGGCTTCCACTTCGATGGTCGCATCGGACGGTCCGTAGGCATGCTCGATCGCGTTGGTGCAGGCTTCGCCGACGGCCACGGTGAGGTCAAACAACACGGCGGGATCGGCCCCGGCGGCCAGCAGCCACCGCCGCAGTGCGTGCCTGACCTGTGGGAGTGATCCAGGCAGCGCCGGAAGCCGGAGCACCAGCCGATGGGGGTCCAGCGCCGTCAGCCGCAGCACGAGGATCGCCACGTCGTCCTGCGGGGCGTGGTCCGACAGCATCGCACCGGCCAGGCGCCGCGGCAGATTCTCGATATCCCCATTGATGGTGCCGGCGACGAGCTGCAGCCTGGCCAGGCCGCGCTCGATGTCAACCGCACGACCTTCGACGAGGCCGTCGGTGTAGAGGACGAGCGTGGACCCCGGCGTCAACGCGGTCGTCCGCTCGGCATAGGCGGCATGATCGCGGGTACCCACGGGCAGGCCCGACCCTTCCAGGAATCGGGGTCCGCCGGTGGCATCGATCAGCAGGGCCGGCGGGTGGCCGGCGCACACATACCGCAGCGAGGAGGTCAACGGGTCGAGGACGAGATACAGCAGCGTCGCCATCTCCCCGCGTTCCAGCAGCTCATTCACACGGGACATCGTCTCGGCGGGAGCGTGGCCTTCCAGAGCATAGGCCCGCAGCCCGTGGCGGAGCTTTGCCGTAATCGCCGCGGCCGCGACACCCTTGCCCGCCACGTCGCCGATGACGAGTCCGATGTCACCGTCCGGCAGCGGCAGCACATCGTACCAGTCTCCGCCCACGGCCTCAGGCATGGCGGAGACATAGTGCGCCGCCACCTGCACCCCCGGGATTTGGGGGAGCTGGGCAGGCAGCAGGCTGCGCTGCAGGGTGCCCGAGATACCCTGCTCCACCTCCAGCTCCTGTTGCAGCCGGCGGCGGCGGCGGACCTCCGACGTCATCGTTTCCTGCCGTTCCGCCACAACGGCCGCGAGTGGAAGGCTGATCAGCACCGTCATCGCCATGAAGGCCTGCAGCAGCAGGAGCGAGTCGTTCGGCGTGGGTCCCACGAACGGCCCGCGGCCGTGCAGCGTTCCCCACACGGCGATCACCGAGAGCAGCGCGATCACGGTCGCGGTCTCGCGCGGGCCGAGGCGAAACGCGACCCAGACCAGCAGCGGGACCGTCAGGAACTCGAACGGAAACGCGCCGGCGAAGACAATCCCGCCCACGGCCAGGGTGGCCGCCAGCACGAGCACCCGCTCGACGATGCCCTCGACGCGCAGGGACGGCCATGGACCGCGCGCCCAGAGAACCACGAGGGGCGTCACGACCAGCGCGCCGGTGGCGTCTCCCAACCACCAGGTCAACCAGATCGGGGCGAACTGCTCCCAGCGGGCGAACCCGCCAAAACTCAGCGAACTGACCCCGATCGTCGCGCTGACGATGGTGCTGAGCACGGCCGCCAGCGCGGTAAACATGAAGATCCCCGCGGCGCGATCAAACACGCGGCCGCCGCCGGCATACCGCGTGACCAGGAGGGCGCCGAGCACCGCTTCCAGGGTGTTCCCGGTGGCGATGCCCAGGGAGGTCCAGATCGTGCCGGCGGTGGTGAGGTTCGCCACGAACGCGCCGAGAAAGATCCCCGGCCACACCTCAGACCCGAGCAGCAGCAGCACCGCCAGGGCAATACCGGTCGGCGGCCAGACCGCCGACGCGCTGACGTGGACAAATGCCAGCCGGAGCCCAAGCTTGGCGGCCAGGAAGTAGATCGCGGCCAGGAGCAGCATGACGGGGACCCGCCGTCCCCCGCTGAGCCACCGGTGCGTGTGTGCCATCGCCGTGTGTGCCTGTATTGACGTAGTTTCCTGCCGCGGAAGCCTTTCCTGTCGAGGCGGGTGTGCCGGTGGAGTCAGCCTTCATAGCCTTCGACTGTCTTCTCGTCCCGGATCTTGGCGTCGCGCGGATCGCGGCCGGCTGCGCGGAGGGCCTGACGCTGGTGCAACAGATCCCAGCACTGGTCCAGTGTCACACCGATCCGAGCCAACCGATCGCGGTCGGCGTCGCTGGCTTCCCCGCGGGATTCCCTGGTCCAGATATCGTGTTCTTCGCGGGCGAGTTTGTTGATCTGGTTGAACACAGCCTGATCTTCTTCCATGAAACGTACCTCCCCAGACGATCGACAGCGAATGTGGCTTCTCCCTACACGTGGAGCAGTGCGCCGAAGATCATCCCCGCGCCGATCGCGAAGACGAACCAGGCGGCGGCATACAGCATCGTGGCGCGGCGGCCGATGATGCCGTTGCAGCGGGACGTGCCGTACACTTTCAGCGCGGCCGCGGTGGCGGCACCGATGAGGAAGTATGGCAGCACACGGATGGCGAGGATGGCGAACTCCTGGAGGATACGGCCGAGCGCGAGGAGGACCGGCATCTCAGGCCACACCGCGATCGGCGGCCGTCCACACACAGCACCGGCCGTGCCTGCGCAGCGCCAGCCGTCTGGTGAACCGCTCGCGGTCATGCGTGAGTTCAGCACTCCGCGTCAGTGTGCGGAGCAGGGCTTTGAGGCGCCGGCCGGCAGGGCCGTCCGGTCCGGCCAGCCGGTAGTACACCCAGCGCCCATCGCGGGCCGGGGCGACGAGCCCCGCTGCACGCAGTGTCTTCAGATGGCGCGAGATGTTGTACTGGCGCTCCGCCAGCGCGTCGGTGAGCTCGCACACGCAAGCGCCCTGCCTGGCGGACGCCAGCAGGGCGGCGATGCGCAGGCGCGTTGAATCGCCGAGCACCTGGAAGACACGGTCCAGCGACGGCCCGGGCTGGGAAGACATATGCTGCATCACACATATATGATAGCATACCGCGGCGCGGCCGGTGCAAGCGACAGGCGCCCCAAGCCACTCGACGGCAGGAGTGCGGTCTCGCTGGTGCCAATACGCTCTGCAACAACCATCGTCAGGCGGTGTGTCCCCATGGGAAGATTCCTGATGGCGTTCACAGTCCTGTTGCTGATCGTCTCGGTGGGCGCGGCGCCGACCGTCGCCGTGCCGGCCACCACGAACATCTCGAACACTCCCGCGATGTCGACCACCCCCTCGATTGGGATGGGCGGGCCGAACCTGATGATCCTGTGGAAGGAGTGGACCCCGGGGCCATACGCGGAGGTCTACTTCCGGCGCTCGGCGGACGGCGGCGGGACCTGGCAACCGGCGATCCCACTTTCCAGCAACGCTCCGAGTTACGAGGCTAACTCGTACGACTGGACGTTCGTCGGACGGTACGTCCACGTGGTCTGGTCGAAGGAGGACTGCTGCAGCGGCACGATCACGTACCGCCGATCGGTCAACGCCGGGGCGAGTTTTAATGCCGTGGTCCCGCTGTGGACGGGGAGTCGGTTTACGCAGCCCAAAGTCGCCTCCAGCGGCGGGAGCAACGTCTATGTCGTCTGGAGCGACTATGCCAGTGTGTACTTCCGCCGTTCCGCCAACGGCGGGGAAACCTTTGCCCCGGTGCAAACCCTCGCCGGGGGAGGCCCCACGTATCACGGAGTGCTGGCCTTCGGTCCCCACGTCTACATCTGGTGGGAAGATTTCTACGGCGGCGAGGTCTACCTGCGCCACTCCGCCGACGGCGGTGCAACGTTCGGGCCGACGGTCAACGTCTCCGCGAGTGCCGCCACCAGCGACGAGCCCGACGTGGCGGTCGGAGGCCCGCATGTCTTTATGGTGTACCGCGAAGCGGTCGGCAGCACCACGGATACCTTCTTGAAGATGTCGGCAGACGGCGGGGCAACGTTTGGAGCGGCGGCCAACCTCTCCAACAATCCGTCGACGTATTCCTACTACCCAAGGATCGTCGCTTCCGGAACGATCCTGTGGGTTGCCTGGGCCGACCAGGGGAGTCCAGCTATGCTGATGAGACGATCGGGCAATGCCGGCGTGACCTGGGGAAGTGCGCAAACGCTGTCCAGCGGCGCGCCCTATGACATCGCCTATCAAGTCGTGGCCATCGGGGGGACGAGAGTCCACGTGGGCTGGCAGGGCGGGAGTTACCCCACCCAAGATGTCTACTACCGCCGTTCAATAGACACCGGGCTTTCGTACAACCCGGCCGTGAACCTCTCGTCGAACAGTGGGGAATCCAGCGGCCTGCAGTTGCTCGCGGTCGGGCACGATGTCTTCGCGGTGTGGTCGGATAACACTCCGGGAAACTATGAGATCCTCCTCGCGACGGCACCCGGCTCCGGCTTCGCGGCCGCCCCGATGGCGGGTGAGCGCGGCTCGGGCTGGGCGGACGGCGCGCCCAATCCCTCCGTTCCGACATCGTGGTGCCCTCCTCAGGGAACGGCGGCCGGGCCGCCGGCCCCTTCCCCGCAGCCTGTGGGTCAGACCGGATCACCGGGTTGCCGGAGACGGTGAGCATTGCCCGGTAGAGCAATCCGCCCTGCCGGGCAATACGAGTACCTCGTCGATGCGCGGGCGCGCGTCTTGGACAGCGTGCGGTCGCTCGCCCAGGCAGAGTACACCCGGAGGTTTCCGTTCGCCCACGGATCGATCCGTGCCACGCTGGTGCATGTCGCCGACACGGAGTGGTGGTACACGTCCATGCTCCAGGGCGTCCCCGCCCCGGAAGCACGCTCGCCGTTCCGGCCGTTTTCCCGGACGGGCGTGGGGCCGCTGGAGGCGGCCTGGGGAGACCTCGCCGCGCGTACCCTTCAGACGCTGCGCACGGAGACCGACTGGAATCGACCGGTCAGGGACCGATGGACGACGAAGCGGTGGAAGCGCGGGGTCAACACGACCGCCGGCGGCGTCGCGACGCAGCTCCTGTTTCACGAGGTCCATCACCGCGCACAGGTGATGGTCATGCTGCGCTACCTCGGCGCGCCGCTGCAGGGCCTCGACTACTCGCTCCTCAAATGGGAATGGCTCAAGGAACCGATTTCCCCTCGTACGCCCTCCTGAGCGCCGCGATGTCGAGCTTCTTCATCTTCAGAAACGCTTCGGTTACCCGCGCACTTTTCTGCTTGTCACCGCCCCGAAGCATCTCGTCCATCACGGTGGGGACGATTTGCCATGACAGGCCGTACTTGTCTTTGAGCCAGCCGCATTGTTCCGCTTTGGGATCGGCGGACAGCTTGTCCCAGTAATAGTCGATCTCATCCTGCGTCTCGCAGCGGACGAGAAACGATATCGACTCGTTGAATCTGAACAACGGCCCGGCGGAGAGCAGGATGAACTCTTGCCCCGACAGCTCGATGGTGACCACCTCCGCCGTGCCCGACGGGGTGTCCTGAAGCGTCGTCGCGCTCTTGATTCGCGAGTTGGGGAAGACGGAGGTGTAGAACTCGGCCGCTTCTCGTGCCTCTTTGTCAAACCACAGATGCGGTGTAATCTTCTGCATGGTCACACCTGCCGGACAGGCTGCTCGACGAGGGCGGCCAGCCGGTCCCAGCTTTCGACCGCGCCCGACTCCATCCCCGACCCCACCATGCCATCCAGATCCTCGAGCGTGGCGAACGTGGTGACGGCCGTGACCTTGGTCTTCCCCCCGCCGAGGTCCTCAAGGGTCAGCGTATCCAGCGATTCATGCTCTCCGGGGAACCCCTCGTAGTTGAACGTCTGGGAGATCAGCTTCGGCGGCTCGATGGCTTTGAAGACGCCGTGGAAGGCGTATTCTTTGCCATCCTCGCCCCGGTGGACGAAGCGCCATGCCCCACCCACCCTGAGGTCCATCTTGTCGACGGCGGTCGTGTACTTGCGGGGCCCCCACCACTTCGGGATCGCTGTGGGATCCGTCAATGCTTTGAATATCGTCTCAGGGGGCGCATCGAAGATCCGCTCCATGACGACCTTCAGCTCGTCTCGCTTGACCATGAACGTGGTTTTCAGTGACGCGGCCAGCTTGTCGAACGACTGGTTCCAGCCGACCGTCGCGCCCTCGCTCTGCTCGCCGGCGGGGAGGCCTTCGTGGGTCAGGGTCACCTTGGTGTGCCCATCCTCGTCCTCGAATGTCACGGTGATCCTGAACTCCAGGGGCAGGTCGCCGGGCATACCGTAGTAGCTCGCCGGGACCACATTGCCCTGCTCGTCCGCGAAGGAGTCTGTGGCGACGATGCGCGTCAGCGGCACGATCTCCTCGTAGACGCCGGTGCTCCAGAGGTCTTTGTCAAACGGAGTGCCGGCCGGACCATGCATGCAGTAGAAATACTTGCCGCCAACCCGGAAGTCGGTGCTGATCGCCGGAGCCGTGAAGTCCTTCGGTCCCCACCAGCGGGCGATCCGCTTCGGCTCCGTCCACGCCTTCCAGACCAGTTCGCGTGGCGCATCGAAGATGCGGGTAATGACGATTGCCGGCTTTGCCGCCGGCCTGGCGGGCTTGCTTGGGGTAGTCATGTCTTCACCTCTTCCTGCGGCCATGCCGCTTGCCTTTGGGGTGTGCCGGCTTTTTCTCTTTTGCCTGGATTTCGCGCAGATATGCGTCCAACCGATCGAACCGCTGTTCCCAGAAGCGGCGGTACCGCTCGGTCCAGTCGGCAACGTCTTTCAGCGGATCGGCCCGCAGCCGGCAGGGCCGCCACTGTGCGCGGCGACTGCGCTCGATCAGCCCTGCGCGCTGGAGCACGCGGAGGTGTTTGGAGATGGCGGGCAGGGTGAGATCGAAGGGCCTGGCCAGTTCAGTGACCGACGCCTCGCCCGAGGCGAGACGCGCCAGGATGGCGCGCCGGGTGGGATCGGCGAGGGCGGCAAAGGTCGCATTGAGACGATCGGCGGACATACTGTATTTCACCAAGTGGTTAATTAACTAGATAGTATAATATCGCCTCAAGTGCGCGGTTGTCAAGGGGAAATGTTAGAAGGTTGGGTTACTACCCCCCCCGGCGGCGGCTAGCTGTACTAGGTGGTGATGGCTGTCGATTCGATCGAATCGGTTCCGCGCATGGTTGTCACTTTCCCGATGTATTTTGTCATCGAGTTGTCATTCATGATAACAACACGCGGAAAACTCGAGTTAACGACCGCCCCGGATCCGATGGCGGCACCAAACCCTCTAAGGGACTCCAACCGGGGACGAAATGCCATCGAGCCATCGCTGTGTGGTGAGGGCCTGCCACCGCTCGGGACCGCCGAAGTTGCGCTCCATCTCCTCATGCGACGGGACACCGACCGCATCGAAGTAATAGCAACGAACACCTGCCAGGGCACGGAGTTCGAGGGCGCGGACCCCCGCGGTCTTTCCGCTGCCGGACGCTCCCGTGACGACGAGAATCGCCGGAGCGGTCATGTATTGTTCACGGGACTAACCAGCCTCCGCCGCCGAACTCATGATGGACCGGTCAGCCCAACACCCTTCCGTGTCAGCCTAACACGCCAACACACGGGATGGCCTATCCCCGCAATCGAGTAGTGGGTCGGTTTGATCCGCCACCGGCCCTCTGCCGGTCCGGGCCGGGGAAGGGCCGCCGGTCAGGGTGGGCGGCTGTTGCTCGGGGCTCGCCTCGCTCCAGCTTCGTCGGCTGCCGATCCAAATGCAGGCCGCCGGCCTGCGACTATGGATGGCTCCTCAGAGTTGCGCTCGAGACGGTGAACGCGCGAGTACGCCCGATGTCGATGAGCTCGGCGGCCAACGCGTCGATTACTTGACCGATAGACACGCCGCGATTTTCGAGCAAATCGCAAAAGGGATTCTGCTCGCGCGCCCCTTGGCCTCGATGCCGTGGTAGGCCTATAGCTTTAGCTTTGCGATGGCCTCGAGGAACAATAGCGCGAAGGGTGGGCAGCGCATCCCGGAGCGGCGCTCCTTGGGGTCGTTCGTGACGCGCGGGCCCCAGCGCCCGGCGTAGCCTTGGCTCGCGCCGCGCGGCGGCCACCAGAACTGGGTCTCACGATCCACGATGAAGTCATACCGCGGCTTGTCGGCGGTCCCTGGCATCTTGGTTTGCCAGTCCTCTGTGCGCTGAGCGGTGGCCTGCTCGGGCAGAAACAGGCCCGCCGGCCGAAGAATTAATCCAAAGAGCGGGCCGCCCGTTTCGTCCTGCGGCTTTCGGTTCGGCTCTATCGGTGGGGTGTACAAGCTGGGCTCGCGGTCCATGATGTTGATCATTTCAAGGAATAACCCAAGAAACAGGTTCACAACCACCCCGCCCCAAACAACCCCGGCCGAAATAGCGGAATCTTCTTCCGCAAGAACTGCCTCGGCATCGAAGATGACGTCGTCCAGCTTTTCGATCTGGGCGCACGTGCCCTGGTTTAGATCAATGTCGCCGGGGGTGAACGGCTTGAGATCGTGCGGCCCCGTCGTGAGATAGTTGCCGTGCGTGCCCCGAGAGACGAAGATTTTCGGATGACCGCCCACCCGGTCGGTGTCCTTCCAGGGCCGAACGATCATGCCAATCCTGTTTTCCTCAGCCGGGATGCTAGTCGGGTCGCCGACGTTGCGCGAGGTCAGACCGATAAGAAGCGGCTCCCGGGCGGAATTCAATAGGATCGCGACCGAGGCCCACTCGCCGGCAAAGGTGGCGAATTTTTGCCCTTCGCCAGCCGTTTCGCAGCCCCGCAGTGGCTCTTCGTGCAGGGCATAGAAGAAGTAATAGGTAAGCAGCATGGGCCCGCTCAGCCGCGGATTGTCGACCACTGGAAACAGGTCGGGCCTGTTCCGCACCAGGGCGAAAAGCTCCTGGTTGTCCAGATATTCGGCGTAATACCAGGGGCGGCCGCCTTGCAGCGCTCCGTTATAGGTATTGTCACCTAGAGTCGGGTAGCGGTTTTCGCTGCCCGCAGTCACTTCGTTGGGCGCGGTCAAGATCGGCTCCCAGCCTGTTAGCTGCAGAAACCAATCTTCGCCTGGGGGACGCTCAGTTGGCGGCTCGGGGATGACCGCAGCCAGCGACGGATCGCCGATCCAGGTCTTCCCCGCCGCCTCGTCCTTCAGCGCCGCGATCTGGCCCTTGGCAAGTTGCGGCCTGCGCGGGAAGATCGTGGGCGGCGGCTCGCCCCAATCTTGCTTCTCGGCCGCCGCCCCACCCGGATAGAAGTTGCGCACGTGCGGCTTGCTGCGCCACAGTGCGCTGCGCTCCAGGTAGAGTTTTGGGTCGATCGGGAAGAAGGTCTCATCGGAATGAAACAGCAGGATCGGCTCGAAGGCCTTGGCCAATACGATGGCTTCGGGATTCATAGTGACACCGCAGTTGTCTTGCCGCAATTCTCTTCTGCACTGCGCAGCAGCTCCAGGAACGCGGCGATCTTCGGATCGCATTTGAGGAGGTCGTGACTGTCGATCTTCATCTCCGCGATGGTCGCCATCAGGGCATTGTTCGCCAGACCGCCGGGGTCAAGGCCGAGCGCGCGCAGCAGCGCGATCAAGTCGCACAGCACCTTCTCCATCTCTGGACCGGCGATCTTGCCCGCCGACCATAGATCCCCGAACGCCACAAGGACGGCGCGCAGCTTCGCCTGGTCGCTGTCCGGCAGCAAAAACAGCGAGCGGATAAAGGAATTTTGCGCGCCGCCAATCTGCTGGGCCAGCGACCGGCGCTGCTCGGGATTCTTCTTCATCCAGTCGATGATCTTTTCGAAGTGTCTCTCCCAGCACTGCGCCTCTTTGGGTGTATAGGGCCGGCTCAGAAACCGGCGTTTCATAGCCTTTGGATCGAGGCGCCAGATCCGCACTTCGTCGATCTCGCCCGGGAATTGCAGGGCATCTTGATCGACGTCGTTGCCGATTGAAACGCCAAGGCCCTGCACCGGCGGAATACCGCCCTCGATGATGGCTTCGCCCACCAGCTCATTGTCGATGAACAGCCTCATCTTGGCGAAACCATCGTGGTGGAAGCCGAGCGTGACCCACTTGTTGGCCGGCACCGCATGTTCTTTGTGATCTGGCGCAAAGGCGGAGTCACTACGGACATAATTGTTGGTGTTGGTGGCGTTGTCAAATCGCGCCTCCAGCGCGCCCTCCAGGAGGCCGAAGCGGAAGGATCCATGACCAGCGACAAGGACCGGCGAGCGCGCCACCCACGGATTGACCCGCGCCAGCACCTCAATCTTCAAGGCGATCAACGGCTTCCAGGCCCGGCCGGGCTCTATCAGAACTCGACTGTTCGGATGCGGGAACTTGATCGCGCCGCCGCCTGGCACCGAGAAGATGTTGATGGGGCGCGCGGGGTTGCGATAGGGCGAACTGTCCGTCGCGAGGTCTTCCCAAGTATAGTGGTGATCGCAAATCAGTTCGAGCATGACGGCCTCCTCTCGCTGGAACCACCGGCGCTCAATACGAACGATCTGGAACGCCCCCCGACGCCTCCTTGGGCCACTGGGGGTTCATGGCGGGCCATCGCCTTCATGCGCCTCAAGCCGCCGCACTCCTTGATTAGGCCGGTCAGCCTAACACCCTTCCCGTGTCAGCCTAACACGCCAACACATGGAATAGCCTATCCCCGCCGTGTGACGTTGCCCAATGTCGCGGAGAGTGAACCGTCAGGATGGTGTGGACGAAACACCGCGACACTGCCACATGTTCACAGTAAGGAAGCTACCCCTATGCTCCACGCGCGTTATCACCCTCGTTGATCTCCTCCGCCAAACCGTCGCGCGCGGAGCAACCGGACCTGCACATCGCGCCGGGTTCCCTCCTAATGTTCCCGGTCCCCGGGAACTTAACCAGCCGAGCTACCGGCGCTGTGGGCCGACGATACCGCGCACCTCATCGGCGAGATGCTCGCCGACCGCGTGGAGATGGATTACGCGCTCACCCCGACGTTCTAAGCCCGGTCGCCTGGTATCGACGGATCCGAGCACCACCGAACGTTCGTGCGAAGGTCGGCAGGCGCAGGAAAATGACAACTATCCCGGGATGAGAGGGCTAAAAGATATGACAAGTAGCGCGGAAAACCCCAGATTAGGACCCCAGAAATGACAGATAGACGTGGAACCTACACCCCCCTCTGTTGTTGTAGGTTCTAGAACAATAGACTTGGAACGCTCCACTCTCTTGGGCCGAAGTTCGTGGGGCTAGGGTACCGACGACAATCGCTACCAGGACCGCCAGCACTCTGATCATTCGGTTCCCTCTCAAAAGTAGACCCTAGTATGGGCAGCAAGAATGACCATTCACGCCGTTGTTAGTGTGGGTTGTAGCGCCCCAAACTCCTCCCTCCGGGACCGCACACTTCTCGGAAGTTGCTGGTTCTGCTAGGCAGCGGCTGAGCAACCCCATCCAGGAGGACGACCGCGCGGTGCGAATGTTGGACGTGTGGGCATGAATAAGAATGCTGTCGGGAGGAACCATTCAACACGATGAGGGTTCTCGCGGCCGCGGCGATCGCCGTCGCACTGCTCGCCCCCGCGGGCAGCGCACAGACTAATCCTAACCCGTCCGCGTTCGGGGTGGTGGTCGGGTGGGCCGAGAACTTCTATACCTCGGCCGTCGCGTTTTCACCCACGTTGATTCTCACCTACTCCGAGAGCCTGGAAGGCGGCGTCGCGTACTCGGCACAGTTCGGCGGAAAGACATATCCTACAATCATTCGCTGCATGTCGGACTTCGAGGGCATCGACGGGAGCCTCGTGGTGTTTCAGACGCAGTCTCCGCTGCCCGCGCGGCTACCGACTTCCGCACGTCCCCTCACTGAGGGCGAGCCGCTGCTCATCGTCGGCTGGACCGACGGCGGCAACACCATGACGCAGCTTAGGGGATTCTACACCTTCGCGGTGCGGCGGTTCCACCTCGTGCGGCAGCTGAGTTCTCCGCTTCTCCCCGGGATGATCGGGGCCACGGTCTTGGACCGGCGACAAACGGTCGTCGCCGTCGTGGCCGATCGGAACGTCCTGGGAGATGCGGTCATCGTACCCCTCGTGGGCAATAACTGCGGGATTCCGTAGGAGACCACGTAAGCTGTTCAGCCAGAACGAGTCAAGCTCCTAATATGAGTTGCCGGCCCCGGCGGCTCCTCTACTTTCCGGAAACCGCCATTATCGAAAGTTGCCAATGTCATGTCAAGGCCCTTTTGCCTGGAAGTTAGTAAAGGGGTCCCTCGTCTAGTCCGGAATGTACGACTTCCGCCTCAAGACCATATCGCTTCGCGACCTGTTCGACTAGGGAGTGGAACCAAGGCGGCGTCTGCGGAGCAACGAAGACTTTGTCAATCAAAACACCAAGTTTCACGGGAATCAGAACGCCGGGAGCCCGAGACAAGACCCATTCCGGCCAATCCTGAGCCCTGGCCACCTATGTGGATGCCAAGGAGCCAGTTGGCGCTCGGTGAGATCACTGACCGCCTTAATGTAATCTCCGCGGAGCTCTCCAAACGCCTTGCGACGTGGTGGCGAGACCCCAAGGGCCTGAAGTTTTGCCTTTCGCTAGCAGGGTCACAAGACGCCAAAGAGCATAATCATCGAGCTAACAGTTACACGCTTTCCTGGGGCATCACGGACAAGGATAGTACCCAGACTACGGCACAGGTCTGAGATGGTTCCTCTCCCTCCTTGTGGATTGCCTCTGGCTTGAGGCGACTGAGAACCAGCAACTCGTCCTTATCGACGAACCCGCCTACAGCCTCCACCCCTCAGCGCAGCGGGCGGTGGCACGCCTCTTCTCGATAATCTCTGAGCAACATCAGGTGGTCTATGCTACTCACTCGCCGTTCATAATCGACTGGTCGTTCCCTCAACGCGTTCGTCTACTAGAGCGGGATCCAATAACAAAGCGGACGCGGATTCAGAACAGACCGTATCATGCTCACGAGCGGTTCCAAACGGTATGGGACCCACTCCGTGAAGCGATAGGTGTCTCGCTGGGCGACTTAGCGGTTATTGGAGACACCAATGTCCTAGTCGAAGGGGTCTCCGACCAGATACTGTTAGCCAACGCGGGTTCGATTCTGCATCAAAGGGCAACGACATCATCAATCCTAATGAGATCAATATCATCCCATTTGGCGATATCCCAACCCTTTTGCGGCTCCTCGAACGAATAAGATCGCAAGGTACCCGAGCGGTTGTTCTGTGCGATTCGGACGACGAAGGCAAGGAGATCGTTCGGCTATGCACAAAGGCAAGTGTCCGAGTTCTCCAGGTCGGAGGTTACATAAATGGGTGGATCCCGTCGTCGGCCGCCTCGATTGAAGACATCCTAGGCGTGGAGAGATACGAAGCTGCAATTAACCGGTACTACGCTCCCTTCGACTGGTTCAGCCCGCTCGTCCTCTCCTCAGAGTCACGTAACGGTCGAAGTCTCGGATCTTTTGCGACAGCCACATTTGAGTCCAAGTTTAGACGTGGTTTTGACAAGATCGGTGTCTCAATCAGCATCGCCCAACTAGCCCGTGAGGAAGATGAGGGACTTATGGATCTGTTCGTCCCTTTGCTGACGGCGGTTGCAAAGGCCCTGAAGGCTAGCGATCCAGGCACTTCCTAGCCTTGGTACTTTGGGCTGGCAGGATCCCCGCCTCCACCATCAGATCGAGCCGACCACGCCCCCTGCAGTCCGGTAGACTCTTTAGAAACGGTTGGCGCACGTGTCAGATCGCGAGCCGTCTGAAGCTCCCACTCGGGAAATTCCTCGAACGTCTGTGCGAGACGGCATGGGCGTAGGAAAATGACAACTATCCCGGGACGAAAGAATTGCTTCTGATGACAACTATCGCGGAAAAGGGCGTTTCGTGAGCCAAAAATGAGAGAATTACTCGGAACCTACATGGGTCCTGCGACTCGCTATGCTCGCTCAGGCACTCGACTTGCCTGCTCGAGTCGGTGTTGGCCGAAGGCCCACGAGCGAGGCCGCCTATGAAGGCGGCCGAGTCGAGTGGCTGCGGGGCCAGGACTCGAACCTGGAATCTCTCGGGTCAAAGCCGAGCGTCATGCCCTTAGACCACCCCGCAGTGAGTTCGTAACGCATCAATCCACTTTCTATGCGGCAAGCTATGTAGGTGCTGCGCCTAACTGCAACTCTCATAGTACCATGATAGGTCTGACCCACGTTACGCCTGCGTGGATTCGGGTTTGGCGGTTTCAGATACGTTCGCAATTGGTCAGGCTCTATCGCGAGTTCTTTCAGCCAGTATTGTCTTGCCGCGTCATGATCTGCGTTCGGATGGATGTAGAGATCGTATGCGAGATCCCTCTCAATCTTCACCCCACAGTAGGTTCGTAGCCATTCGCGAATCAGACAGATCATCTTCGGATCCATATTGGTGAAGACAACGCGCGGTTCCTGACGCCAGTCCTTTCTCTTGCAGCCCTCCGCCCAATACAACGCGACACCAACTGCCCATAGGCGGTCCCCTGGTGAGAAGCGCGTTGAGGCTTCTTGCCGAGCTAGACCGCGAATCGTTGCTTGCCGCTCTAAGCTAGTCTCGTGGAGCTTTCGCGCCCCGAAAAGGCCACCGATACGCTTACGGTTCGCAAGACGTTCTCTAAATTGCGGATCGACCTCTACGTCGCGCAACCACAGCGACAGCGAGGCTTGCGACACTGGCACCTGCGTCTGGATCTCCGAGTACGAGAGTCCCTGGCGCCTCAGGGCAACCGCTTGTTCCCGTTCATCCCGCTTCGCCTGCATCTAATTCAGAGCCGGAGGGCCCCGTTTGCGTCGCGGATGGTTCTGTCGGGAGTGTTGCCGATGGTTGACCGCGGCAGGTACAAAGTCAATCAGTGTCCCGCTGCACTCGGGAAACGCGCAGCACCAGAACTTCCAGGCCGGATCCCAGATGGCGTCGCCGAGTTTGAAGGTCCGCTCGCAGTGAATGCACTCGACCAACGATTCGAGGTTCTTGAAGAAGGCGCCCGCAAACATCTCCTGCGGCATGTGATCGCATCCAGACGGTCTGCCGTCCCTGAGCCGGTGCACGACAATACCCTCTCCACCATGCGAGATGGTTGATTGGAGTGTGCCTCGCTCGGGGCCAAATGTCAGCAAACTGGAGTTAACTCGCG
The DNA here is from genome assembly GCA_036505015.1 of bacterium. Lineage (GTDB taxonomy): Bacteria > Sysuimicrobiota > Sysuimicrobiia > Sysuimicrobiales > Kaftiobacteriaceae > DASXUC01. Next base: position 4,073 of record DASXUC010000116.1, on the reverse strand, counting down.
TGTACACCCAACTGACTGGAGAGTATCGTAGGCTAACTGGGGAAACCGTTCCGTTGCCGAGGTGTTACATCAACGCAATCACGTCGATCTCGATCAGCGCGTCGCGGGGCAATTTTGCCACCTGCACGGTCGACCGGGCCGGCGGGAGTTCTTTGAAGAAACTCCCATATTCCTCGTTCATCGGCCCAAAATCGTTCATGTCTTTGAGGAACACGGAGCATCGGACGACTTTCTCCAGCGATGACCCCGAGGCCGTGAGCACCGCTTTGATATTCTCGAGCACCCGGCGGGTCTGCTGTTTGATATCCTGCCCGACCAGCTGGCCGGTGCCCGGATCGAGCGCGACCTGACCCGAGAGGAACACGAACCCATTGGCTTTCACCGCCTGTGAATAGGGACCGATCGCCGCCGGGGCGGCATCGGTGCGGACCGTCTCACGAGCCACAAGTATCCCTCCTGACGACATCCACCATGGTGGGTGCACGGAGCACGACGAGGTATGGAGGAGTTTCGCCGGGTGCGCAGTCCCAGTCCTGCGATGACCGGTCACGATCCGGTGGATGCCGTCGCCGGAGTGCCGCCGTCCAGCAGCGGGTCGAGGTGGCGGACGACCTCCGCCACAAGCACATTCGCCCGTTTCAGGTCGGTTTCGGCGATGAGACCGATCCGGCGGGCGAAGTGCAGATAGTAGCCCAGTTCACCCAGCGCGGCTTCCGCAGCGCGCAGCCCGCGCCGGGCCCGCACCGTACCCGGCTGGCGGCAGGCCCCGACGATCCCGGCCGCGACCATCAGGGCCGCAGCACAGATGCGCTGGGCGAGTGCGGGGTCGGACTGGGTGAACTTCCAGGTCAGCCGGTAGACGGACTGCGCCAGGTCGTCCGCCCGCTGCCACGCGATCACATAGTCGGTGGAGCCGCGCAGGGATAGGGCCACGTGCGACCCCCGGGTGCATCAAATTGGACGTCTTCCGACCGCAGTGTGCCAGAGCTGCGGGTGCGTGTCAGCTTGGAGGGGACGACTGGAGCAGACGTCCTTGCCAGCGGCGTTCGGAGGGCGCTGACAGGCGCGCGGGTCAGGCGACAGCGCCGACGCGGATCGCGCGTACGGCATGCGCCTGCTCGTCGGCGTGATACGAGGAGCGGACGAGTGGGCCGGACTCGACGTACTTGAAGCCCATCTCCAGCCCGATCACTTTCAACCGGGCAAACTCCTCCGGGGTGTAGTAGCGGTCAATCGGGTGGTAGTCCGGTCCCGGGCGCAGGTACTGGCCCAGGGTAAGGATGTCGCAGTCCACGGCGCGCAGATCATCCATCGTGCGCAGCAGTTCGTCCCACGTCTCGCCCATCCCGAGGATGATCCCGCTCTTGGTAAACGAGGTATATCCCCACTCTTTCGCGCGGCTCAGCAGTCCCAGCGACCGCTGGTAGTCGCCCCCGTGGCGAACCACCCGGAACACCCGCGGCACGCTCTCGATGTTGTGGCCCAGAATCTCCGGCGCCGCGTCGAGGACGGTCCGCAGCGCGGCGGCATCGCCTTTGAAGTCCGGGATCAGGACTTCCACGGTACAGGAGGGCAGGTACTCATGGATCGTGCGAATGGTCGCCGCGAACACGCCGGCGCCGCCGTCGGCGAGTTCGTCGCGGTTGACCGAGGTGATCACCGCGTGGCGGAGGCCCATCGCCTGCACCGCGTGCGCCACGCGCTCAGGCTCCGCCAGGTCCAACTCGGTCGGCAGGCCGTGCGTAATTGCGCAGTACGCGCAATTGCGCGTGCAGACGTTCCCCAGCACCAGGAAGGTCGCTGTGCGGCGTTCCCAGCACTCGCCGAGGTTGGGGCAGCGCGCCTCCTCGCAGACCGTGTGCAGGGTCTGCGAGCGCATGATCCCATTGAGCTCCTGAAAGTTGGGCCCGCCGGGAAGCCGGACTTTGAGCCAATCGGGACGGCGCGGCGCGGGTTCGGCCATCAGAAATCCGTCAGCGCGGCGTCGCCGCCGCCAAAGCCTTCGAGTTTTGCCTTCATGCGGTTCATGAACTGGTCGGCGACCGCACCGTCGAAGATGCGATGATCGAAGGACAGCCCCAGGTGCAGGATGTCGCGGATGGCGATCGCCTCGTCCCGCACGGTCGGCCGCTTGACGATGGCGTCGGTGGCGAGGATCGCCGCCTGCCCGGGCACGATGATCGGCATCGACCAGATCGACCCAAACACCCCCGGATTGGTGATCGTGAACGTCCCGCCGCCCACATCGTCGAGGGTCAGCTTCCCAGCGCGGGCCTTGCGTCCCAGCTGGTCGAGATCCTTGGCGATGCCCACCAGGCTCTTGCCGTCCGCCCCATGGATGACGGCGACGATGAGGCCGTCGTCGAGCGCGATGCCGATGCCGACGTTCACCGCCTTCCGCACGACGATGCCGTCCTCGCTCCACATCGAGTTGACGATGGGAAACGCCTTCAGGGCCTCCACGGCGGCGCGCACGAAGAACGCCGTGTAGGTGACGTTCACACCCTCTCGCGCGCGCCACTCCTCCTTATGCGCTTCGCGCCAGCGTACCAGCGGCGTCATGTCGACCTCGATGACCCCGTAGGCGTGCGGGATTTCCCGCTTCGACTGCGCCATGCGCTGGGCAATCGACCGGCGCAGCGGGGTGAGCTTCATCACCTCGTCGCCGGGATGCACCGCCGGGGCCGGCGCCGTGGGCGCGACGGCAGGGGCGCGTGGTGCGGCGGCAGGAGGGCGTGCCGCCGGCGCCTCCGTGCGGGTCCCCAGGTATTTCATTACGTCCTCTTTCGTCACGCGGCCGCCGGCGCCGGTGCCGGGCACCGCGGCGACCTCGTCCAGTGACAGGCCGCGCTCCTCCGCAAGTTTGCGCACGACGGGCGAGAGGCGTGGACCGTCGCCTTTGGCGGGCGCTTCCGCCGGCGCCGCCATCGCCGCGGCCGCAGCCGGCATCACGGCGGGAGCGGCCGGCGCCTCGGCGGATCCGGAGGCCGAGGCTTCAGCCGTGCCCTTGGCGCCGTCGGACGATTCCATCCGCGCGATCGGCGTGCCGACCGCGATCGTCGTCCCCTCTTCCACGAGGACCTCGGTCAGGGTGCCGCCGATCGGTGCGGGCATCTCGACGTTGACCTTGTCGGTGATGATTTCGACCAGCGGCTCGAACCGCTCGACCCGATCGCCCGGCTTCTTGAGCCACTTGCCGATCGTCCCTTCGTAGGTGCTTTCTCCCAACTGCGGCAGCGTGATGTCGACGGGCATACTCAACCCCTGTCGTCAATACGACGCGAGCTTCCGGATGGCCCCCAGAATCTTCTCTTGACTGATGTAGAACCACTCTTCAAGAGGCTTGGCGAACGGGATGCCGGGGACGTCGGGGCCGCCCAACCGCATCACCGGCGCATCCAGCGCCTCGAACGCTTCCTCCGCGATCAGCGCGGCCACTTCCGCGCCGTAGCCCAAGAAGCGGTTGTCTTCGTACACGATCAGCGCGCGGTTGGTCCGCTCGACGGACGCCAGGATCGTGGCCGTGTCCAGCGGCGCCAGGGTCCGCAGATCGACCACCTCGGCGTCGATACCTTCCTGCGCGGCGGTCTCCGCCGCCTGCAGCGACTCGTGCAGCATCCAGCCGTAGGCGAACACGGAAAGATCCGTTCCCTTGCGGCGGACCTGCGCGGGACCGATCGACACCGTGTACTCGCCGTCGGGGACCTCCCCGCGCACGAGGCGATACATCCGTTTGTGCTCGAGGTAGAGCACCGGATCGGGATCGGCCACGGCGGCGAGCAGCAAGCCCTTCGCGTCGTAGGGGGTCGAGGGCGCCACAACCTTCAGCCCGGGGACGTGCGCATAGTACGCCTCGATCGACTGTGAGTGATACAGGGCCGTGCCGTGGGACCCGCCGTACGGTGTGCGGAACACGACCGGGCAGCCGAACGCGTTGTTCGACCGATAGCGCATCCGCGCGGCTTCGCTGACGATCTGGTTGAATGCGGGATGGATGAAGTCGGCGAACTGGAACTCCGCGATCGGCCGCAGCCCGTTGGCCGACATCCCGATCGCGACCCCCGCGATGGAAG
>DASXUC010000115.1:0-44405 GCA_036505015.1 bacterium | reverse complement strand
CGGTGGGACTATGTCGGCCCCGACGGCCGGCCGCTGCGAGGCGTGCACATCCGGCCGCGGCGGGGGTGGTACCGCAGCGCCGTGCTGGGCGGCTGGCGGATTATCGGCGACTGAGTCGAACTGAACGCGCCGTGAGCAGTTTCTTCGCGCTGCTGTCCGCCTTCTTGTTTGCCGGCAACGCCGTATCCGTCCGCCTGGCGCTGCGCGGGTCTACGTCCGCGACCGCGGTGATGGTATCGGTCGCCACCAATCTCGGTGCCCTGTGGCTCATCGCCGCAATCGGCGGATCGCTGCAGCATCTCCTCACGAGCGCCACCCTGGTCTTCCTCGCGGCCGGACTGTTCGCACCCGCCCTGGCGCGGCTCACGTACTACGAGAGCATCAACATCATCGGCGTGGCGCGCGCGGCGACCATCAGCAACACGACCCCGCTGTTCTCGGCGATCCTCGCCGTGCCGGTACTCGGCGAGCATCTCACATGGGCGGTGGCGGCCGGAACGGTGTTCGTCGTCGTCGGTGTGGCGCTGACGTTCAGGCCGCAGCCCGGGACGGAGGCCGACCGAATCGGCGCGGCGCCCGGCCGGACCCGCACCCTGGGTCTGTTGCTCGCGCTGAACACCGCGGTGATGGCGAGTATTTCGTTCATCCTGCGGAAGATCGGCCTGCGGCTGCTTCCCGATCCCAACCTCGCGGCCGCCCTGACCGTGACCGGGTCGCTCGTGACGCTGCTTCCCTACCTCGGCGCACGTCAGCGCCGCGATCCGCTGCGCGCGGAGCGGAGCAGTCTGGTCTTTCTCATTGCCGGAGGGATCCTGTCGACGGGCGGGTTCCTCGCGTACTATCTTGCGCTGAACCTCGGCGAGGTGGTGCGGGTCACGCCGTTGAGCAATACCAGCCCCCTGTTTGCGGTCCTGCTGCTCGCGGTGTTCCGTGAGGTCGAAGTCATCACGCCGAGCACGGTGGCCGGCGCCGTCCTGGCCGTGGCCGGGATCCTCCTGGTTTTGGTCGGCTGACCGTTGAATTGTGTGGGGTGTGTCAGTTGAGTTTGTCGAGTTCCTCCGCCACGGCTTCCATCAGCGGGCTCAGCGTCTGCGCGTCGAACTGAAATTTCGCTCCGGCGGCGGCGAAGAGCTCCGGCAGCGGCCGCGATCCCCCCAACGCCAGCGCCTGCCAGTACCGCTCCACGGTGGCACGATGGTCGGACAGGCTGGCTACCCAGACCTGCAGCGCACCGGTTTCGGCGAATCCGTACTCGATGTAGTAGAAGGGCACGGTGTAGAGGTGCAGCTGGGCCTGCCAGCGGTACGACTGCGCTTCCCGCAGTCCGGTCCAGTCCGGGATTCCGTTGTAGTCCGCACCATCAAACCGGTTCTGCACCGCCAGCCAGGCATCCAGCCGTTCCTGGCGTGTGTGCGCCGGGTGCGTATAGACCCAGTGCTGGAACGCGTCGATGATCGCCACCCACGGCAGGATCATCACCGCGTCCTCGAGGGTGTTCCGTCGCGAGCGGACATAATCATCCGGGTTGGTGTAGAAGACGTTGAGGTGCGGTGAGGCGAGCAGCTCCATGCCCATCGACGCGACCTCCGCAAACTCCAGCGGCGCGTGGCGGTAGGCCAGGATGGGCTCCTCGCGCGCGGCCAGCATGTGAAAGGCGTGGCCCCCTTCGTGCAGCAGCGTCCGGATGTCGTCGTCGCGTCCGACCGCGTTCATGAAGATGAACGGCCAGCGCCGTTCCTGCAGGCTGCTCTGATACCCTCCGGGCGCCTTGCCCTTCCGACTCTCCAGGTCGAGGAGTTGCTCGTCGGACATGAACTTGAACTGCGCGCCCAGCTCGGGATCGACGCGCGTGAAGATTTCCACGGTGCCGTTGACGAGTTCTCCCGCGTCGCTGAACGGCCGCAGCGGAGGGCGGCCCCGTGGATCGACCTGCAGATCCCAGGGGCGCGCCGAGGCGATGCCCAGCCGCGTCCGGCGGTCGGCCATGATCCGCCGCACCAGCGGCATGACGGCCTGTTCGACCCCCTCGTGGAAGCGGAAGCAGTCTTCCGGCGTGTAATCGAACCTCCGCCGGCGCTTGAACGCGTAGTCGCGGAAGTTATCGAACCCGGCGTTGACGGCGATTTGGTGGCGCAGCGTGATGAGCTGGTCGTAGAGGGTGTCGAGGAGATCCTTGTCCCGCAGGCGACGGGCGACGACCAGCTGCCAGACGCGCTCACGGACGCCGCGGTCGGTCTCGTCGAGATACTTGGCCGCCTGCTGCAGCGTGAGTTCCCGGCTTTCGTACGTTACGGTCATCGCGCCGGTCACTTTCTGATATTCTTTGGCCAGCAGCGTCTCGGACGTTTCCAGCGGGACGTTCTCCTGACGGAACAGCTTCACGTCGTTGTCAAGGATGCGGTCCAGCACGCCAAACCGGTCCATGTCCAGCTGCGCCCGGTAGGGACTCTCGAGGTATTTGATCGCCAGCGCCTGTCCCAGCGGCTTGATCTGCGGGTCGATGTGTTCGACGAAGCGCTGGTAGGCGGCTTCCCGCGCTTTGTCGTCGGTCTGCTGGGTCATCGCGATGTACCGGCGCGCCCGCTCCTCTTGGATCACTGCCGAGAGTTCGGAGCTATCGACGAGCCACTGTGTCAGGTCGGGCGTGGAATTGATCGAACGGTCCAGTAATTCACGGTACAGCGGCTCGATGTGGGTCCACTCCCCCATGTCCGCACCCTGGGGGACGAAACGGCGTGGAAACGCGCGCCGGGGATCGACGTGCATCATCTGTTGCACGGGAAGACCTCCTGATAGGCTACTAGAGAAGTCTTTTCTACGATGATGCGATTCCGGACCTTCCCCCGTCTGAGCCTTCTGCTTGCCGCGCTGGCCGCGCTGGCCGCGTGGCCGCAGGGGGCGCCGGCCGCGGCCCCGCCCCCACGGCTGGCGCTGTGGATGGAAGCGTCGGCGAACCTCCGCACGTTGAGCACCCGGGACGGCATCGCCGCGGTGCTCGAGCGCGCGAGGGCGGCCGGCATTACGACGGTGATTCCTGAGGCGAAGAACGCCTGGGGGTACGTGACGTACCGCAGCGCCTTTGCCCCGCTGATCGCGTCGTCTCCGGTCCCGCGTGCCGGTCCTCCCGCCTATCCGGCGCCGCGGACCTGGTACCCGCCGGATTTCGACCAGCTGCAGGTCCTCATCGAAGAGGCCCATGCGCGCGGACTGCAGGTGCACGCCGCCGTGAATATCTTCGGCGAGGGCCTCAATGCGTTTCAGACCGGGCTTGCGTTCGATCGTCCCCAATGGGTGGCGCAGCACGCCGGGGCCGGCGGGAGCATCGTCCCCGCGACGCAGGTCGGCGAGATTGCCTTTGTCAATCCGGCGCTGCCTGAAGTCCAACTCTATGAACTCGCCGTGATCGGTGAGGTGGTCAGTCACTACGATGTTGACGGCATCATCCTCGACCGGATCAGATTTCCCGACGCCACCGCCGACGTGTCCGCGGCCAGCCGCGCGCAGTTCGAGGAGTGGCTCGGGCAGCCGGTCGCGGTCTGGCCGGACGACGTCGTGAAGGTCGACGGGACCCGCGTCGTGCGGGGCCCGCTGTTCCGGGCGTGGGTGGCGTGGCGGGCGACGGTCCTGCAGCGGTTCGTCCGCGCCGCCGAGAGCCTTGTCCATCACCTCAAGCCGGACGTGGCATTTGCCGCCTACGTCGGGTCATGGTATCCCGCCTACTGGAACGAGGGCCTCAATTGGGGGGCGCCGGACACCGAGGTCAATGTCGAGTGGATGACCGATCGGTGGCGTCAGGCCGCGGTGGCCGGGACCTTCGACTACCTGATGGTCGGGCTCTACTACCCGTCCGTCACGCAGGCCGACGCGGTGCGCGCCGGGTATCCGGCATGGATGAGCGTGGAAGGCGCCGCGCTGCTGGCGGCCGCGGCCGTCGCCACCAAGACACCGGTCGTGGGCAGCCTGCTGCTGCCGCAGTTCGAGGGTGCCCCGGAGCAATTTCGCGAGGCGCTCGACGCCACGCTGCGTTTGACGCGCGGCGCCATGCTGTTCGACCTGGTCTACCTCGACCGGTATGATTGGTGGAACTTGCTACCCGGCCAAAATCAGTGACGTGATCCGGCGCACGGCCTCGGCGGTGTGCACCGATGCGCGAAGCGGCCGGACGGCGGCGGCGTGTTCGGCGGCGGCGCGCAGATCCAACTGCCGCTGGGCGACCGCGACAGCGGTTCCCCGCTCGTGATGGTAGCGCGCCAGATAGTCTTGCTCCGTCTGGCCCGGCGTCGGGATGAGCACCCCGCGGCGCTCGAGCTCAGCAAGATCCATGATCGTCGAATATCCGGCGCGGCAGATGACGAGCCGGGCGCGATTCATCATTTCCTCCTGAGCGGTCCTGTCCAGATAGCCGTAGACCTCGGCACGTCCGATCCGCACGTGTGAGCGCCCATCGGGTCTCCCCAGCGCCACGACCGCGGGGGTCTGCAACGCCGGAAGCTGCCGCAGGACGATGCGTTCGAGGATGGACCGTTGAGGCTCGGGGCCCGAGAGGGTCACGAACAGGTCGAGGTCTTGATCCACCGGACGCCGGCGCAGCCGGGAGAGGATGCCGGCATACGTGATGGCCGCGCGGGGAAAGATGTCGAGGCCGTGGGCCAGATCGCCGCTGAGCTTGTCTTCCGCCGTGTCCGGCACAATCAACCGCAGATGCCCGAGCCAGCGGTGGTTGAACGCTTCCAGCCGGCGTTCGATCAGCCGGATCCGGCCGGGCGCGATGAACCGCAGCCCGTGCGCAATGTGGAAGGAGGGTAGATCAGGGTGCTGCACGCCGTAGCGGTTATCCGACACGATGCGGTCGACCGGGCGGCGGCCGACCAGTTCGGCGGTCCATCCGCGTTCCCGCCGCAGCGCCGCGAGGTACGCCGGCGCCGACGTCGCGGTCTTCAGGTAGAACCACCATGCACTGCGGGCGACGGTCTGTGGGACATCGGGCCAGTCGAGAAACTCGCACCGGTCCCCCACGCCCTCGCGCAGGACCTGCAGGGCGCGGCCGGTTGAGATGATGGTCAGCTCGGCGCCGGCGTCAAGCAGGGCCGCGATGACAGAGAGACTCCGGGTGGCATGCCCGAGTCCCCAGGAGCCCACCGCGTACAGGATGCGCATACCGGCGCGCGAAGTGGATTAGCCCTGAATGGGAGACATCCTGCACTACACCGTGGTCACCGCCTGCTGGGCGGGGACACGGGTCGTGTTCGAACTGCACATCGACGGCGCGGAACGCTACCGTCAGCACCCGTCCACCCTGGTCGTCGTCAACCACAAGCGCGACTCGGACAGTGTGACGGTCCCCCCGTCGCTGATCTTCAACGGCGTCCGTCCCATCCGTCCGATGTGGTTCGCCGGCCGCGAGGACATGTTTGTCCGGGGGTTCCTTGGGCTGCAGCCCCCGGTTCCCCGTCCCCTCCGCCCTGCGCTGGCTCGCACGAATCTCGGCCGCGTCCTGCACGCCCTGCACATTCTTCCGGTCCGGCGCTTCCCGGAGCGGACGATGCACGAAGCCGTCGATGAGTTTGTGCGCGTCTACGGGGACCACGCGCTCAAGGCCGTGCTGGTGCCGCAGCAGGTGGAGGCGCTGGCCGCGGCCGGGCGGCGGGAGGGGATGCTGTCTGATGCGCTGGCATGGACGCATCGACGATGGTGGATGCAGCGGGCCACGATCCGTGCGTTTCTGCCGCACTGGCAGGAGCGGCTGGCCGGCAGACAGCGGGCGGTCGTTGACGCACAGGTGCAGGCGCTGGCCGCAGTGCTCACTCGCGGGGACAATCTGTACCTGGCTCCCGAAGGGGTGCTGTCCTCCGACGGCCGCCTGCAGGCATTCCGCGCCGGGTTTCGGCGCATCCTTACCCTGACCCAGGCGCCCCTGCGCTGGGTGCCTGCCGCCATTGTGTACGACTTCATCGTGCCGGGCCGGATGCGGGTCTTCGTCACCGTCGGCGACGAAGTGCCCGCCGCGGGATCAGCCGCGGACATCGAACAGGAGGCCCGGCGCGCCCTGGCCGCCCTGCACGTAATGACCTGCAGCCAGATTGCCAGCCGTGTGTTGTGGCAGCGTGTGGGCGAGGGGCATGATACGGTGGCGGTGGAGCGGTTCGCCGCCGCCGTGTTCGATCAGGCGGCGGCACTGCGCGGCAGCGGCGTGCGCGTCGATCATGCGCTGACAGGTTCGGACCGCCGCCGGCGCGTGGACGCCTACCTCGCATTCTTGACGAGGCGCGGAATCGCGCTGACCAACGCCTCGGAGATCCTCCTCGACGTGCCCTACCTGCGGCGGGTACCGGCGACGAACCGGCAGAACCCACTGCGGTATGCGGTCAATGAAATCGAGTCGGTGCTGGAAATACTTCGGGAACAGGGATCAGGGAACAAGGAACAGACTACCGAGGACCTGCAGTAACTGGTCCCTGTTCCCCGTTCCCTGTTTGCGCCCTCAGCTCTGTTGCGGAATGCCCATCACGTGGAAGCCGCTGTCCACGAAGATCGTGTTCCCGGTGACCCCTCGGGCGAGATCGCTGGCCAGGAACACCGCCACGTCTCCCACCTCGTCTTGGGTGGTGTTCCTGCGCAGCGGCGCCACCTGCTCGGTGATGTCCTGCAGTTTCGAGATCCCCTTCACGGCGCTGCCGGCCAGCGTCTTCAGCGGTCCCGCGGAAATGGCGTTGACGCGGATGTTGCGCGGTCCCAGCTCCGAGGCCAGATAGCGGACCTCGGCCTCCAGCGCCGCCTTGGCAACGGCCATCACGTTGTACCCCGGCACGACCCGCTCCACGGCGTTGTACGTCAGGGTGAAGATACTTCCCCCATCCGGCATCAGCGCGGCGGCACGGCGCGCAGTGGGGAGCAGCGAATACGCGCTGATGTCGAGGGTCAGCGCGTAGCCGTCGCGCGATACCTCATGCAGCGGTCTGGCAAGGTCGTCGCGATTGGCGAAGGCCAGACAGTGCACGAGCACGTCCATCCGCTCCCACATGTTGGCGAGGCCTGCGAAGGCATTCTCGATCTGATCGTCCTTCCCGACGTCGCAGGGAAACGACGGGAAGGCGTCGCGGCCCCCGATCGTCTCCAGCAGTTCGTCCAGGTTCTCCTTCAGCCGGTCGGTCTGGTAGGTGAAGGCCAATTCCGCGCCCTCGCGGTGGAACGCAGTGGCGATGCCCCAGGCGATACTGCGCTTGTTCGCCACCCCCATCACCAACGCGCGCTTGCCTTTGAGAAGCATTGGAAGCCTCCTCTTTTTATCCCGTAGTTTTCCCAATGTAGCGTATCAGTCCCAGCACGCTCTGATAGACGGGCATGATGACCTCGTACCGCGCGCTGCTGCCCGGACCGTCCGCCGCGTCGATCTCCTGCATCGCTTCGCGTTTGACCTCGGCGGTAATACTCTCCGGACTCGCGCCGGATGCCAGCGCGTCCCGGACGCGATCGACCAGACGATCGATCCGCATCTCGAGCTGATCGAACAGGTCCATCACCCATTCCTGCGGGCCGAAGTGGGTCAGCAGCAACCGTTTCGGTTTCAGCGCGCGGAGCCTGGCCAGCGATGCCTTCCAGGCCGGTACGTCGAACTCCGGCGGGGGCGTGGGCGGCCGGACGTAGCGGGAGCGCGGCAGCGCGACGCCGGCGACGTCGCCGGTGAACACGTCGCCGGCCTGTTCATCAACATAGGCGTGGTGATGGCGGGCGTGGCCCGGCGTGTTGATGGCCCGCAGCCGGCGCGATCCGACGAGAAGCGTCTCACCGTCTTCCACGGCGTGTACGCGCGGGGCGGGAATCGGAACCGGTTCGCCGAGCAGGCGATCCAGACCAGCGCCGTACAGGCGCCGGGCGCTGGCGGTCAGCCGGGTCGGATCCACCAGATGCGGCGCGCCGATGGGATGAACGTAGACCTGAAGATGTGGGATCTGCTGCGCGAGGGTGCCGGCGCCGCCGGCGTGATCGAGGTGGATGTGCGTAACCGCCGCCACCTGCAGCTCGGCGGGATCGAGCCCCGCCTCGTGCACACCGGCGAGCACCTGCGCGGCGGTGGTGGCCGGGCCGGTCTCGATGATCCCCGGCCGGTCGCCCACGAGCAGGTACACGCCGACGGCTTCGGGCGAGCCGCCGTAGCCGGTGTCCAGCAGGAGCAGATCGGGGCCGACCTCGGTCACGCGGCCCATCGCCGGCGCGAGCCCGCGCCTAGTCGACCGGTGCGATGCGATTGGGATCCAGCCCGTAGCCCACGACCGGATAGGCCTGGCCCGAGGCCGGATCAATCAGGCGGATATTGTCCAGGTACAGTCGGGGTGTGGCCCACAGGCACTTCATCGCCTTCCACAGCGACATCTCATTGTACCGGTCCGGCCACAGTTCTTTCAGCAGCCGCTTGATCTCCGGCGCATACTTCGTGCTCATCGCCGGGAAGATGTGGTGCTCGGTGTGGTGGCTGAAATTCGAGTGGATCACGTCCAGGAACTTCGGCACCGTCACGGTCAGCGAGCCGACCAGCGGATCGTCGTCTTCGATCAGCGGGTTGAGCAGGTGGTTGGTCGCGATGTAGAGCATCACCACGAAATTGCTCACCATCACCGGTATCACGAAGAAAAACGGAAAGTGATGCCAGCCGAGAGCGACGGCCAGCCCCACCCACACGCCGACAGGTACCAGGGTTTCGACGATCAGTTTGGCGCGTCCGGCCCACGTCGCGCGCTGCAGCTGATGCGCCAGCACGATCGCGGCGTGGACGTTCAGCCACACGGTCAGGATGACGAAGAACCGGATGCTGCGGATCGGCACGTATTTGTGCAGGATCTGCAGCGCTTTGCGTTCCCGGTACTCCTCGATCGTGCTGTAGGCGTCCGGGTCGCGGCCCTGGATCTGCGTGTTCCCGTGATGTTCGGCGTTGTGCCACTGCCGCCACAACATCGGAGCGATCGCATGCGGGAGCAGGCAAATCCCGCCCAGCACATCCCGCAGCCAGCCGCGTCTGGTCACGGCGCCGTGCAGGATCTCATGGCCGAGAAACCCCAGGCAGGAATAGGCCAGACCGATTACCAACGCGACGGCGACCTTCGCCGGCCACGACATGTCGGTGAGTGTGATCAGCAGCACGCCGGCCACCGCGATGCCTATGTAGGGGAGCATCCACAGCGCCCGGTACCCCACGGGCTCGAAGTACCGCGCGGGCAGGCGCCGCCGCAGCTCCTGTGCGTACATTCGGTGCGGGTTCACCACCATATGATTCGTCCCTTTCTCGCCGAGTGAGTCTGCAATCGAAGGCGCCCCGCCGGGGGAGTGAAAGGTGTGCAACCGCGGAATGAGCCGCGGACCGATCTACACGGTCCGGACGTTGACGGCCTGAGGACCTTTTTGCCCCTGCGTGACCTCGAACTCGACCTTCTGGCCCTCGTTCAGTGTCTTGAATCCATCGGACTGGATCGCCGAGTAGTGCACGAACAAATCTTTCCCCCCGTCATCGGGGGTGATGAAGCCGTACCCCTTCTCAGGGTTGAACCACTTCACGGTTCCGCTGGCCATCGATCCTGCCACCTCCAGGCAATCCCGATCCCTGCGCTGCCTGCTCGAAAGGCCTTATTTCCGTCCGGCAGTGACGGAGTCCTCCCGCGCCGTGCCTCCAGTGTATCGTATACAATGGTGCGGTGCCGATTCTGACCGTGCGTGATGTCACGAAGTCGTACGCCGGCGAGGATGTCTGCCGCGGCGTGTCATTTGCGCTGGAACCCCGGGAGAAAATCGCGCTGATCGGCCGCAACGGCTCGGGCAAGACCACGCTCCTGCGGCTGCTCGCCGGACTGGACGACCCCGACCGGGGGCGGATTGCGCTGGAGCGCTGGGCGCGGCTGGCGTATCTGTCCCAGGTGCCGTCCGCGGCGTCGGGCACACCGATCCTCGCGCACGTGCTGACCGGCGCGGCCGACGTGCAGGCGCTGGAGTCCCGCCTCCGCGAGCTCGAACACGAGATGGCCATCCCCGCCGTGCACGACAACCCCGACCGTCTGGCCGAGGTGATGGCCGAGTATGGAAGCGTCCGCGAGCACTTCGAGCACGCCGGCGGGTTCGCTTTGGAGACGACGGCGCGCTCGGTGCTGACCGGGCTGGGATTCCGTGAGGCCGATTTCGGCCGTTCCCTCGGCGAGCTCAGCGGGGGATGGCGGGTCCGGGCGGAACTCGCACGGGCGCTGCTGATGGAACCGGACCTGCTGCTGCTGGATGAACCCACCAATCACCTCGATCTCGCCGCCACGGAGTGGCTGGAATCGTACCTGCAATCGTTTCCGGGGGCGATGATCATCGTCAGCCACGATCGGTATTTGCTCGATGCCGTCACGGCGCGAACGCTCGAGCTCGAAGACGGCGCTCTCACCGCCTATCCGGGATCGTACACGGCCTATTCCGTGCTCAAGGCCGAGCGCATCCGCCGCGAGACCGAGGTGTACGAGCGGCAGCAGGAGGAGATTGCCAAACTGCAGGCCTACATCCGCCGGTACAAGGCGGGCAACCGCGCGAGCCAGGCCAAGAGCCGGGAGAAGATGCTGGCCCGCGTCGAGTCGGGCGAACTCGAGAAGCCGGGTCATCGCGGCGCCATGCGGGTCAAGGCGGACGGCCACCGTCCATCCGGCCGCCTGGTGGCCAAACTCGTCGGCGTCGGCCGGCGCTACGGCGAGCGCGCCGTGCTTTCCGATGTCGACCTCGAAGTCCATCGGCGCGAGCGCATCGGACTGCTCGGTGCCAACGGCGCGGGCAAGACGACGCTGCTGCGGGTGATCGCCGGGCTGGATGCACCCTCGGAAGGACGGGTGGTCCTCGGGGTCGGCGTGCAGGCACGCTACTTCGCGCAGGAAGCCGCAGACGTCCTCGATCCGCAGCGGTCTGTCCTTGACGAGATCCTGGCCGACCGGCCGATGACCCCGGAAGACGTGCGCACCTATCTAGGGCGCTTCTTGTTCACCGGTGACGACGTCTATAAACGCGTGAGCATGCTGTCCGGCGGCGAGCGCCAGCGGCTGAGTCTGGCCCGGCTGCTGCTGGACCGTCCGAACTTTCTGCTGCTGGACGAACCCACGAACCATCTGGACATCCCGTCGCGAGAAGCGCTCGAGCAGGCGCTGCGTGATTTCACGGGGACCATCATCCTGGCCACGCACGACCGCTACCTGCTGGAACGGATCGCCACGCGCATTCTGACGATTGAGGACCGCACGGTCGGCGACTTCCAAGGGACTTATCACGAACTGCGGCAGCGCCGCGCTGCACGCGGGCCGCTCCCGCGGCCGGCGGCCACGGGAGGCAGGAAGCTCGCTGTGCCTTCCCTTCCTTCATTTGATGATGTCGCCGCGCAGATCGCTGCGGCGGAGCGCGAGGTGGACGACGCGGGGCGGGGGCTCTCCGATCCAGAGACGTACCGCGATGCCGAACGCGTGAAGGCGCTTCGCGCCCGGTACGAGGCCGCGACGAAACGGCTCGAAGAGCTCTACGGGCTTCTGGCCGCGGTCGAGCGGGCTACCTAGCGGTTCTGCGGATCCACTGCGCGATCGTGCTCACGAGCTCGTCGGCGACGTCGGCCGGCGCTCGCCCTTTCACCTTCAGACTGTGGTCGGCACCGGCAATGCGGTGGAGTGTCGCCGTCGGGAGTGTGTCCAGGACCTGCTGCAGCAGGTCAGGCCGCGCGAACGCGTCGCGAGTGCCCTGCACGAACAGCATCGGCACGGTGATGCCGTAGAGATGGCGATCGCGCAGCCGCTGCGGCTGTCCGGGTGGATGAAGCGGGTAACTGAGGAACACGAGCCCCGTGCACGCGAAGCCGCCCGCGACGATATGCGAGGCGATCCGGCCCCCCATGGACCGTCCTCCCAAAAACAGGTTCGACGCCAGCGGCCGCACGGCATCGGCGACGGCGCGGTAGCACGTTTCCAGCAGGATCTGGCGGTCGGGCACGCGGCGCCCCGCTTCCGCATACGGGAAGTTGAAACGTACGACTCCGACGTTGGCCGCCGCCAGAAGGTCGCCGAGTTGGGGGAGGCCGGCCGACGTCATGTTGCCGGCGGCGCCGTGCGCGAGGGCGAGGTAGACGCTGCCGCGCGCAGGGTGATGCCAGGCCGCCGACACCTCGCCGCCGGACCATGTGATCGACTCCCGGTCGGCGTCCATCCGGCTACCGCATCCCGCCTGCCATGCGCGCCGATTCCGGCCTCAGGCGCAGCCGCCACATCGCATAGCTGCCCGCGGCGGGGCCGAGCGCGAGCGCGCTGAACGCGTAGCGCCACCCGACCAGAGCGACGGCGACCGGCAGCAGCCGGATCGACACCACGGTAAGCAGGAAACCCGCCGCGACCTGCATCGTCAGCGCCGTTCCCGTATAGGCGGGATCGCCTAACTCCGTGATGCTGGTCGAGAATTGCGCGGAGTCGGCCACGATGGCGAACCCCCAGATCATGGTCACGGTCACCACCGCGGCAGCCCTGCCCCCAAACAGCATGCCGATGAGGAGGCAGCACGCGCCGCTGATGATCATCGAGGCGATGGTCACCGTGGTGCGACCCAGCCGGTCGGCGAGGACACCGGCGACCGCACACCCCGCGCCGCCGGCGCCGATCGCGGCGAACGCGGCCAGGCTTGCCGCCGACGATCCCCCCGTTCCGCCGGCACGGAAACTCTCAAACAGGAACAGCGGCAGCCACGCCCACATCCCGTACAGCTCCCACATATGGCCGAGATACCCGAAATTCGCGAGCCGCAGCGCGGGGTCACGCCAGAGGTGCAGTGCGTACTTCCACTGGAACCGGGGCGCCGGGGTGCGGAAGGGACCCTCGTGGATCGCGGTGAGGGCCAGGATGGCGGCGATGACGCTGAGGCCCGACGCCGCCAGCATCGTGACCCGCCAGTCGGGGCTGCCCACCGCGGCGATGAGGTGCGGCAGCGCGGTGCCCACCGTCAGCGCGCCCACCATGATGCCCAGGGCCATGCCGCGGTTGCGGCGGAACCAGGTGGCCAGAATCTTCAAGCCGGTGGGATAGACTCCGGCCAGACAAAAGCCGGTGAGGAACCGCAGTGGGATGGCCGCTTCCGGGCCGCGGGCCCACAGCGGGATGGCGGCGTTG
The DNA here is from genome assembly GCA_036505015.1 of bacterium. Lineage (GTDB taxonomy): Bacteria > Sysuimicrobiota > Sysuimicrobiia > Sysuimicrobiales > Kaftiobacteriaceae > DASXUC01. The sequence goes on along the minus strand of DASXUC010000115.1, from coordinate 31,263 downwards.
ACGGCGGCCCCCAGGATGGCGCTGACGGCGAAGATGATCCTGGAGGGGAAGATGTCCGGGAGGTTGAGCAGGGCGCTGGTCAGCGCACCGGTGACGAACCCGAGCTGCACGGCATTCGTCATCCACGCCTGCATCGATGGCGACAGCGACCACTCGCGGGTCAGCGCCGGAATCACCGCCGACGCGGACAGCCACAGGGCCAGCCCGAGGAATTCGGCCAGTGAGAGGAGGGCCAGCAGCCGCGCTGCCCCGGCGACGGCGGGCGGCGTCCCGTGGACCGAAACCTGGGCCATGGCAGTAGGGTTTTGCCTGCAAGGAGTCTCGATCCTGGCACGAAGCGCGGCGCGCACGCGCGATGCTGCCGATCCTGGAGGTGGGGATGGAGTCCGTGATGGAATGGGGTGGGCGCGGCCTTGTGGCGCATAGCGTTCCATGAGAAAATTAGCGACGTGGCGCGTCCCCGATACACCGCAGCGAAACGGCAGCGGGAAATCCGCAAGCAACTCGAGCGGCAGCGCAAGCTTGCCCGGAAGCACGGCAAACGGACGCCCGGCGAACAACCGGTCCAGCCCCTCACTGCGGTCGCCACCGTCGCGCCGGCGGAGCCGGAGGTCCTGGAGGACGGAAGCGTGCGATTACCGTCGGGCCTGCAGTACCTCGATCTGGTCGAAGGCGACGGTCCGAGCCCGCAGGCGGGAGACAACATCGAAGTGCACTACACCGGCTGGCTGGAGAACGGCACGAAATTCGATAGTTCGATCGACCGCGGGCAGCCCTTTGTGTTCCCGATCGCGGTCGGCCGCGTGATCAAGGGATGGGACGAAGGGGTGGTCACGATGCGGGTCGGCGGCAAGCGACGTCTGGCGATTCCCGCCCATCTTGCCTATGGTGACCGCGGCGCGGGAGGGGTCATCCCCCCGAGGGCCACGCTGATCTTCGAAGTCGAGTTACTCGCGATCCGTTCCCGCTAGTACCAGGCGACAAGTACGCCGACCTGGGTCACCGCGAACCCGCGCGGTCCCTGGAAGAACACCCGCCACCGGGCCAGCGTGCGGTCCGGATCGCCGATCACGTAGGCATTGTCCGCGCAGCCGTAGTTCGCCCGCATTCCCGCCACGCCCCAGGTCGCGCCGGTGAGCAATTCGCATTTCATCCCGTTGGCCAGTTCCAGCGCCCACGGGAGCGCACGGGGCACGTTGTCCTTGTTGGCGTCCTTGTCGGGAAGCGCTTTCGTCGGCGTCATCAACACGACGTTCGCCGACCACGGCGTGTCCGGACAGGCGAGCAGCATCTTGCCCTGCTGGAAGCCCTGGTAGCATGGATCGAGAATCGCGTTGCCGGCACTGCAGCGCCAGGCATCGGAGCGTCCGCTGCTGGCCGCTGATCCGGCGAAGCAGGATCCGCTCACCTTCCTGGTGACGGCCAGGCCGATGCTCAGCCCCGCGGGGTTGAACGGAACGTAGAGCGTGACCTGTGTGGCGGCCGATGGCTGGACCGGTGCGGCCGCGCCCATGACCGCCACGGCCGCGGCCGTCAGCACAAGCATGCCGATGATGCTGCCCTTCATGCGCGTTCCTCCGACGTCTGTCGTCCCGCCACTCATTCGCGCCGCCCCCGGTCCGCCCTGCCGGAGGGTTTTCGCATTTCGGCCGCGAAACTGAGGCGAGCTTGTTGAGGTGTTCGGGCATGCGCTGGCGTGACCGTGCCATCGTGTTCCTGCTGGCCGCCCTCACTGTTGCCGGTCTCCTGCTGATCTCCGCATTCGGCCGGCCGTATCCCGTCGTTCCCGCGTGGGACGGAACCCCGCAGTTTCAAGCCGATCGGGCCTGGGCCGATCTCGTCACGCTGGCGACTCGCTTTCCGCGCCGCTGGTCTGGGACATCCGATCGCCGGGCCGCCGCGGATTGGATCACCGGGGAGCTGCGGCGCGTCGGGTTGGAGGTGCACCGGGACACGTTTGCCGTGGCGCTGGGAGAACGCACTTCGGTGCTGATGGAAAACGTGTGGGGCGTCAGCCGGGGCACGGATCGTGCCGATGAGATCGTCGTGCCGCTCGGCAACTACGACATGGCGCCGACCAGCTTTCAGGCCGCCAGCGACACCGCGGGGCACTTCGCGGCCGTGCTCGAGCTCGCGCGGGTCATCCACGCGATGCCCCACCGCCGCACGTTTGTGTTTCTCTTTCCCGACGGCGAGGAGTGGGGCATGCTCGGGGCGAGGCAGTTCGCACGGACCTTCCCGCAGCGCGGCCAGATCGTCGCGGCGTTGAGCATCGAAGATCTCGACCCGGGGAACCTCGTCGCTCTCGGCATCGACGGGATCGGGCAGTTCCGGGGATTCGCGCCCATGTGGATGCGCGAGGTCTCCATGCGCTCCGCCGCGCGCGAAGGCTTTCCCACCGACGAAGTACCCCCGGTCTTTGAATGGCTGCAGCGATCGATCCTGGTGTCCTTCACGGACCAGGGACCATTTCTGGGCCAGGGGATCCCCGCCATCGACCTGCCCGGCCGCGGCGATGACGAAGCACTGAAGGACCGCGTGTACCACATGCCCGACGACCTGGTCGCGTATATGCGGCCCGCCGCCCTCGCGGCGTACGGCCGGATCCAGGAACGGATTCTGCGCAGCATCGACGCGCTGGATCCCATTCCTCGCGAGTCGGGATTCTATCTTCGGCTGGGATCCGACCGCACCGTGCCGCCGCTTCCGCTCCTGGCCGCGCAGGTTGCGGTGTTCCTGCCGCTCCTGGCCGCCGCGCTCGTCCGCGGGCGCCGCGCGCGGCTGACGTGGGCCGCGTTCGCGGATGAGACGCGCGGGGCTGCCGCGGTCTTCATGCCGCTGCTGGTCTGGCTCGCCGCGGTGAAGGCGATGCCGTGGGTGGGTCTGATGCCGAGGTATGAGCTCTATCCGCCGCCGCCGCGGCACCCGCTGCTCACCGACGTCGGCTGGCTCCCGGTGCTGGTGTCATTCGGCATCCTTGCCGCGGCGCTCTGGATGGCGCAGCGGCGGGTGCGCTCCACTCGTCGGGTGGAGGAGACGCCGGGTCGTTCCGCCCATCTGGCGGCGCTGCTGATCTTGCTGGCGGCGGTCGCGGGAGTGGCGCTGGCGGACAATCCCTTCGGAGCGGTAACGTTCCTGCTGCTGCCTGCCCTGCTGTGGATCTGGGTCGAGCCATGTACTACTCGCTTGTGCAGGATCACCAATGCTGTGCTTGTGCTCGCGGGATTTCTCGTCATCGTCGCGCTCCTCGCGCAGTACGGGGCGCTCCTGCGCATCGGCCCGTACATTCTCTGGTACATCTTCATGAGCCTGGCCTACGGCCAGTTCTCGCTGCTGCGGCTCGTGCTGGCGCTGGCGATGACGGCAATCGGGATACGTCTGTTGCAAATCACGATGCGGGAACAGGGAACAGGGACCAGGGAACTGTCCTAGCCGCGCGCTATTGCGTGCAGAATGCGCAAGGTGCTATCTTTGGTCAGTCAGGGTTGGGGGTAGTTGTTCGCTGCTCCCCGCTCCCAGTTCCCGAATTTGGAAGGAGGGATGGGCCATGCAGGTTCGCCGTGTCGTTCGCCGCAGCGCATGCTGCCCATCCCGCGTCGACACCTGATCTGAGCGGTGTGCTCCTGTGCGCGGCCGTGGGCAGATGCCCGCGGCCGTTGTGTTTTCCACCAACTGTGTACAGGAGGCACTCCGGCGATGGAGCCCTTTATCGGCATGGTGGTACGCACCGATGGCCCGCAGGTCACGGTGCGGGATGGACAAGGACAGGACTGGCGGTGCATCCTGCGCGGCCGGCTGCGCAGGGAACTGGTCGGCGCCACAAATCCCGTGGCCGTCGGCGACCGGGTTGAAGTGAAAGCGGTGGGCGTTGTCGACGGCGTCGTGGAACGGCTGCTGCCCCGACGGTCGCGCCTGGCGCGCCGCGCCGCGGGCCCGGAGCCACGCGAGCAGGTCCTGGCGGCCAATCTCGACCTCGGCGTGATCGTGGTATCGGCCCCCCCTCGTCCGACGGTGATCGATCGGTTCCTGGCCCTCGTCACCAAGGGGGGGTGCGAGGCTCTGGTGTGCGTGAACAAGATTGACCTGACGGATCCGCTCACGGTGGACCACGCGGTGGAGTCCTACCGTCTCGCCGCCATCCCCGTGCTGCTGACCAGCGCGGTGACCGGCGAAGGGCTGGACGGGCTGCGCGCGGCGCTGATGGGCAAACTCGTCGCCTTTATCGGACCTTCCGGCGCCGGGAAGTCCAGCCTGCTGAACGCGATCGACCCGTCCCTGCAGCTGCGCATTGGCGGCCTCGCGGCCTCCGGCCGCGGTACGCACACCACGTCGTGGGCGACGACGGTGCAGATCGGCGACGCGATGGTCGTGGACACTCCCGGTCTGCGCGAGGTGGGATTCTTGGGAGACGAAGCGGCGGAGGCCGCCGGCGATCTGTTTCCCGAGATCAGCGCGCTGGCCGCCGGCTGCCACTTCCGCGACTGCTCGCATACGCACGAACCGAAGTGCGCGGTGAAGGAGTCCCTGGCGGCAGGCGAACTAGACGAAGGGCTGTACAAACGGTACGCGCGCCTCGCGCGCAGCGGGCGACTCTGACGACGGGGGACATGCCATGGCGTTCGTGCAGACCGTGTCCGAAGACGACGCGACGGGATCGGTGAAGGAGCTCTACGAACGGGACACGGCGTCCCAGGGCTACGTGCAGAACTACGTCAAGGCCCTGAGCCTCCATCCGGAGATCGTCGTTGCCTACCGCGACCTGATCACGTTGCTCAGGGAGCGGATGGATCTGCGGCGCTACGAGTTGATCACCATCGCGGTCTCCGCCGCGCTCCGCTGTTCGTACTGAATGCTGTCACACGGAGCGGTGCTCCGTTCGAAGCTCTTCAGTGCCGAGCAGGTGGAAGCGATCGCCCGTGACTTCCATACCGCCGGATTGACGCCGGCGGAGGTCACCATGATGGACTATGCCGTGAAGATCTCCTCCGAGGCCTACAAGGTGGCGCCGCGGGACATCGACGAACTGCGCCGGCACGGCTACGCGGAGTCCGAGATCGTCGACATCGCCGCGGTTGCCGCGGCGCGCAACTTCATCAGCCGGCTTGTCGATGCGCTGGGCGCCGAGCCCGATGTTGAGCACCTGAAGTTGGAACCGCAGCTGAAAGACGTGCTTACGGTGGGGAGACCGCTGACGTGAGGCCGGCCAGGTCTTTTTCGACCGCGGCCACGAAATACGTCGCTCCCATCGCGCTGAACATCTCCCCTGCCTGCGCCAGCATCTCTTGGGCGCGGGCCGCACGACCCAACAGCGCCATCCCTTCGCCGTACTTCAGCAGGGTCAGCGCCAGATCGATCTGATACTCCTGGTCTTCCAGAATCGCCAGGCCGCGGCGGAACAGCTCCTCCGCTTCGTCCCCGCGCCCCTGGGCGGCTCGCACCTTGGCCAGCGTCACCACGTGCGTGGCGATGGCGATCTCGTCTTCCTCGGGGACCAGCGCCAGCGCATGTTCCGCGTAGTCCGCCGCGCTGAGCAACTCACCGCGGGCCAGCGCCACCTCCGCAAGCCCCCGCAGCAGGACGGGTGAGTGTGTCTTTGCGCCGTGCTCGCGGCGCATCGTCTCGGCTTTCTTGAACTCGGCTTCGGCTTCATCCAGGCGGCCGTATCGCAGGTGATGCATCCCGAGGTGCCGCCGCACCCCCGCTTCCGAGACGTGATCCCCCATCGCCTGCAGCAGCGCGATCGCCTCCTGGAACTTCGCGACCGCTCCGGCGGAGTCGCCGGTCAGATGCGCGAGGATCGCCAGACCCGTGAGGCTGCTTCGTTCGCTGATCCGCTCATGGTGCATCTTGGCGATGCGGCGCGCCTCGGTCAGCAGCGTGCGCGCCTCGGCGAGATCGCCGCTGTTGAGCACGGAGCGTCCCAGCCAGGCCATCGTCCGCGCCGCCCCTTGCTGGTTGCCGAGCTCCTGGTACAGCCCGAGCGCTTTGCGGTAGGCTTTGTGCGCCTTGTTCAGGCTGCCCCGGAGGTAGTCGTTGAACGCCCCCAGCATCTCCAGCGTCTCCGCTTCGCCCTGGCGGTCGCCCAATTCGCGAAACAACTCCAGGGCCCGCGCCAGCGCTTCTTCCGCCGGCTCCAGCTTGTTGCGATCGTATTCCGCAAACCCCACGTTCAGCCATGCCCGCGCCACGAGGTCGTCCCGCTTCAGGCGTGGCGCGAGTTTCAGGATCACGGCGGTTTCCTCGATCACCACCGCGGGGAGCGCCATCCACTTCACGGCCTCGACATGATCGGTCAGCAGCTCCACGTGCAGGGTGAGATCGCGTTCCAGTCCGGCGTTCCGCAGCACCGCCATTGCCCGATCGTAGAGTCGGCGCGCTTCCGGGAAGGTGCGGAGATTCGCCGCGCGGGCTCCGGCCCGCCGCAGCGCACCGATGGCGCGGCGTGCGAGCGTCTCGTCGTTGTCCCCGGTCTCGAACCGGTAGCGCCACCCCTGTTCGTAATGGTGCGCCAGGACCTCGAGGAACTTGTCGGCCGAATCCGCCGCGGTCTGCTCGAGCCACCGGGCAAACCGCAGATGCCGGTCGCTGCGGGTGAGCTTGGGGACCATCGCGTAGGCGACTTCGCGGATCAGCGCGTGCTTGAAGGCGTACTCCCGGTCTCCGGACAGCGAGGACACGGGCCGCTCCTCGATGAGGTCCCGCTCCTGCAGCCGCGCCAGCGCGGCGTCGACCTCGGCCGCAGAGAGCTCCCCCACCGTGGCCGCGGCGCCGGCCCAGAAGACGCGGCCGGGGATCGACGCGTCCTGGATGACACGCTTTTCCAGCGGGGTGAGGAGGTCGAGGCGGCTGACCAGGATGCCGTGGATCGTATCGGGGATGCGGATCTCCAGCGCGGGCCGGCCGCGCTCCCATCCGCGCTTACCCAGCACCAACTCGCCGCTGTCGATCAGCATCTGGAGGATCTCTTCAATGAAGAGCGGATTGCCGTCCGCTTTGGCCAGAATGGCTTCGCCCACGTCGTCGGTGACGCGATCGCCTTTCAGCAACTCCGAGATCAGCGTGCGCCCCCGCAGTTCCGGCAGCGGTGCCAGCGACAGCGCGGTGTAGTTGCGGACACGCGCGCCCCACTCCGGGTGCTGTTCCAGCAGCTCGGGCCGGGCCAGGCACAACGTGAGAATCGGCGCGTTCAGTCCGCGCAGCGAGGGGTGTTCCAGCAACTCGAGCAGGCTTGGCTCCGCCCAGTGCAGGTCTTCGAAGATCAGCACGAGCGGGGCGAACTGCGCTTTGGCGAACAGGAACCCCCGCACCGACTGCACGAGGACGTCCCCACTCCGGCGCGACTCCTCCGTCGCGGCGGTTTCCCGCATCGCCACCGGCCGGCTTTCCACCACGGTCTTCAGGGCCTGCAGGCGTTCCCGCCAAAATGCATCCAGGGGACGCATGGTTTGTACGCCCAGCACCGCCCCCAGGTCCGAGGCCACCAATGCGCTTTCCTCGGCGCCGAGTGTCGGCTCGCCGATACGCAACACGCCCGAGCGCAACTTCTCGGCGACGGTGGCCGGCGGATCGTTGTCTTTGATGTCGCACTCCTGCTTGAGCATCTCCGCCAGCGGCCAGTAGGTCAGCCCTTCCCCGTAGGCGGGGCACCGCCCGCGCAGCACGGCCGCGGGCAGGGACGCCGCCTCGAGGGACTTTACGAATTCTCTCACCAGGCGGCTCTTGCCCACGCCGGCCGGGCCGATCACCGTGACGAGGTGGTGCTGCCGGCCTTCCACGACCCGGTGGAACAGGGCCTGCAGGAATTGCATTTCGTCTTCGCGCCCGACCAACGGAGACCGCAGTCGCCGGGCGGGTTGGCTGTCGCTCATCCCTCCGAACAGCCAGTAGCGCCGGCCGGCGAAATCGCGTCCGGCGGGAATGTCCGATGCGCTGTAGGCGCCCAGGTGCTTGGTGGCGTCGAAGGTGCGCTCATCGACGGCGATGCCGTCCGGTGGCGCCAGCGCCTGGAGCCGCGACGCAAGGTTCACGGTCTCGCCGGTGACCATGAACTGTCCATCTTTCACCGCCGCCGGTTCGGCGATCACTTCGCCTGTGCTGATGCCGAGGCGGATGCGCAATTCCTGCGCCAGCTGGAGGTTGAGATCCACCAAGCGCTGCTGCATCGCGACGGCCGCCCGCAGCGCCCGCTCCGGGTCATCTTCGTGCGCAACCGGCAGGCCGAACACCGCCATCACCGCGTCGCCGATGAACTTCTCCACCGACCCACCGTGACGCCCGATTTCCTCTTGCATCGCCTCGAAGTACCGGCCGATGATGGTGCGCACCGGCTCGGGATCCAGCTGCTGGGTCAGCCGCGTCGAGCCGACCAGATCCGCGAAGAGTACCGTCAGCAGGCGCCGTTCGGTGGTCGCCGATGGGGTCAGCGGCGTGCCGCACTGCAGGCAAAACTGGGCATCCAGCGCGTTGGCGGCGCCACAGTTGGGGCAGAGCTGAGACAGCGCGGCGCCGCAGCGCATGCAGAACTGGGCGTCGGAGGGGTTCTCTCTACCGCAGCGCGGGCACTGAGTCATCGGGGAATCGGACGTGACTTGCTACTTACTATAGGGAATCTGCGGGGACTCCGCCAGCGATGTTCGTTCTGCAGCAGGAGTTTTCTCGCGGCGGCATAAACTCTAGAGTTCAGCCCGCGCGGTGGAGTGCAATCTTCCACTAATTGCGCACGGAATTTCTGACCTGGAGATGATACGCATGACGTCACCCCGGTGGCTCACCTGGCACGCGCTGGTCGGGATTGGTCTCGTTCTGGTGATGCTCCTTCCGGCCTGGTCTGTTCCGCCGAGCGCGGCCGCGGTCAGCGCCGGCGGCCGGGCAGCGGCGTTCTCCGGCACTCTGCCGGGCCGGCTGGTTACGGCGCGGGTGTCCAGCACGCCGCCGGCGCCGACGCCGGAGCAGATGCGCGTGGCCGAAGAGCTGATGGCAAAGGCGAACCGGTCGCCGCAGGTCGCCGGCCCGTTGGCCGAGGTCGCCCCGCAAGACCTCGGGCCCGCCGTGCCGTCGCCGGCGGGGACAGGCTCCAAAGTGCCAGGAACGTACACAAGGTTTCGCGTCACGGCCCTCCCCGTCGGGGGAATTGTCGGCGGCTCCTCCTACTCGTCGTTCGTGAACGAACCGAGCACGGCCGTCAACGGGAAGTTTGTCTTCCAGACGGGCAACTGGTACGCAGGGTACTCGGTGGACAACGGCGCCACCTGGTCGTATCTTAACCCCTTCACGCTCTTTGGTACCGGTTTTTGCTGCGATCAAGTCGTGGTCTACGATCCGAGCCGGGACCGCGTGTTCTGGCTGCTGCAGTTCGGCGACCATCTCGCCGTGGCCAACGCCGCGGGCACCAACCTTACAGCCTGGTGCTATTACAATTTCTACCCCGCCACTATTGGCCAGCTCTCCAACACGGCCCTCGACTACAACGAAATGGCCGTGGGGCGTGACAATCTCTACTTCACCACGAACATCTTCCCGGCGGCCGGCGGCTACGGGGCGGAGATCGTGCGTCTGCCTCTCGATGGGATGGCCGCGTGCGGCTCGATTGGGTTCAACTACTACGCGCAGACATCGAATCTGGCATGGGTTCCCGTGATCGGCGCGAATCAGGGTCGGATGTACTGGGGCACGAACTGGACCGAGATGACGAAGGGGTCGACCTTCCGCGTGTTCTGGTGGGATGAAAACTCCGGGACCCTTTACTGGTACAGCTACAATATCAACGCCTTCGCGTTCATGACGCGCAACAGCGGGCAGAACTGCGCGAGCCAGGACGGGGTGGTCAAGAACTGGTGTCAGTTCAGCGACTCCCGCACGCACGGCGGCGCCCTGACCAGAGGCACCCAGGTGCGGCCCCCAGCAACCGCCGGGGGACTGGTGCAGTTCACGTTTGACGTCAAACAGGGCGGCTTTGCGCCGTTCCCCTGGTCCCGGAGGGTGTATTTCCGGGAATCCGATCTCGCCTACCTCGGCGATGCGAACCTGTACGGGTCCTGGGGCGCAATCCAGTTCCTGGATATTGCGCCCAACGCGCGTGGGGATATCGGCTACGTCTTCGCGTGGGGTGGGGGGACAGGGACGACCCACTACTTCCCCGGCACGGCAGTGGGGATCGACGATCAGTACAGTCCCAGCCAGCCGTGGACGAATGATTTCGTTCTTCCCGGGGTCAAGAACCCGTGCACGTACGGGGGACTCTACCGGTGGGGCGACTACCTCACGGCGCGGCCGCTGGATCCGGCGGCGGACGTCTGGGTCGCCACAGGGTACACCATCAGGAACGTCAATTGTCCCAACTCGGGATGGTTCGCGCAGCCCTATAACGTCGTCTTCGGGCGCGAACGCGATACGAACTCATACAACCGCTGGAAGGCGCACTAGCGCACGGCGAACTCGGTGGACATCAGCGCGTAGGGTTCCTCAGCGCCGAAGGCGGCGCTGAACCCGTAGCTAAACGTCAGCCGGTACGTCCCGCGCCCGAATGCGGGCGTTCCCTGGGGCTGGCCGTGATTCAGGTGTGCGCTGAACGGATCGATCTTCACGGTCCGGCCGCGGCCGTTCCCGAACGCAACCGGAAGCGGGGTGCGTCCGAACAGGCACCCCGTGACCGGCTCCCACGCTCTGCCCGTCCAGCGCTCCAGCAGCAGGACCGAGCAGTCGGTCTTTTCATCCTGGGCGTAGATCGTCCGTCCCAACCCGTTCGCGATCGTCACGGACAGCGGCGCACCCGCGGACAGCTGAGGTGAGGCGAGCGTCAACGTAATTTTGCCCGGCTGGGTCGGCATCGGAACGCCGAGGTCGGGTGGCGCCGGATTCGGCGGCGCCGGACTTCCCGGGGCGATCGGACCGGCGGGATTGCCGGGGATGTTCACGGGCGTACTCTCGCCGGTCCGGGCACCTTGTGTGCAGCCGACGGTCAAGACCAGGCCGAACAGAACGACGGCAGCGAGCCGCATGGGCAGCCTCCCGCGCATAGGCATACCTGCTTTCATTTAAGACGAAGAAAACCGCCGGCTGGTTCTCGGGAAATCAGACCGCCGTGCGGGGGGCCCGCTGAAACGTCTCTCCCAGGGCGCGTTCCAGGTATGGCGTCACACCCCAGAATTGCGTCAGCTGCTGATACTCCCGCAGGTGCCGGATGTCTGAACCTCCCGCGGCCCGCACGGCCCGGATCATCAGGTTGCGGGCGGTGTGCTCGCTGGCCACGAACTCGACGACGTCGGTGCGGTACCCCATGATGCGCAGGATCAGGGCGCGGAACGTGTCGGTGAGGATGTCGGCCGTGCGCGATCCTAAGATGCCGTCTCGCCAGACCGGGGCGAACGCGGCGGGCGGGGCGCGGCGTTCCAACTGGGCCTGCAGGTCGTGATGACAGCAGGGCACGCTGAAAATCCCGCGGCTGCGCCACCGGATCCCCTGGGCGACCGCATCGTCGGTGGCGGTGTCGCAGGCGTGCAGGGCCAGCACGATGTCGATGGGTTGTGTGGGGACGAAGTCTTCGATGGCCGTCGTCACAAATGTCACCTCAGGCATCCCCAGCCGGCGCGCCAGGCTGCGCTGCTTCTCCAGCAGGCTGACATTCCGGTCCACGCCGATCATCTGCGAGGGGATGCCCAGTACGTCACGCACGTAGTGATACGCCGCAAACGTGAGGTGCGCGCTGCCGCATCCCAGGTCGGCGATGACCAGGGGCCGTCCCACCGCCGGCTGCAGCGCGCCGGAATGCTCGAGCAGCTTCAGGAACTCGTGGATCTGCTGGAACTTGTCGCGCATGCCGGCTTTGATCTCGCCAGACGGCGTCACCATCCCCAGAGCGCGGAGGAATGCACTGCTCTCCTGGCCCAGGAGATACTGCTTCCTGCGGTCGTGTGCGAGATCGACGGCGGCGGGTGCAGCGATCGCCGTCTCGTGGATCGACGCGTGCCCTTTGCGGTTGATGCGCACCTGGATGCGCCGGTCGGCCGTGTTCACGGTGATGATGCCGTAAGGCAGATCCAGCAGCCGGGCGATCTCCTCGTCCAGCCGGGCGCCGGCGAAGTTCTTCGCGACCGCGCGGGGACCGCGCTCGTACGTGATCTGCACGTGCCGCCGCCCCTTGATCTGGATCGGGCGGAGGCCCACTTTCTCCCACGGCACCTGGAAACCGCGCCGCCGGCCGCTGAACGAGCCGCCGGTGAACCGGTCCGCGTCGGCGACGGCGTTCCGTACCACCCGGCGGTAAACCTGGGCCGCGTTCATCGCCGCCATCGCAGCCGCCCGCGGCGCACCGCCCGGCCAACCCAGCGCCCGGCCCCGACCGCGGCCCGCATGCCCATCCGCCCTGCGCCGGCGGCCACCCATCCGGCAATGCGCGCCGCTCCGGCGGCAATCAGTCCGCCGGCCTGCGCGAGGGCGGCCAGGTCGCTATCGATCTGCGCCCAGGTCAGTCCGACGGCGGCGAGGTGCTGGGCGGCGACGTCCGGGGGCGCCAGCCGCAGCGTGGCGCGCAGGCTCAGCAGCATCACCGCGATGTCATCCATTTGACCGAGCACCGGGATGAACCCGGGCAGCAGGTCGACGGGCGACAGCACGTATCCCGCCCCCGCGGCCATCACCGCTTTGTGGCGGCGGCGCACGCGTGGGTCGCGGATCACCCGCCACGCCAGCTTTCCGTACACGGGAAGCCTGCGCACAACAGGGACGAGCAGGATGCGCGCGCTCAGTTTCACAGCACCATCTTACCCTATTGCATTCTCATGGGTGCTTATGCGAGACTAATGCACGCATCGCAGCACCAGCACTGGTTCTGTGATAGCCTGCACGAGGGAAAAGGTGGTACAGCAATGGCAACAGGTACCGTGAAGTGGTTCAGCAACGAGAAGGGGTACGGTTTCATCACCCCGGAAGATGGGAGTAAGGACGTCTTCGTCCATTTCAGCGGCATCGAGGGCGACGGGTACAAGTCGCTCAACGAAGGGCAGCGGGTGGAGTACACCGTGGGCCAAGGCCAGAAGGGTCCACAGGCCACGGGCGTGCGTCCGATCGACTAACTTCGACCCCTTCGCACAACGTGCTGAGGGCCTGGGAGACTTTCCCCAGGCCCTCAGTCACTTTTTGGGGAACGAACGTTCGCTTGTTCGCCTGTCCTAGTACATCTGCAATTCGTACGTCCCTTCACCCTTTACCATGTCCGGTGCCCCGCCCACGGCTACGACGAGATCGACGTCCGCCCGCCAGCGATAGTACCACCCATTGTCCGTCCCCGGCAGCTCGGCGTCGTCGGCGTGGCTGATCCACTCGATCCACTTCTGGTTGCGGTAGGCGAGATGGACGTGATCGGCCCCGTTGGTGAAATCGAAGTCGACCTGCTCAGGATACTGGCGGGCGCCGGGCCCGTCGAGCATCTTGCCGGGCTGGACTTCCATCGCGTTGCCGGCATGGCCGAGGATCACGGCGCCGTCTTTGGCCAGCATCAGTAGCGATCCACGCACGATGCCCAGCAGCGTCTTGAAGAACATCACCGAGAAGACGTAGCTGTACGGACCGGCGCTGCCGCGCCCCCAGTACCAGTGGTCGATCGCCTTGCCCTGCGGAACGTTGAACCAGTTGTGGTCGTGGTAGCCGGATCCACGGACCTGGTGCACCTGCCCGCCGTAGGTGATCGTCCCCGTGACGGTGCCGTAGGGCACGGAGGGAATCCATCCCATGATCACCCCGGTCTGGGGATGATCGGGTCCCATCTTCCAGGCAGGGGTGATCCCGGTAAAGGTGAGGTCCACGGCCGTCGTGTTGCCCTCGGCGTGGAGTTGGTACGTGTGCAGATCACCCTTCACCCAATGCGGGCCGATCCGCACATCGCACTGATCTTTCGACGCGCTGAACTGATCCGCGCGGTACTTCAGCAGTTCTTTCTCCCGCACCCCGTCCGGCCGGTTGATGGTGATCATGACGTTCTCATTGGGTGGGACGTTGAACACGACGCACGCGCCCGAGCCGTCGTCAAACAGCGCGTCGAAGTACCACCACTCCGATGTCTGCGGCCCCGGATCCATCTGCAGCCCATCGTCTTTGGGTTGGGCCGGCACGCCGGCGCCGATCATCCCCGATTTCGCCATCGCCTGCCTCCTCAAGAGTTGCGTCCCGAAGCGTCCTTTGGTTCCGGCGATTGGGCGGGAAATCCTGCTTTCCCGGGCCGTCGAGGATTCGGCACCACCGGGGAGAACGTAACTTGCACGATGCCCGAAGAACGAAGGCTGGTCACCGTGCTCTTCGCCGACGTGACCGGCTCCACCGAGCTGGGGGAGTCCCTCGATCCCGAGGATGCCCGCGCACTGCTGGCGCGGTTCTACGCCATCGCCCAGGAGATCGTCCCCGCCTTCGGTGGGACACTGGAGAAATTCATCGGCGACGCGGTGATGGCCGTGTTCGGACTCCCCCGGGCGCACGGCGACGACGCCCAGCGCGCCGTGACCGCGGCCCTGGCGCTGCGTGACCGCGTCCGCGCCGATCCGGGTCTGGGCGAGCGGCTGCCGATCCGGGTCGGCGTGAACAGCGGCGAGGTGGTCGCGACGCGTGACCCGGCCGCCTCGGATTTTCTGGTCACCGGCGACGCGGTGAACGTCGCGGCGCGGCTGCAGCAGGCGGCCGAGCCCTGGGCCATCCTCTGTGGGGAGCGTACGGTGCGCGCCCTGGCCGGAGAGTTCTCGGTGGGTCCGGTCGTAGAGATCGACGCCAAAGGCAAGGCCGCGCCGGTGAAGGCGGTTCCTGTGCTCGGCCGCGCAGCACGCGCGGTCCCGCGGCGGCTGCCGCTGATCGGCCGGGAGACCGATCTCGCGCACCTCGAGCTCATCGCACGGCGCGTCTTCACGGAACGGCGCCCGTTCCTCGTCAGCCTGATCGCTCCCGCCGGCACGGGCAAGACGCGGCTGCTGGAGGAATTCCTCGAGCGTCTCCCAGCCGTCATCCCGCATGCGACCGTCGCTATCGCCCAGTGCTTGCCCTACGGCCAGCGGCTGACCTACTGGCCGCTGCGGTCGATGCTGTTCCAACTGGTGGGGATTCCAGATGATGCATCGCCGGCCGTGGCACGTGACGCGGTGCGGGCATGGACGGCCGATGCCGGGGTCCCCGACGCGACGCGGGTGGCTGACCTGCTGGCCGCGACCGTCGGCGCCGCGGAGGCGGAGGTCATCGACCGTGATGCGGTCTTCGGTGCCTGGCGGACGCTGATCGAGACCGCCGCCCGCCGGCGTCCGCTGGTTGCGGTCTTCGAAGATCTCCACTGGTCGTCGGACAGCCTGCTGGATCTTGTCGAATTCGTGATGCAGCCGCGAGGCGACGCGCCGGTGCTCATCGTGGCCCTGACGCGTCCGGAGCTGTTGGATCGCCGCCGCGCATGGGGCGGCGGTCGGCGCAACTACGCCTCTCTGGCGTTGGAGCCGCTCAGCGATGAGTCCATCGCCGAACTCGTCGAGCAGCTGCTGGGGCGGTCGGCGCCTGAGCTGGTGGCGACCGTCGTCTCCCGCACCGAGGGGAATCCATTCTATGCCGGTGAGATGGTCCGGTCCGTGCTCGATCGGGCCGGTTCGCTGGAAGACGACGCCGCGGTGGCGCGGGCCCTGGCCGAGATGCCCGACACGGTACAGGCGACGGTGCTGGCGCGATTGGATCTGCTCGAGCCCGCGGAGCGCCGGATCCTGCAGATGGGCGCGGTCTTCGGCCGGACCTTCCGGCTGGCGGGGGTGGCCGCGCTGGAACGCGATCCGGAAGGAGACGACGACGAACTCCTCGACCGGCTGATCGAGAAAGACCTCATCCGGCCGGCTGACGGCGACGGCTTTTCGTTCCGGCACATTCTGATCAGAGAAGTCGCATACCAGACGCTGCCGCGCGCGGAACGGGCACGGTTGCACGCGGCAGCAGGGACATGGCTCGAGCAGCATGCCACCGGCCGGGAGGACGAGGTCGCCGAACTCATTGCGTACCACTATCGGGAGGCGGCAACCGTGGCGAGCGGGCTGCACACCAGAGAGGACGCCGGGTCTGTCCGGCAGCAGGCCGTGCGATGGCTCTCCCGCGCCGCCAGCGTCGCCGACGCCGCGGGCGCGCAGACCGAAGCGCTGCGTCACCTGCAGGCGGCACTCGAACTGGCCGAGCCGGAGGAACATCTTGATCTCTACGAACGCATCGGCAACGTCTACACCGGCGGGACCGCAAGCGTGCAGGCATACCAGGAAGCGTTGAAACTGGCTCGGGAAGCCGGTCGCCCGGTCGATCAGCAGCTGCGCATCCTCAGCCGCATGCTCATGGTGTACATGCGCTCGCAGGGATCGGTGGCCAACCGGCCGACGGTTGATGAGATGAATGCGATGCGCGCAGAGGGCCGTGCGTTGCTTCCGCAGGCCGCCGACGAGCGGGTGAAGGCCGCGTTCCTTATCGCGGATGCGTTCTATCCGTTCTGGCGCCGGGCGGACACGACGCCGGAAGAAGCCGCCGCCGCGGAGATCGCCGCCCGGGACGGGCTGGCCATCGCCGAGCGCCTTGACGACGCGAATTTGCGCAGCGCAGCGCTCGACGCGCTCTCCGGGATCGCACAGAATCACGGGGACTGGAGCGGGGCCCATCAACTGGTGCAGGAACGCCTCGCATTTCAGGCCCGCTTGAACCTGCTCGAACGGGTGGACGCCTACTCGATGGCGACGTGGACGGCGGTCATGCTCGGCAATCTTGAGGAAGCAGACGACGTCTCGGCGGCGGGCCTGGCGCTCGTGCAGCCTGGCCAGGTGCCGGCCTGGACGCTCCACCTGCAGGCGTGGCGGGCCTACGCGCTGCTGCTGCGGGGCCGGTGGGACGAGACGCTGCGCACCGTACAGCGAGCACGGCAACTGTGGCACGAGGCCGGCCGCATCTCGGCGGGGTATGCCACCCGCGGGTTCTTCGCGGGTCTCGATGTCGCCCGCGCCCGCGAGGATGATGAGCTGATCGCCGAGATCACCGCCGTGGTTGAGGAGATCGGCCGCCAGTTCGATCAGTTTGCGCGGGGCCGTGATCGCACAAGCAATATCCGTATGGCGTATCTACGGATGGATGTGAACCAGCTTGAGTCCGCTCTGCAGCAATTTGCCGAGCTGTATCAGATCAATCGGTTCGGCGTGCGGTTCGCCGCTCCCGTGACCCTGGAACTATATGAGCGGACCCTCTCGCTGTTCGCCGATCAGGGGCTGCCGGTAGCCGTCTCCGTCGCCGGGGCGTTTGCAGAAATTGCGGAGCGAAACGGGTGCCGCCTGCTCGAGGCGTCAACCCGCCGCGCGCTCGGGGTCGCCACGCGTGACGCCAGTGAGCTCAGCCGGGCGTTGGATCTGTACGTCCAGACCGGCGCGATCCCCTATGAGGCCCGCGCCCGCTGTGACCGCGCGCTGCTCACCGGCGACGAAGGCGAGGTGGCCGCGGGATTGCGCGTCCTGGAACGGTTGGGTGATATCCGGCAGATCGGCCGGGTTGAACAACGGTGGCGCCAGCGCGCGTGAGCGCAGAGGAGTCGTGGCGGTGATGAGGCAGAGTCCGTGGATACGGGTCCTGTGGTGGGCCGTGGGCCTGCTGGCAGCCGCGTGGATTCTGACGCGGTTCTCCACACTGGTTGTCGTCGCCGTGATCGTGGCCATTATCACCTTCCCGATCTATCCGGCGGTGGACTGGCTGCAGCGGCGCCTCAGGATCTCACGCGGGGGGGCCGCCGCCCTTGTGCTGTGCGCCCTCGTGGCGAGCATTGTCATCGGGCTGATGGTCGTGATCCCATGGATCATGGTGCAGTTTCAGACGCTATTGGGATTGCTGCCCGGCGGCGTCGCCGCGGTGCGCGACATTCTCACGCAGCTGGACGCGCGTTTGGGGGATCCGCGGGCGCCGGAGTGGCTGCGGAACGCGGTCGACCAGGCCGGGCAGTCACTGGTGGGGGCGGCGAATGCGGCCGCGTCGCGGCTGGTGGAGTTGCTGGTGGGATGGCTCGGCCAGATCTACCTGCTCCTGTTGATCCCCTTCATCGTGTATTTCGTGCTGATGGACTACCGGTCGATGCGGGAGTCCGTCCTGGCCATGGTGCGCGAGCCATCGCGCTCCAGGCTGAAGGGACTCTTGGCCAACCTGAACACCACGCTGCGCTGGGCGGTGTGGGCTCAGGTGGTGGTGAGCTCCATCGTCGGCGCGCTGATCGCGATCGGAATGTGGGCGGTCGGAGTGCACAGTCCCCTCGCGATCGGGCTGTTCGCCGCCGTGGCGGAGGCGATTCCCTACATCGGGGGATTTGCCACCTATGTCATCGTGCTGATCATCGGCGCGCCGCAGGGCGGACTGATCTGGGTCTGGGGGTTCGTCGTGGTCACCGCCGTGAAGTTGTTGTCCAACATGCTCGTGCCGATGGTTCTGGGCCGGATGACGAAACTCCACCCGCTGGCGATCATCGTCTCGCTGCTGGCGCTGGGGCAGTTGTTCGGCGTGCTGGGAATGTTCTTTGCGGTGCCCGTCGTCGTCATCGTCCGGGAGATCCTGGCCTGGCTGCTGCCTCCGCCGATCGGCGCACTCGCGGGTGGGACGGCGCAGCCGGTCGGGTTCCGTCAAGGCCCCGCCGTTTCCGCCGGATCGTCCGCTCCGGCCGACTCACAGTAACCGGACCAGCGCTCCGGCCGCGGCGCCCGCGATGATCAGCCACGCGGAATTCACTTTGAAGCGCAGCAGCAGAACCGCCGCGGCGCCGGCGAACGCCAGGGTCACCCAGTCCACGATCGCCGCGCGCGTCAACTGAGTCGTCACCCCCGCCATCAGCGCCAGGGCCGCGACGTTCACCCCGTCCAGCAGCGCCCCCGCCCAGGCCGATCCGCGCAGGCGCGGAATGTACCGGTGGCTGGCCGCCACAAACACAAACGACGGCAGGAAGATGCCGACCGTCGCCAGCACGGCGCCGTTCCAGCCGCCCAGCACATAGCCGATGAACGTGGCGGTGGTGAAGACCGGGCCCGGCGTGATCTGGCCGACGGCCACGGCATCCAGCAGCTGCCGGTCGGTCAGCCAGGAGAGCCGGACGACGAAATCCGATCGCAGGAACGCCAGCAGCACATAGCCGCTGCCGTACAGCACCGCCCCGATCTTCAGGAAGATCAGGAACATGCCGGCCAGATTGAATGTGGTTGCCGCGGCCACTGCGGCAGGCGCGACCGCCGACAGCAGCCCGGTCCCCGGCGCGGCGAGCAGGGCCGGCGCGGCGGTGCGGATGCGTGGCGCATGTGATGCAACCATCACCACGACCGCGGCGGCGGCCAGTAGCAGAATCTCATTGACGCCCAGCAGATACAGCACCAGCGTGAGGAGGCCGACGACGACCAGAGGAGCCGTGCGCAGCGCCGCCCTTCCCAGTCCCCACAATGCCTGCACCACGATCGCGATGATCACCGGTTTGATCCCGTACAGCACGGCCGACGCCTCGGGCAGCGTGCCGTAGCGGACGTAGGTCCAGGCCAGCGCGAGGACCAGCAGCGTGGCGGGGACGATGAAGCACAGTCCCGCCGCCAGCAATCCCGGCCAGCCGGCGCGCGCGTAGCCGATGTGGATGGCCATCTCGGTGGAATTCGGACCCGGGATGAGATTTGTGGCGCCGACCAGGTCCAGAAACTGCTGGTCGCTCATCCAGCGGCGGCGGCGGACGACTTCGTCGCGCATCATGGCGATGTGCGCGGCCGGCCCGCCGAACCCAATGACGCCGAGCTTGAGGAATAACCCGATGATTTCGCGAAGTCCGTGTTCCCTTGTTCCCTCGTTCCCTCGTTCCCGCACTAAGGCAGCGACAGCAGCACGATGGCGGGTTATTTGGCCGATGGGTCGTCTTGCATCAGTCCGAACGCATTCCCTTCGGTATCCGTGAATTCGGCGTACCAGCCGATGCCGGGGATGGCCATCTTTGCCCTGGTGATCGCTCCGCCGGCCTTCGTGACTTTGGCCACGGCGTCATCCACGGACGGCACCCCGATGGTGTTCAGTATTCCGCGGTTGCCGCCGGGCGCCCGCCCGCTCAGGCCACCATTGATCCCGGGCTCCGACGTCTCCCCGGTCGCGATCAACCAATAGGGCTGTTCGCCTGCATCCCACTTCTCGAACTTCCACCCAAAGGCGTCGCCATAGAATTTCACGGCGCGTTCCGGATTGTCGGCGGTGATGTCAAAATGCACGGGTCGCGGCATGATCTCCCCCTTCACGTCGTTGTTCCTTGATCGTAGCAGATCGACTTTCGCAGATTCTACACATCGTGTTCCTAGAGTGTGCCCTGGAACCGAGGACCCACCGCCGGGCCCGCAGAACAGAACTTGAACGAAGCTCCCGCACGGAGGACATCACACCGCATGCCGGCGTCATCCCTGCCCGCGTGGGCGCGCAGGCGGGTCGACCAGACCTACCGCACCGGGAACTGGGCCGGACCGGGAGTGCTGCGCGCCATCCGCGCCGTCCCGTCGGCGGTCGCGCACTGGCGTCCCGATCCCGATCAGCACACGATTGCTGAGATGGTCCGTCACATGGGCTACTGGAAACTCGCCGTGGAGGCGCGGCTGACCGGCCGTCCGTGGGCGTACGACAAGGTAGAGAACTGGCGGCCCGTTGCGCCCACCGCGCGCGGATGGGTCGATGCCAAGGCTGAACTGGCCGACGCGCACCGCCGCCTGATGCGCGCGTTGGACCGGCTGTCCGCCGCGGATCTCGCCGCGCCGGTGCAGCCGGTCGACCCGCGGAAGCGCCGCTGGAGTATCCTGGACTTTGTGATCGATGTCGCCACGCACGACACCTACCATGCCGCGCAGATTTTCGTGCTGCGGCGGCTGGCGCCGAAGAAATAGAGGAGGATCGAGACGATGGCGAAGGCATATTTCTCCCCCGCGTTCTTCGCCTTTCTCAAGGATCTAAAAGCCCACAACAACCGCGAGTGGTTTGCCGCGAACAAGCAGCGGTATGAACACGACGTCCGCGATCCGCTCCTCGCGTTCATCGCCGACTTTGGGCCCCGGCTTCGGAAGATCAGCCCGCATTTCGTGGCCGACTCACGGCCCAGCGGCGGCTCGATGTTCCGGATCTACCGCGACACCAGGTTCGCCAGGGACAAGAGCCCGTACAAGACCCATGCCGCGGCGCACTTTGAGCATGAGCGGGCCGGTGACGTGCACGCCCCCGGTTTCTATGTCCATCTCGCGCCGAAGGACGTCTACGCCGGGGTCGGGATCTGGCAGCCGGATCCCGAGGCGCTGGCGAAGATTCGCGGCGCGATGATCGCCACCCCCGGCGCGTGGAAGCGGGCCGTCTCCGCGCCTCGGTTCGCCCGCCGCTTCACGGTGGAGGGCGAGACGCTGAAACGCGCGCCGCAGGGGATCGATCCCAACCACCCGCTGATTGAGGATCTGAAACGCAAGGACTTCACCGCGGGCGTCCGCCTCACGGAAAAAGATGCGTTGAGCGCGCGGTTCCTCGATCAATTCACGGAACTGTGCCGCGCCGCGACCCCGTTCATGAAGTTCCTGACCAACGCGGTCGGCCTGCCCTGGTGAGCGTCCTGGCGGCGGTGGGCTTTGCGCTGGGTTTCTACGGCGTGACCGCGTATGCGATCGCGCGGACCGGGCGGCTGACCGGTTCGTCCCCGGTCATCATCTTTCAGACGGGAACGGCAGAGGAAAAGGCATCAGTGATCCTGCTGCTGGTGTTCCCCCTGGTCGTTGTGGCTTCCGCGCTCCTGCCGGACCGGGCCCTGACGCGGCCGCTGTTCGACTCGCCGCTGCTACGTATCGCCGGAGCGGTGGCGCTGGTCGGCGGCCTGCTGCTGCACTTCGTGGCTTTGTACACGCTGGGCGAAGCCTTCCAGATCGGCGTCGACACGTCGAAGACACCCGGCATCGTTCGGACGGGTCCATATCGTGTCGTGCGGCATCCTGTGTATGCAGCGTTCTTGAGCTACTTTCTCGCCGCGTGGCTGCTGATGCCGAATCTCCTGTTCAGCATCGTCACGCCGCTGGCCGCGCTGCGCATCTACCTGCAGGCCGTCTACGAGGAGGCGGCGCTCTCAGCGCGGTTCGGCCCAGCGTACCAGGCCTACATGCAGTCGACGGCGCGCTTCATCCCGGGGGTATTCTGACGTGCCGCTGGTGTTTGCGTGTATTGCTCCGCACGGCCACCTGATTCCGCAGCTGTCCTCGGCATCCGATCTGCGCCGGTACCGGAGGACCCGTGATGCCATGCGGCGCCTGGCCAAAGACATCCGCGCGGCCCGCCCGAGCACGATCGTTATCGCCACCCCCCACAACCTGCGGCTGCGCGGCGCGATCGGGGTGGTGACGGCGGCCAACACGTCCGGCTACCTGGTGTCCGGCGGGTCCGGATTCGCGCTCACCCGCCTGGCGCGGGGCCGTCGGCGCGTGCAGCTGCACGCGACATGCGACGTCGACTTTGCGGACGCTCTGCTCAAGTCGGCCATGTCGCGCCGTCTTCCCGCCGTCGGCGCGAACTACGGCACCGCGGCCGGTCCCATTTCCGATATGCCGATGGACTGGGGGACGATGGTCCCCCTGTGGTTCTTCCTGAAGGAGACGGCGTTGAAGGCCCAGGTCGTGATCGTGACACCGTCGCGGGAGATCCCGCTCAGCGCGAATGTCCGTTTCGGTGAGGTGATCGCCGAGGTCGCAGGGAAGGATCGCCGGCGGATCGTGTTCGTCGCCAGCGCGGACCACGCCCACGCACACAAGACGAACGGTCCCTACGGGTTCAACCCGGCGGCCGCACAGTATGATGCGCTCATGGTGAGGGCAATTACGGAGAATGACCTGGGCGCGGCGCTGCGCGTCAGCCCACGCATCGTCCGCGGCGCGTCTCCGGACAGTCTGTGGCAGGTCGCGATGCTGACAGGTATGACGCAGCGGCTCGGGCTGCGGGGGACGCTGTACTCGTATGAGGTGCCGACGTACTTCGGTATGATCTGCGCGGCCTATCGACCGGGTGGGAGCGCCGCTGCGCGGCGTGCATCCTCTTTTCCCTCGCCCCGTGGGGGGAGGGTGTAGGGTGAGGGCCAAAGTTAGGAAAACAGCGAGTCCCACTGATTGGCGACAGAATTCAGCGCGTAGAGCAGGCTGTCGTTCTCCTGGGCGCTCACCCGCAGCACCGCGTCGGGGATGCGGACCGTCTGCAGCGATCCATCCCGGAACTTCACCGTGCGCGCCGCGGTCGACAGGAAGATCTGTGCCTGCGGGTCCACGTCTTCATCGGTATCCGGGTCATGGATCAGCAGTTTGAAGCACGGCGTGAACTCCTGGGAGAGGTTGACGAACGCCCAGGCCAGCGTCTTGGGGCGCGATGATTCCCAGATGAACCGGCCGCCATCCGGATTCTCCTCGAGCCGGCCGTCGATCTTGGATTGCCCCGCCCAGTCGCGCATCAGGGGCAGCACGAGTTCGTGCCAGATCTGCAGAAAGATCGGCGACGACGAGTCGAGCAGGAACCGGATCTTGGAAATCCGTGGGTTCGCCAGCGCCGGCTGCAAGAAGTTGCGGAATCCTTCCGGATAGCAGACCCCGCCCAGCGGCACCTTGAACCAGTACATCATCCCGGCGCCGCGCTCGGCAAAATCTCGGCCGTCTCGGGCGACCGATTCCCACGATCGCGCCAGGCGTAATTGTTGCGGAGGAGGGACCGATGGTTTGGCTGCCGGCGGCTGGTCGGGTTTGGCGATCTTTTCGCCGCGCAGAGTCTCCATCGGCTGCACGACGTTCGCATTGTACGGTTCGAAGATCTCCAGCGCCGGCTCGGCCGGTTTCAGCCGGTACGGGCCGTGCTCTTTCCACGCGATGCGGGTCTTGGTAATCCAGCTGAAGGCATCGGTATAGACGGCCCGCGTGACGCAGATGTGGCCGCCGTCGGCCATCTGCATCGTCCGCGCCGCCCAGTCCACGTGCCGGCCAAACGCATCCAGCTTGACCGCCCCGGTGGATTCCACCCGGACCTCACCCATGTCCATGCCGATGCGGACGCTGAGGTGCGGGTGGGCATGCAGCCGCTCCTGGATCTCCACCGCCCGCTCCACGGCGGTCGACGGCTTGTAGAAGATCGCGAGGAGGCCATCGCCGGTTGATTTGATGACCTCACCTGCGCCGTCGCGGGTGATGATGGAGGTCAGCAGCGCATCGTGTTCCTTCCGGAGGCGCTGGAACGTCTGCTCGTCCCACCTCTCGGCCATGCTCTCCTTCAACGCCGTGGAGCCCTGCATGTCGTCAAAGAAGATCACGACAAGGGAGGTGTCGTCCTCACCCGGCGTGCCCCGGTCAAGCCCTGGCGCGGGTTCGATGCTGCTCATGTACGGACAGGAATACGGCCCGGCGGGGGCGACTTCCTAGCGGGCGTATTTCTTCCGATATCGGAACGAGCGCAGCACGTTTGGTGCGTCCGGCGGCCTACGTGTAGGGCCAGGCCACGTCGCAGAAGGGGTCGTTCGGCCCAGCCTGGGACTCGTCGGCGAAGTAGATCTCGCGAGGCGAGGCCGCCGTTTTGCGATTGTGGTGTTTGATCCAGGTGTGCAGGGCGTCGTATGCGCCGAGGATTTCCGGAAAGTGGGTCTGCTCGCGGGTGACCGTCGTATATGCTTCCGTTCCGGCCGGCAGGTCGATCAGGCCGATGTCGCCGCTGGGCTCGAGGCTGCCGCGTTCGACCGGCAGGCAGACTTCCACCGGGCCATTGCTGTCATCATTGACCTCCCCGTGATAGATCACCATGCCGGGGCCGGCGACGGGGATATCGTGCGCCGCGACGTACCTGAACAGCCGCGCGAACGCTTCGTTGATGAAGGGGTCCAGGTCCTTGACGTACACGTCCTGCATGATGCCCACGGCCTGCCCCGCGGGTGTCTGCCGGGTCTTGACCTTAAGCGCCATCTCGCCGCCTCCCTGGATGAGTGCGCGCAGGTACGCCATTACCCGACGTCCCTGCACCACACGCGATTCGACTTCACTCCAGTACGTTTCGATGACACCGTACGCGCCTGCGCTCGTCGGCGCTTCCACCACGTTCCGGATCACGTCCAGCGGCATGTCCAGGCGCCGCAGGAGCGCCACCAATCTGGCGGCGCGGAGCTGATCCGCCCGGTAATAGCGGTATCCCGACTCCGCGTCCACGTGCGCGGGGCGGAGCAGACCCAACCGGTCGTAGATGCGCAGCGCCTTTAGCGACAGCCGGGACGCGGCCGCGAACCGCCCGATCGGGACCAGGTCCGGAGCGTCAGGCATCCTGGGCGCATCGTACGCCCTGCCCCAAGGGCAGAGTCAAGACCCTGGGTGCTACCGCACGATGGTGATCGTGCCCCGCATGCCGAGATCGCGGTGCAGTTTGCCCTTCAATTTCTCGCCGCACCAGAACTGGATGGTCTGCGCGCGCGCGGTTTTCTTCACGGTGAATTCGATGGTCACGGTGCGGCCGGGTTCGATCTCAACTTCTTCGACCTCGTCGGCTTCGACGTTCACACCGCTGGCCCGGATCGCAATGTCTTCTGCGGCATCAAACAAGCCCGGTGAGATGAATTCGTGGTCCATCGTTCCCCGGTTCGTGATGCGCAGGGCGACGCGCCCGCCGGCTTTCAGTGTAATGCGGGAAGGCGTGAAGCTGAACTCCTTCGCCGTGACAGATACCGTCTTGACCATCTCGGCCGCGGGTGACACAGTCAACGGGATCAGTGTTACGACCAGTCCCAGCGCTACGGCAGACAGCCAACGCATGGGTCCTCACCTCCTCATGAGCGGATGGTACCCAAGCGTTGCCCTGTGCGTGTCACGGCGCCGTCACGGGATGATAACTACACTTCCCGGGAGTCCACCGGCAGCGATTGCATACGGCGTTCGATGTCCCGCTGAAAGATCAGCCGGCTGCGCTTGGCGAGCAGGGAGACCGTCTGACCAAGATACAATCCCGCGGCGACGAGGGCGGCGCAGGCCAACAGCAGGTGCCACCTGCCGCCGAAGAACACCTCCGGCCGGAAGAAACAGAGGCCCGCGCTCAGCCCGGAGATGATGCTGAAGATGGGCACCCCGAAGCGCAGGTTCCACACCTGATCACGCAGGATGTCCTGCAGCAGGAGTTTTCCGCTTGGGGTTTCGTCCTTCCGCATGTGTCGAAAGATGAAGCGCCGGTCGATCCAGTAGAGGATCCAGGCGCTGATCGTGTAGATGACACCGAGCGCAAAGAAATTGGTGGGATTCAAAATCTGGCGCACGGCGAGTCCTTCGATGAAGGCCGCGGCGAAGTAGGCGAACGCGCGAAATAAATCCGGCGGCCACGTGGTGAACGAGAGCACGTGGATGATGGTGCGCGCCCAGAAATTCAGGACGATCAGGAGCCCGATCAGGATGTAAGGCCAGTATTCGAACCGTAGATCCAGAATGGGGTCGAGGGACACTCCGGCCAGCACGCCCAGGACCAGCGATTGGGTCATGCTGATCACGACCATGTCGATCCCGGCGGCGACACCGTCCAGCCTGGTACGCACAGATTCCACGATAAACGACGGGGGTTGGACGGCGCCTACATCCGCCTTCGACTCCGTGGAACCGTGGCGTGGCTGCATACAGGGTGCATTTGCTGGGTTGGTAGCTGTTCCTTTACATCCACCCCTGATCACCCAAGGGAAGCCCACGGCGGGGGAGAAGGACGCTTGCGACTGTCATGAGCGCTGATCCGTTGTCTGTTGACGTTGCGATCGTGGGGGCAGGGCTGGCCGGACTCACGGCCGCCCGAAGACTGTCGGCCCGCGGTGCCTCCGTCGCCGTCTTGGAGGCCCGGGATCGGGTGGGCGGACGCATGCTTTCGTGGACGTCGCCACGGGGCGATGTGGTTGATCTCGGGGCGCAGTGGATCGGCCCGACGCAAGACCGGGTCAGCGCCCTGGCGCGCGAGTTCGGCCTGCACGTGTTCCCGCAGTACTCGACCGGGGCGAAGGTGCTCTCGCTGGGAGGAAAGATTTCACGCTTCACCGGCGCAATCCCGAAGCTGTCCATCTTCAGCCTCCTCGCGCTTGATCGGATGGTCAGGAAGCTGGACGCTATGGTTGCGCAGGTACCCCTGGACGCTCCCTACACCGCGAAGCGCGCGGCCGAGTGGGACGGCATCACCGTCGAAGGATGGAAGCGGACGGCCGTACGCACCCGGGCGGCGCGCTCGGTGCTGGATGTCAGCGTGCGAGCCATCTTTGCCGCCGAGCCCGCGGAACTGTCGTTCCTGTACTTCCTGTTCTACCTGCGCTCGGGAGGCGGGCTGGTGAACTTGACGCAGATCGATGGCGGGGCGCAGCAGACCCGGCTCGCGGAAGGAACCCAGGCGCTCTGCGTCCGGCTGGCGGCAGGGCTCGGAGATCGGGTGATCCTGAATGCGCCAGTCAATGCGATTCTGCAGCAGGAGGACGCGGGATCGGTCCGTTCGGCCGCCGGGGTGTACCGGGCCCGCCGGATGATCGTGGCCATTCCCCCGACGCTGGCGGCGCGCATCGCGTATGATCCCCCGCTGCCGCCCGGGTGCGATCAGCTGATGCAGCGTATGCCGATGGGGTCGGTGGTGAAGTGCGTGGCATTCTACGAGCATCCGTTCTGGCGCGATGACGGATTTTCCGGCGAGGCCATTGCGGATACAGGGCCGGTGACGGTGACGTTCGACGACAGTCCCGAAGATGGCGGGTCCGGTGCGCTGGTGGCGTTCCTGCTTGGCGATCAGGCGAAACGGTGGGGCGCGCGACCGGCCGCCGAGCGCAAGGCCGCGGTGCTCGATGCATTGGCCAGATTCTTCGGGCCGGAGGCCAGGGAAGCGATGGCATTCGTGGAGCTCGATTGGGTGAGCGAGACATGGTCGCGCGGAGGGTACGCCGCACTCCTGCCGCCGGGTGTCCTCACCAGCTGCGGCGCAACGCTGCGGGCCCCCGCCGGCCGGATCCACTGGGCCGGGGCCGAAACCGCGCGCGCCTGGAACGGCTACATGGACGGAGCGATCGAATCCGGTGAACGGGCCGCCGACGAGGTCCTCGCGCTGTTGGGATGAGATGGCTGGCCGCGCTGGGGATCGCCACCCTCTTCTGGACCGGATCGGAGTTTGGGGCCACCGGGGCGCTTGAATACGTGTTTCCGATCCAGCCCGCAAGGCAGGCACGATTCGTCTCCTACCACCACGACTATCCTGCGACTGACATTCTCGCCCCCGCGGGGACCCGGTACGTCGCCGTGACCCACGGACGGGTGGATGAGCTCAGCCGCCGCGATGTGTGGAGCCCACGGACCAATCGCGGTGCCGCGCGCGGCGGCCTGTTCGTGTCGATCATCGGCGACGACGGCGTGCGGTACTATGGATCGCACCTGTCGAACGTGGAGCGCAGCGTTGAGCCGGATAGCCGGGTCGTCGCCGGACAGGTGCTGGGGTACGTCGGGACGTCGGGGGATGCCCGCGGGACCTCGCCGCACCTGCATTTCGGAATCTCGTGCCCGCCGTCGCATCCGCGATCGACGGAGGACTGGCGAATCAGGCGGGGACAGATCTCACCGTACCCTTACCTGCGGCAATGGCAGAATGGCCGACCGGCCCGGCCTATGCTTCCCGGGAGGTTATGCTTCTAGCACGCTCTTTAGGCCTGCCAGGATCGTGTCCCAGTTCTTCTGAGAGTGGTCGCGCGCCTGTTCTGTTGGGTTATTGTCCTGGGAGAGCGAAACGCGCGTCTGGCTTCCCTCAGCGTCAAGCTCAATGGTGACAGTATGATAATTTTCCGGCGTGTCCGGCAGTTCCGACAGGTTGCTCCAGTGCGTGTACTGGAGCACTCGCTGCGGTTCAACTCGAAGGATCATGCCTTTGTCCTCATAGGTCTTCCCCTGCCACTCTCCGCGAAACACGATCGGGCTGCCCGGCTTCCAATTCGAGACGACGTCTGTGCCGAACAGGTATTGCTTGATCATCGCGGGGTCGACCAAGGCGTTCCACACCCTGGCGGCGGGCGCATTGATGGTCCTTGATGCCTCAGCGACGAATCCTTTGTCCATATCTCGATTGTCCCACACATCGTTCGGTCGGAAGGGTTGGTATCCTCTGCGGCGAACGCCTGTGCCGTTCTGGTGGAGGATGTGAGCGCACCCGCGGAACGCCTCTGTTTGATCATCGCCGACATCTCCGGCTATACGGGCTATCTGACGGGCGCCGAACTCGACCATGCGCGCGATGCGGTGGCGGAGGCTCGTGCGAAGCTGGCGGACGCGGCAGCTCGATCTCGGTCTGTGCGGGAAGGCTACAACGTCTCGGCCGACAACGCTCAATCGCCCCCAGTTCCCTGACGCTCATCCGTGTCAGTTACCTCGCGCTGACACTCGCGCAGGCCATGACGCACAGCGTATCCGACCGGTTGCTCCACGCATGCCGGATGCCGCGCAGGACCAAGGCATCGCCGGCGCGCAGCGGGATTTCTTTCTGTTCAGTGACCAGGACCAGTTCCCCGCTGTGGATGTAGATGTAGTCGATGGTATCCGTCTGATGCCACATCAGCGTCGACAGATTGTGCACGATATCGACCTCCGAGACGAACGCTACCTGCGACCGGAAGCTGCAGGCGTCGATCTCGTGCTGGAGGGGTGGCTGGCTGCGGATCTATCGGATGCCGACCTCGAAGCGCAAGGGATTGGATTGTTCGAGGCTCTCTATCAGGGTTTTTCCAGAACTATCCGGAAGGCCCGAACGCGCGGACGACCTCGTGCAAAGCGTTAGCGAATCACAACTCCCCCACGTTCCCGTCGAGCCATGGAGACGGCTGTTCCTTCGCTTCCTCAAGTTTGGGCTGCTCGCCTGGGGAGGACCCGTGGCGCAGATTGCCATGATTCGGGAGGAACTCGTCGACGAGGAGCGCTGGGTGTCACGCGAGCAATTCAATCGCGCGCTCGCCATCTATCAGGTGCTGCCGGGGCCGGAGGCGCACGAGTTGTGCGTGTACTTCGGGATGCTGTCCCGAGGGCGTCTGGGAGGGTTCCTGGCCGGATTGGGATTCATGCTCCCCGGGTTTCTCCTGATGTTTTTCATGTCGGCCCTCTATGCCAGCGGCGTGCATTCGATGTGGTTGACGGCGGCATTTCTTGGGGTCCAGCCTGCTGTCGTTGGGCTGATCATCCGCGCCGTGCACCGCATTGGCCAGCACGCGCTGACTGACCGTGTGTTGTGGGCGCTCGCGGGGCTCGTCGCGGTGGCATCACTCTTGGGTACCCCTTTCTGGATCACACTCCCATTGGCCGGACTGGCGTACCTGTTCGTGTCGCATCGGCAGCGCGTGGCCGTGGGAGTCGCGGTCCTCGCGCTACTGGTGTCGGGACTGTTTCTGTTTTGGGTGTCGGCGACCTCGCCGGGCGCTTCCCGGCACACGGATGTCTTCGGCGCGGTGACTGCCCAAGCAGGCAACCCGACGCCACCAGCATCCACAGTATCTGTCCGCGGAACATCGGTAGGACGGCTGTTTGGCTCGGGCCTGCGCGCGGGTATGTTGACTTTTGGCGGGGCCTACACGGTGATCCCATTTCTCCGCAATGATGCGGTGGTCGTGGGGCGCTGGATGACTGATCCGCAGTTCCTCGACGGCCTTGCACTCTCCGGCATCCTGCCGGCTCCGCTGATCATCTTTTCCACGTTCGTCGGTTACCTGGGCGGCGGCCCGGTAGGGGCTGTCGCCGTGACGGTAGGCATCTTTTTGCCAGCGTTTGCGTTTACACTTGTCGCGCACCGCGCCATCGAACGCATCGTCCAGAACCGATTGGTTCACACCTTCCTGGATGGGGTGACGGCTGGGGTCGTGGGGTTGATCAGCGCCACGGCCCTCGACCTGTTACGGGCAACGGTCAGGGATCTTCCGGCGTTGCTCATCCTTGTCGTCTCACTGGTGGTGCTCTATCGCTGGCGGGCCAAAGGCGCCATCGCGGTAGTCATCGCAGCCGCGGCCGTCGCGGGGCTAGTAGTCTATTCCTTCTGACTCATCAGGAGATGTGGAGGTGTGGTCATGAAGTGGGTGACACGTAAGAATGCCAATGTGGATCGGGTTGCCTGTCCCTGGCTGATCCGGCGATTCATCGACCCCGATGCGGAGTTCTTGTACGTGGGCGCCGACATTCCCGCTGAGATCGCGATCGAGCCCGAAGCCGCGGGATTGCGGGCGATTGCCCATGGCTTTGCCACCATACACGGCGA
>DASXUC010000114.1:0-1615 GCA_036505015.1 bacterium | reverse complement strand
GAAGTTTTGTCGCCAGGGCGACCAGCCGGGCCCGGTCGGTGGTGTTACCTGCGAGAATCAGATCGGCCGCAGATGTGGGCGTTTGCGGGATAGTATCGACCATCCGATCCAATCCGATCGCAAATCCCGTGGCCGGACTGTCAGGCCCAAATCGGCCCAGCAGCGTGTCGTATCGACCCCCGCCCAGCACCGGATATCCTGTGCCCGCCCCGTAGGCCTCGACGACTATCCCGGTGTAGTAGCTGAAATCTCTGATGATGCCGAAGTCGATCTCAACCGCATCCGCAAACCCATACTCGGCCATCCGGTCGAACACGGCCGCCAGCTCATCGAGCGCGGCGCGACTCCGCGGGGAGATCGCAAACCGTTCGGCTCGCTCCAGCGCTCCCGGCCCGTGGAGATCGGGAAGGATGCGCAAGAGCGCCGACAACTCGGCGTCGCCCACGCCGTCGTCAATCTGCACGAATTCTTTGCGATACAATCGGGTCCGCACGTCATCCCGCTGGTCTTCGGGCAGCGCATCCAACCACTCGGCGAGCAGCCCGAGGTGCCCGATGTGCGCAACAATTCCTGCCGCACCCGCCCGCCGCAGCGCGGCGAGTGCCAGCGCGATCACCTCCGCATCGGCGTCCATACCGGGTACGCCGATCAACTCGACGCCGACCTGCACGAACTCCCGCATCCTGCTCCGCCCTGCCTCCTGCCCCCGGAAAACCGGCGCCACGTAGGAAAGGCGCAGGGGGAGTGTGGCGTCCGCAAGCATCCTCGTGGCCGCAAGCCGCGCGATCGGCACGGTCATCTCCGGCCGCAACGCCAGCAGTGCGCCGCCGCGATCCACGATCTTGAAGAGCCGATCGGTCACTCCCTGGCCGGCACCCCGCACGAACGTATCCAGGTATTCGAGGGTCGGAGTGGCGACTTCGCGATACCCCCAGCGCGCGAATTCGTCACGCAGCGCCGTCACCGCTGTCTGCCGCCTGGCCTGATCGGCGGGCAGGATGTCGCGCATGCCCGAAGGGACCTGTTGCCACCGCGTTGGGACAGACTGGTGCATAGGAGTGTCGGGCCCTTTCTTTCTCTCTTCTCCTCTTTATCTGACTAAAGCAGGGAAGTACGAAAAACTTCCCATACGATACCAGGACGGCAGCAGGGTTGTCAAACGGCAAATCGAGCTCGGGGAGGGCTGCTAGCCGGCGCGGTGGAAGCCGAGGCGGTCGAGAACGAGCCGGTACCCATCCGCGCCGTACTCGAGGAACCGGCGGACCCGGCTGATCGTCGCGCTGCTGGCGTGGGCGCGCCGTGCCACCTCGTCATAGGTATGCCCGGTGTAGACGAGACGCGCGATCTCAAGCCGCTGTGCCATCGCTTTGACCTCTCCAACGGTGCAGATATCTTCCAGGAACCGGTAGCATTCGTCGACGCTTTTCAGTGTGAGCAGAGCCCGGCAAAGCCGGTCCGCCAATGGATCTCTCAATCGTGGATTGATGACCCCGCGCGAACCTGGCATCTCGCTCCCCCTTCGGTCAGTGCGTCTTCCGCGGCGGTCCCGCGCGGTGGAAAGTCTGAAATGTTCGCAGAAACCGCGCACCGGTTCAACCGCACATTGTACTTCCGG
>DASXUC010000113.1:0-3051 GCA_036505015.1 bacterium | reverse complement strand
ACGCCGAGGATGACGAGCGTGAGGCCCGTGGTGAGCAGCGCCGCCCCGCGGTAGTCGATGCTCGGACGGCTCCGTTCCACCCGCTCGTTGAACGCCCGCATGATCACGCCGCCCGCCAGCAGGCACAGCGGGATGTTGATGAAGAAGATCCAGCGCCAGGAGACGTACTCGCTGAAGACGCCGCCGAGCGTCGGCCCGACGACCGACGAGACGCCCCACACGCTGGCGATGTAGCCCTGCACCTTGGCCCGTTCCTCAACGGAGTACAGGTCGCCGACGATCGTGATCGTGGTCGGCATGATGGCACCGGCGCCGAGGCCCTGCACGACCCGGAACGCGATGAGCACCGCCATGCTCCAGGCCACGCCGCACATGATGGAACCGATCAGGAACAGGCCGATGCCCCACAGCACGACGGGCTTGCGGCCGAACAGGTCCGACAACTTGCCGTACACCGGCACGGACACCGCCTGGGCCAGCAGGTAGATGGAGAACAGCCAGGGAAACTCGGCGAATCCGCCGATGTCCCGCACGATCGACGGCACCGCGGTGGCGATGATCGTCGAATCGATTGCCACCAGTGCGGTGGCGAGCATTACCGCGGCCAGGATCGGGCCGCGTTCGGAGCGCAGCCCGACGGTGTTCGACGTCGGCACGAGGGAACCTTCCGCTAGTCGGCGGTCGCGATGCGGTCCAACCACTCCGCGAGCAGCCCACGTTCCCGCTCGGTCAGCACCGTTGCCTCCGGCAGGACGGCCCGCAGCGCGATCGCGCTGCTCACCGCGTTGCTTTCCCTCGAACCGTACGGCGGAACATCCGTGGTCACGGTTGTGATAACCGACTCACGCGCCAGCCTGGACAGCGCTGGGTCCCGCCGCTCGGGCGGTAGGGCGATCAGCGTCAGCGTCGTACCCGAGCCGGCGGCGTGGATCAACTGCGCCGCGCGTTCCTCGCTCACCCGAAGCCGGCCGGCCTCGGCGATCCGCCGTACCTGTTTGGCCAGGATGTCGGCCGCTTCCCGAGCGGCGGTCCACTCCACGCCGGGCCCGGGCTCGCTGTAGATCAGGGTGTAGAACGCCGGCTGCGCGAGCCCGAAGCCGATGTGCAGGTCCCAACCCTTGCGCAGATCCTCGACCGGATCGGCGGTCTGCTCCAGCGCGGTCTTACTGCGCAGGTACGTCTCGAAGCCGTACCGGGCGACCGCGTCGAGCAGGCCCCGCTTGTCCCCGAAGATCCGGTAGATCGTTGGGGCCTGCACCCTCGCCGCGGCGCTGACCGCCCGCGTCGACACCGCTTCGCGGCCGCCCTCGGCGAGCAGCGCGGCAGCGGCCTCGATGATCCGCTCCCGCGTGCTCTGCGCCGTCATGCTACCGACGATAACACCCAGCTGTTAGCACCTACCCGGCGCGTGCTCGTGACAGCAGTGCCGCGGATGCGGATGCGGCGCGCAGGGCCCGTCCGGCCCGTCCGGCAGGAGGACGGCGCCGATTCCCGGCCGCGCGGCCGCCTGGGCCTGCGCGACCAGAGCGGCCGCGGCATCACGACCGTTCTCTCCGGTACGGGACATGCGCGCGGCGATCAGCCCGGCCACCACCGGCGTCGAGAAGGATGTCCCGCTCCAGCTCGCCATCGTGGAGAACGTGGCCGTCTGTCCCGCGCGCGGTGGTTCCTGGTACGTCAGCGTTCCTTCCGGGAACGCGTTGATCAGGTGTTGCCCCGGCGCGTAGACGTCGACCCAGCCGCCGAAGTTGCTGAAATGCGCCCGCGATCGCCCGTCCGATGCGAGCGCGCGGCTTCGGAGCGCGCGGCCACCAGGGGGAGATCCTCGACCACCTTGACGACCAACTGATGATCGAGCCTTCCGTGCGATCACCGCACGGAAGGGCCGTATGCGGCTGCATGTCGTCGGCCGATGGCAGCGGCCGTCCGCGAGGAAGGCCCGCTTCATGCTGCGCCGACTTGACTCGCGCGCGCCCGCCGCCCGCTCCGTCACGCGTGCATATCGCCGGTCGCCGGCTGGGGAGGGCGCAGCAGGCCATTCCTTGCGAATTGACCAATTCGCCAGTGCCGGAGCGACGCCTTCATCGCCACTTGACACACTGGACGGATGCTGGCAGCATCCTCGCCAATATGTTGCAGCTGCGATGACTCCCCTGCAGTAATGGCTATTTCTCCGGTGTCGCTACCTCGATGACGAGGTCGGGATTTCCGTTGTCATGTGTCCGCCGAATGAAACCGGTAAAGACCGTGAGACAGGAAGCCGCACCATTTCGTTCGATGCCTTCCGCGCAGGCGGCAGAATTCGCCACATCCGAGATTGATCGGCTGAATCTAGATGTACGCGTGGATTACCTCGGCCCATCTGGTCGTCGGACGGCACGGGTACGCCTCCTCCGAGACGGGGTCCAGGTCGCGATTGGCTTCGGGAAAGGCGCCGAGGCGCAAGGTAACGCCAGCGCCCTCTTCGAGGCGCTCGAACGCTATCTGATGTCTGCCCAGGACAACCGGCGGTACGCCCCTGGCGGCGCCGACCTGTTGTCCGCCGCTGAGGTCGCCAGCCAGCCGTATCTTCGTGCCGATCTGGTGGTGCAACGTTGGGCGACGGAATTTCCGGAAGCCGTTGCGGCATGCGCGATGCACTGCGGCGCCGCAGGTGCTGTGTTTTATCCGCTGTTCCTTACCGATCCCAGATACTTCCGACGGCCATTGCCGGGCGACTCGGTACAACCTTATCGCAGCCTCTTGCGATATGCGTCGAGTCTGGGCACCGCAGCGGGAATGACCCTGACCGAGGCAACCCATCACGGCCTGTGTGAACTGATCGAACACGACGGTGTTTCGCAGGCTCTCCTGCGCTGGTTCATCGCCCGAACGCCGGGCATCGATGTGGTGGATTGCACCAGCCTGCCGGATCGGCTACATGCGCTATATCTGGACGCCGTTCAGGTTGCCCGCGCACCCGTTCACCTAATCGACGTGACAACAGACATCGAGGTGCCCGTTTATCTTGCCATGAGCCAGTTGGACGCTTCGCGAGTGACGTGCGTCGGA
>DASXUC010000112.1:0-3286 GCA_036505015.1 bacterium | reverse complement strand
CCGACGGCCAACCCATACCTGGCGTTCGCGGCGATGCTGATGGCGGGACTGGACGGGATCAAACGGCGGCTCGATCCCGGCGACCCGATGGACGTGGATCTCTACGAACTGTCCCCGGACGAGGCCGCGAAGATCCGCCAGCTGCCTGGGTCGCTGGAGGAATCACTGGCCGCCTTGGAGCACGATCACGCGTTCCTGCTGGAAGGCGACGTGTTCACGCCGGATCTGATCGAGACGTGGCTGGCCTACAAGCGGAGCCGCGAGATCGACGTCGTGCGCATGCGGCCGCATCCCGCGGAATTCGTGCTGTACTACGACGCGTAAGGGATTGACACACGACGACGCCCGGTGGGACGACGTGTCCCACCGGGCGTCTCGATTACTTCACCGCGTTAGTGATCCGGCCGGTTGTCGACGCCCGCGCCCGACTCCTCATCAGAGAGGGCCACGCCGCCACTGAAGATCGGCAGCATGAACGTTAAGAGCGCCTCCCCTTCACCAGCCGTACTTACCGCTTCTTCCTCGAGCGAGTCAACCGGCACCGTGTCCGGCCGCTCGGCTGCGGCGGCAATACCCATGGTCAGCATCGCCAGCAGCAGCAGCATCACGAGGGGGACTACGACTCGTGTCCGCATGTCCAGTCACCTCCTTAACGGTGGTGCGTACGGACCTGCCCCTGATCTTTGCCCTAGGTGATCCCCGGATCAAGCCGTGTTTGGCTAGCGGGACCTAACAACGCGGGCATGCGCCCCAAGGTCAAGCGAGGCGGAATTACGGGCAGGACGGTCGAGCAATTCGCAGCATTGTCGGGAGCACACAACTTGCGTCAGCCGGCTCCCCTTCGTGCGACTGTTCTGTCCCATTGCCACCGCTGCCACTGCCTCCGCCACCGTGGACATCAGGCGGATAGGGCGGCGCCCCTGCCGCGGCAATGCCCATCGTCAGGGCGACAGTCAGCAGGACGATCGCGAATGGCACCATCAACCGCGTCCGCATCGAGGG
Organism: bacterium; assembly: GCA_036505015.1. Lineage (GTDB taxonomy): Bacteria > Sysuimicrobiota > Sysuimicrobiia > Sysuimicrobiales > Kaftiobacteriaceae > DASXUC01. Next base: position 2,284 of record DASXUC010000112.1, on the reverse strand, counting down.
TTACCTCCTTTCGATGGGGAATCGGGCCATGCGACACTCACCCAGGGCATTTTTCCCTGGGCGGCCTGTGGGGATCACCATTGTCACAGTCGCACCAAACAGCGAGCGTACCGGGATGAGGTCAAGCGCCACGGAACTTCGGCGATCATTCTTCCTGCGCCGGGATATCGTGTTTCTCAATCACGGCTCGTTCGGCGCGTGCCCCCGGCCCGTGTTCGCCGCCTACCAGCGGTGGCAGCGCGAGCTGGAGCGCCAGCCGGTCGAGTTCCTGGGCCGGCGGTTTCCCGTCCTCATGCACGCGGCCCGCGCGGCGCTGGCAGCGTACGTCGGCACCCGCGCCGACAATCTCGTGTACGTGCCGAATGCGACCGTCGGATTGAACGTGGTCGCCCGGTCGCTCGCGCTGCGGGCCGGGGACGAAGTGCTGGGCACCGATCACGAGTACGGCGCGCTGGACCGGACCTGGACGTTCACCTGCGAGCGCCGTGGCGCCCGCTACGTCAAGGCGGCCGTGCCCGTCCCCGTCCGCTCGGCGCGGCAGGTCGCCGACGCGATCTGGGCGCGCGTCACGCCGCGTACACGCGTGCTCTTCTGCAGCCACATCGCCGCCCCCACGGCGTTGATCTTCCCCGTGCGGGAGATCGTCCGGCGCGCCCGGGCGGCGGGTATCCTGACGGTGATTGACGGCGCGCATGCGCCCGGACAGATCCCACTGCATCTGGATGCGTTGGGAGCGGACTTCTACGCGGGGAACTGCCACAAGTGGATGTGCGCGCCGAAAGGGGCCGGGTTTCTGTTCGCCCGGCCCGAGGTGCAGCCGCTGCTGTCGCCGCTGGTGGTGAGCTGGGGATGGCGGAGCGAGCGGCCCAGCGGCTCGCCGTTCGTCGACGAGCAGGAGTGGCAGGGGACGCGCGACGTGGCCGCGTATCTGGCGGTCCCCGCGGCGATCGAGTTTCTCCGGCGGCACCGCTGGGATAAGGTGCGGGCACGCTGTCACGCGCTCGCCGCGCGGCTGCGTGGCGGCCTGCTGCGCGCCGGAGGCGGCCCGTTGAGTCCGGACTCGGACCGGTGGTACGCACAGATGGTGAGCGTACGGCTGCCGGCCGCGGACGCCGAGGCGTTCCAGCGGCGGCTGTACGAGCGCTTCCGCATCGAAGTCCCGGTGCTATCCTGGAACGGTATGACCCTCATCCGCGGCAGCGTGCAAGCGTACAACTCCGGCGCCGACGTGCGGGCGCTGCTCGACGCCACCGCGGCGCTGCTGCCCGCGCCGTGAAGCTGCCGCGGACGCGGTTTGAGGCGCTGGTGCTGCGGGCGCTGGAGACCATTCCCGACCCCATCAGGGCTCGCATGGACAACGTCGACGTCGTGATCGAAGACCGGCCGACCGCCGTGCAGCGCGCCGAGCTGGAGATGGAACCAGACGAGGAGATCTTCGGACTCTACGAGGGCACGCCGCTGATCGAACGGGGCATCACCGCCGATCCGCTGATGCCCGACAAGATCACGATCTTCCAGCGCCCGCTGGAGGAGGCGTGCGAGACGGACGAGGAGATCACCGAGGAGGTGCGGCGCACGATCGTCCACGAGGTCGCGCACCATTTCGGGTTTGATGAGGACCGGCTCGCCGAGCTGGGGTACGACTGATGAGACCCGGGAGTGCGGAAACGCGGAAGCGCGCAGGACACAGGCGATGAATCCGATTGCGGTGATCGTTGAGGCAATCACCAACGCGCTGCGGGCGCTGCGCAACGGGTTGGCGAGTCTGGCCCCCGCGCCGGAGTACGTGCTGCTGACCGTCAGCGGTCCGCTGCCGGAGCGGCGCCCGCCGCCGGTGAGCCGGTTGCGCCGGATGCTGCCCCTGCCGGTGGTGTCCGCGCCGCCGGAGAGTCTGCAGGAATGGCGCGAGCGGCTGGACCTGCTCGCGGCCGATCCGCGGGTCAAGGGTATCGTCCTGAAGATCGGCGAGTTGACGGCCGGGCTTACCACACTGGAAGACTTCCGCGCCTCGCTGGCGGCGTTCCGTGCCCGCGGGAAGCGTATCGCTGCCTACCTGCCACTGGCGACGCTGCCGTACTACTATCTGGCCAGCGCCGCCAACCTGATCGTCGCGCCGGATTCTCTGGAGTGGGGCTTGTTCGGGTTCCGCACTGAGGCGACGTTCCTGCGCGTTGCCCTGGATCGGCTGGGCATCCTCCCGCAGTGGCACCACATCGCCGAGTACAAGTCCGCCGCCAACCGGTTCCTCTACCCGCAGATGCCCCCGCCGCAGCGCGAGGTGGTG
>DASXUC010000111.1:0-4310 GCA_036505015.1 bacterium | reverse complement strand
CGCCGAGCGGGTGATCTACCTCGTGACCGGAGAGATGCGCGAGCTCAACGTCTAGTCCGGGAGCCGTCGCACGAGATCGGCGACACGGATCCGCAGATCGTCCCGGATCCCGCGGACAAACTTCAGATCCCGCCCGACGGGATCCGGCAGCGGCCAGTGCTCGTTGGGGACGCCCGGGACGACCGGGCAGGCCTCCTCGGCGCACAACCCGATGACCAGCGCCACCTCGGGGGTCAGCGCCTCGTCGAGCGATTTTGGATACTGCCCCTGCAGGTCAAAGCGCAATTCCCGCATGACCTCATAGGTCTGCGGCATGATCTGAGTTGCCGGCGCCGTCCCCGCGGAACCTGCGCGCCACCCGGGCGGAGCCAGCGCATTGAAGAAGGCCTCCGCCATCTGGGAGCGCATGCTGTTCCCGCGTCAGACGAATAAGACGCGTTGCATAGCCGCCTCCTCGGTACCAGGTACTTTCCCCGGGGAATCAAGTACCTGGTACGTATTTGGCCGACAACTCGTACCTGGTACCAGTTCCTACTGTGTTCCGCCGCGAGAGCGCTGGTAGGCCAACAGCAGAGGCCCGAGCACCAGCGCCAGGACATACCCGTAGGGGACGAGTCCGGCGATCAGCCCGATGAGGAGGGCAACGCGCAGCTGGTACCGTGGCTCCTCCAGCCGGCCGACCAGGGACATCAGCCCTAGCGCTTCAAAGAGCAGGAGCACCCCGAGCATCGGCAATGGAAAGACGTGGATGATCCGGTCGAACCCGCCGCTGAAGAACGCCCCCAGGAACAGGTACAGCAGGCCGTAGATGACGACCGATCCGCCCGTGCGGGCGCCGAAGGTGTAGTGACCGACGAACCCACCCGAGCCGTGACAGGTAGGGATTCCCCCAAACCATGGATTCACCAGGTTCATCAGCGCGTACGTCCCGCCGATCTTCCGCAGCCCTGGCGCGCGATCCGGAAAGAAATCCCGTGCAACCTGTTGCGTGGCGAGGATCGAGTTCCCCAACGACAAGGGAATCTGCGGCAGCGCCAGGATCACGAGGCCGCTGAGGACGTCGGCGGTGACCGGGATGCGAAACGCCGGCAGTCGGAAGCCGATGCTCGCGGCCACCCCGGCGGTGTCGAGGGTAAACGCAAAGGCGTACGCCACGCCCAGCGCAATCACGAACAGGGCGGCAGGGAAGCGACGGTTGCCCAGCAGCAGGATGACGATCAGGAACGCCGCCGCCGCCAGCACGTAGCCCGGAAGTCCTTCCGCGGGGACGTACTCGCGAAGCGCCAGCGAGGCCAGCTGCAGGCCAAGGCCGAACTGGATGCCGCGGATGACGGTCGTCGGGATCACGCGTGCCAGCCACGCCAACAATCCAGTGACGGTGAGGACCAGCATCAGGATGCCGACTGCCAGTCCACCACCAAACAGCACGCCTGCGGCGAGTTTCTGGCTGATCACGATCGCAGCCATGGCCTTGAGGGGTTGAACGGGCATCGGCATTCGGTACATCAAGCCCGTACCAACCTGCATCAAGCCGAACATGATCAGCACGCTCGCGCTGTCCAGACCGGCGGCCAGGATCAGGCCAACGATCAGCGGAAGATCGGTCCCGATGTCGCCGAACGCACCGGCCAGTTCATTGCGGTCGAACCGAATGGGCGGGCGATCGGCGGTATGAGATGACGCCGAGTGGCCGGTATCGCGGTCACGCACGCTGAGCCTAGTTCGGTCAAGGCCGTGCTCCTCCTCGTCGGCTCCGCACCCCCGCCTGACGCCAATCCGCACGGGCAGGACCTACGAATTGACTGGCGAAGGCACCCGAAACCATTCCGAAACCATTCGGCACTCACGAGAGGAGAACAGCGATGCGTCTTCTCGTGCTGGGACTGCTGATCGCGCTGGTCGGACTGCAGGTCCTCCCCGCGGGGCGAGCCACCCCCTGTGACGGTCGTCTGTCTCGGCGTCAAGCAAGATGACTGAATCGGCGTACGGAGCCACCCTCCGGGGCATGAGTTTGGCGATTGCCTTGGTCGCTCTGCTGACGGTTCCCGCCCTGGCCTCTCACACCGTCAGAACCACCATCGAAATCCAAATGGGCGAGGTCTTCGATCTGCTGCGCGGTGCGGGTGAATTGGTGGACGTCTCGGCGAGTCCGCCGGGCATCCTGGAGATCCTTCCGGGAGGAAAGATCAAGGTGGAGGCCGAGTGCACGCGCCCCGGCAAGACGGTCGTCACGCTCAGATACGGTGAAGGCGGTGTGGTCCACACCGCGATCATTGCCGTGACCTGCGTGCAGCCGGAGCGATAGTTTCCCCTACGTGTTAGGATAGAAGCGACAACTACAGACGACCTTCGGGGCAGGGTGCGCCCGTTCGACGTAGCTCAGGGCAATTCCCGACCGGCGGTACAGCCCGCTACCCGCCGATTGCGGCGGTGGATCCGGTGTGATTCCGGGGCCGACGGTATAGTCCGGATGGGAGAAGGTCAAACTTCACGGGACTAGGGGACCCGGGACTATGGGACCCGAGACCGGATGCGTGTTTCTGCCCCGAAGTCGACTTACGAGGTGAGGGGCAGAAATGAGACGGCTCACGCAGGTTGCACTGCTTGGCGCGGTCGCCTTTGCGTTCATGTACTTCGAATTTCCACTGCCGGGGTTTCCGCCGTACCTGAAGTACGACCCGAGTGAAGTTCCCGCCCTGATCGCGGCGTTTGCCCTTGGCCCCGCATACGGAGTAGCGGTGGAAGCCATCAAGGCCGTGCTGATCGGCGTGTTCCGCTCGGCCCCCTTGGGCGGGCCATTTGGGATCTTCATGAATTTTCTCGCCGGCGTCACCCTTGCCGGCGTGGTCGGAGCGTACTATCTGTTCGAGCGCACGAAAGCCGGCGCGATCAAATCCCTGATCATCGGCGTGCTGGCGATGTCCGGCGTCATGATCGTCGCCAACATCGCATTGACGCCGGTCTTCTTTGGCATACCACGCCCGCAGGTCATCGCCCTGGTCCTCCCGGCACTCCTGCCGTTTAATCTGCTCAAGGGCGCCATCAGTTCTGTGGCGACCTTCTTCGTCTACAAGCGGGTGCGGGCGTATCTCTACGAGCGTATTACGGATAGAGCCGCGTGGTGAAGGGTACACTCTTCACCGCTGACCGGATCTATACGCTGGACCCCAGCCCATCGGTTGTCGAGGCGCTGGCCGTCTTAGGCGGCAGCGTCGTGGCCAGAGGGCGCGCTACAGATCTCAGCAACGAGTTTTCCGGCTTTGACCGGGTCGATTTCGGCGCCCGCACGATCCTCCCGGGATTCGTCGACAGCCATATCCATCTCGCATCGCTAGGTATCGCGCTGCGCCGCGTCGAGCTGCGTGAGGCCGCATCGTTGGCCGACGCCGTCGCGCGGGTCGCCGTGGCGGCGGGCCGGACCCGGCGGGAGGACTGGATTCTCGGCCGCGGGTGGGACAAGAACCTCTGGCCGGAGGGCCGGTTCCCCACGAAGTTCGATCTCGACGCGGCCGTTGCCGACGCCCCCGTCGCGCTGACCAGCAAAGACGGCCATCTGCTCTGGGTCAATTCCGCCGCGCTGGCGCTCGCCGGCGTTGATGCGCAGACCGCCGACCCTCCGGGCGGCGTTATCGACCGCAGCGCTTCGGGGGAGCCCAGCGGTCTGCTGAAAGAAGAAGCGCGAGACCTGATCACCCGGGTCATTCCGCCCTCCGGTCCGCTGGACGTCGAAGACGGCATCCGCAACGCTGTCGCGTTGCTCCACTCCTACGGCATCGTCGGCGTGCACGACTTCGAAGGACCTGAAGTGTTTGCCGCGTTTCAGCGCCTGGCCGTCCGCGGGGAGCTGCGGCTGCGGGTCTGGAATGCGATTCCCGAATCCGGCCTGCCCGCCGCGATCGAGTCCGGTCTGCGGTCCGGGTTCGGGAACGACTGGCTTCGCGTCGGGCCGGTCAAGATCTTCTCCGACGGCACGCTGGGGTCGCAGACCGCCAACATGCTTGCGCCGTTCGAAGGGCAGCCGCAGAACCAGGGAGTCGCCATCCGCTCGCGGGACGAATTGGTCGAGCTGGTCGGGCGCGCGGTGGCCGGCGGGTTCTGGTGCGCGATCCACGCGATCGGCGACCGCGCCAACCGATGGGTGCTCGACGCCTACGAACAGCACGCCGCGTCGTCGGCGCAGCTGGGCGCCCGCCATCGCATCGAGCACGTGCAGGTCCTGGATCCTACCGACCTGACGCGTCTGGCGCGGCTGGGGGTGATCGCGTCGATGCAGCCCATCCACGCGACCGCCGATCGCGACGTCGCCGACC
>DASXUC010000110.1:0-3399 GCA_036505015.1 bacterium | reverse complement strand
CAAATGGTGGCAGGGCGCCTGGAGCGATTGGGAAAGCCTCGGGGGAGTGCTGACGTCCAACACTGCGGTGGCAGCGTGGGGGCCGGGCCGGCTGGACATCTTCGTCCGGGGTACCGACAACGCGCTGTGGCACAAGTGGTTCCAGGGCGGCTGGAGCGGCTGGGAGAGCCTCGGCGGGGTGTTGACGTCCGGTCCGGCCGTGGCGGCGTGGGCTCCGGGCCGGCTCGACGTCTTTGTCCGGGGCACCGACAACGCGCTGTGGCACAAGTGGTTTGCGGGCGGGTGGAGTGATTGGGAAAATCTTGGTGGCGTGTTGACCTCTGATCCCGCCGTTGCCTCATGGGGCGCCGGCCGGCTGGACGTCTTCGTCCGGGGGACCGACAACGCGCTGTGGCACAAGTGGTTCCAGGGGGGCTGGAGCGGCTGGGAGAGTCTTGGCGGTGTGCTCTCCTCTGAACCGGCCGCGGCCTCATGGGGTCCCGGGCGGCTAGACGTCTTCGCCCGGGGCACCGACAATGCTCTCTGGCATATCTGGTACCAGAGGTGAGTTAAAGAGCAACTCCGCCTGCTCCCACAGCATCATGGACAAGGGGAGCACTTTGCTTTGCGCTGGGCTCCCAGGTCGTGCGCCCCTGGCGGCGATGCGTTCGAGGACTCCCGGGCCGGAAACCCGCCGCACCTGCGGTGCAGCGAGGCGGCCGCCGGCCCGCTTGGCGTCATATTCCAGGTTCACTTTCCTGAGGAACTGGTCAAAGAGGTCCCCCGTCAGTTGGAGGGTCCGGTCGGTCCCCGGCGGTACCCAGCAGGTGAAGACATAGCCTGGGATACCGTGAGCAGTGTGGGTGGGGAAACAGGTGCAGATGAGATCAGGAATTCCCAGCTCGCGGCGGATCCGACCGTAGACGATGGAGAGTTGTTCCCCGGTGAGTTTCTCCCCCGTGAACGAATAGGCGAGCCCCGCCCGGTGCAGAAATCGCAGCAGCGGGGTGTCGCGGACCATCCCCACGCAGACGAAGACGTCTTCGGTGTTGTAGCGCCGCAGGCCGTACCGGTCGGACACTACCATTGTGTAGCGGTGATCGGTTGTTAGTTCCCACGGTTTGAGCAGGCCAGCCGCCCGAGCTGATTCCCCGGGCAGGAATTCATAGCAGACTCCTGGGGAAATTGGAAATCCTCCTACGACCGACCACCGGGGGAAGATCTCATACGAGATCGTTTCTGTGGACATCGAGAACATGGGAAAGAATTCCGGAACCCGGTCCCCGAAGCGCCGCCGTAGATGCTCGATGTACGGACGCACGTCACCTCCGTCCCAGCAGTACACGACCCGCAGATCCGGGAACAGGTCCGCAGCATGCGGCACCCCGCCGCGCGCGCAGCGCTCGCGAAGACTGGCCGCACGTGCCAATCCCGCGGGACCGAGGCGCTGCTCCATCTGCGCGATGGCCGGGTCCTCGAGGATCCCGTTCACTTCCGCCCGGGTCGCTTCCCAATCTCGCTCGGTGTCCAGAATCGTGAACAGGGAGGACGGGTTCACCACAATCACGACGGTGGGGGAAATCAGGGCCATGCAGGTGAGGTGGACCGCGGCCTGCGAGAAGCGCGCCGCCAGACGCGCCATCTCGCCGGCCGGAAGAAAGGAGTCCGAGAACACCACACGCTGCAGGAACCGCCCCGACAGACCCATGCGATATCGATGGGCCAGCGCGCCGCTCAGCGTCGTGTTGGGAAGCAGGTCCGTCAGCGGATAGAAGACCGGCCTGCTCAGGTGCAGGTGCCGGTAGCTCAGCAGCGTTTGCTCTAGGATGGTCTGACGCACCCGGCGCAATCGGCGGTGAGTATAGAGGAGGCGCTTGGGCTCGGCTGTTGTGCCCGAGGTCAGCACGAACATGTGCGGCTCATGGAGTCGTGAGGCAGCCTGGGTGATCCGCGCTTGCACGGCAGGGCCGTAGGCTTCCGGGGAGATGCCGGCCAGGGCATAGCGGGTGGCCAGCGCATGCTGCCGTCGGCGGTAGAAACGCAGGTCGGACGCAAGCCGCACATACAACGCCCTCGTCCAACCGGCGACGAGCGCGTGCGCAAGAGTCAACCGGATCCGGGTACGCATGCGTTATGCTGCGGCGAACCGGTTGACCGTGAGGGTGCCGGTCCGCAGCGCGCGCAGGTCGATGGCAGGGACCAGCCCCGCCTGCGGCCGTGCGGCGAGGGAGACCCGGCCGCCCCGGGTGAAGGTGAGCGAGGGACGGACGATGTCGTGCTTGATGACAAACTTCCCGAAGCATCCTTCATGGTGGGCCAGCGGGCCGGTGAGGGCGGCGAAGTGGAGTCCCGCATACGCGAGCACGGATGTTTCCCCGACCAGCGCGCCCAACTGGGCATCGAGGCCTCCCTCGACCGCGGCCCTGTAGACGTCCAGCGAGCACCGGATCCCGCCGTGTTTCGCGACTCGGATGTTCACGGCGCGGAACGCGCCCTCGCGGGCAGCCCGCCGCACGTCGTCGACCGTGCACAGCGACTCATCCCCGCACAGCGTGATGTCGGACCCAAACTCCCGCTGCAGCCGGCGGTGGCTTTCCCAGTCGTCCTTCGGAAACGGCTGCTCGAACCATGACACGCCCGCGCGCAGCAGGGTGCCGACGTACCCTGCTGCTTCGTCATCGTCCAGCGCGCCGTTCAGGTCGACCCGCACCGAAACCGGGTAGGGATACGCGCGGCGAATCCTGGTGAGGTAGGCCAGGTCGGTGGAGGCATTGCCGGTACCCTTGACCTTGAGATCCGTCATCCTCAGGAGCGTGCGGTAGAAGACGTGGAGGGCCGTGAGCTTCGGGCCAGACGCGAGCGGATAGACGGCTGAGAAAGTCAAACTGTGTCCGGCTTCTGTGGTATCCGAATAACCCAGCGCCATCTCGATCGTGGCTCCGGTCGATCGGCTCCATAAGTCCAGGACGGCCAGTTCCAGGGCACAGGCCGCGGCGGGCGGCAGCGGCATGACCGCCTCGAGATCTGTCAGGAAGACCCGGGGATCATCGATCGTCCGGCCAACGATCCCTTGCGCCGCCGCGGCGAGCAGCCGGGCGCAACCTTGCGGAGATTCTCCGGTCACATATTCACGCGCCAGGGCTTCGCCGATTCCCAACGTGCCCTCGGCGCTTTCCAACAGGATGAACACTGTCGTATTGGCCCGGCGCGCCGCGGCGGCGTGCTCGATCGAGATCCGCAGCGGGATGCGGACCACGAGGACTTGCGCGGTGCGGATATGGACGGTCACTGCCTGGACACCACTGCGGATGCCCCGGCCGCCTCCGTTACTGTACGCGAGTGCGCTGGCCCAGCGGGATCCCGAACTTCAGGAACCAACCGGTCCAGCCGAACATGCAATCGGGGCATGCGAAGTTATCG
>DASXUC010000109.1:0-1998 GCA_036505015.1 bacterium | reverse complement strand
CGCCTTCTGTTTCACGGCCACCGCCACCGTCGCTAGGTCGGCGCTGCGTTCGAGAAACCGCATCCGGCCGGTCAGCTGCTCGATTTCGCCGCGCACGCGGGCCAGCTGCTCCTCAATCGCCAGCAGGTCGCTCACTTTGGTTGCGCGGTCCATGAAGCTCAGCAGCTGCTGCTCGTGGCGTTCGAGGTTGTGGATCCGCGCCTGCAGATCAACGAATTCTTCGGTGACGTCCTGCCCGCTGATCTGACGCTGGGTGATCTCGCCCAGCGCGTCCAGCTCCGCCAGCACGGCGGCAAACCGGGCCGCCGGGATCCGCAGCGTGAAACTACCGGCCGGCACGCCAGTGTCCTCGGTGTAGGATGATTCGGCCACAAACCCGCCGGCCCGCTCGGCGATCTGCACAAGCCGGCGGCTCGCGTCGTCGAACTGGTCCACGTCGACAGCCAGCTGCGCGGTCCGCACGATCTTGCGCCCATCAAATTGCGGGAACGTCTTCTGAGGCTGTGCGGCGGATGGCGCCACGGGCGGAGCAGATCGCAGGTTGGTGACGCCGGGTGCACCCAGATTGACCCCGCCCCGCTCGGGCGCGACCGCCTGCTCGATTGGTCGGATCTCCCGGAAGAGGTTGACGGAGAAGACGCCGATGATCAGCACGGCCGCCGCCGCCGCGGCCACTTGCCACGACCAGCGCGGGATCCTCCGGCGCTCCCGGGGTCCTTCCCCGACGGCGCTCAGCCGCGAGCGCACCTGATCGCGGAACCCATCGGGCACCTTCACCGGGTCCAGCGAGCGCACCAGCCCCTGCGTCGCCCGCAGCGACTCCAGGTCCCGCCGGCAATCGGCACACGTCTCGAGATGCGCGCGGACCTGCTCGCGTTCGCGGGGAGCGAGTTCTTCGTCGAGGAACGGCGACAGCAGTTCGTGTATATGTGTCACGCGCATCGGAATCCCTCCCTCATTCGCGCCCCCCGGACCACTCGTTCCGCTCGGGTCCGGGGCGGGCGATCGGACTGAGATCGGCGAGCGCACTCCGCAGCGTCTCGCGCGCCCGGCTCAACCGGGAGCGCACGGTCCCCACCGGCACCTGCAGCACCGACGCGATCTCCCCGTACGGCAGCCCCTGGATATCGCGGAGGACGACCGCGACACGCTGGTCTGTCGGCAGCGCGAGGATCGCGCCGTGGATCCGGCGCTGCACTTCGCGCCGCTCCAGCTCGCGGTCCTGGGCGTCGGTAGGCGTCGCGACCGCTTCGAGGAGTTCGTGGGTCTGCGGCGGGCGCCGGCGCACGATGTCGAGGGCGGCGTTGACCGCGATCCGGTGCAGCCACGTCCCAAATGCCGCGTCGCCCCGGAACGACCGCAGCGACCGAAAGGCCTTCAGGAAGGCCTCCTGCGCGGCGTCGGACGCGTCTTCCGGATTGCCGGTGACGCGGTAGGTCACCTGGTAGATCCGGTCCTGGTACGCTCCGACCAGCGCGTCATACGCATCCGCGTCGCCGCGGCGGCTGGCTGCGATCAGTGCGCCTTCGTCCACCAGATCACTCCGTCCCTCACCCGATCTGCTCAATTAGACGGTGCGGGACCGGAAAAGTTCCTGTCCACGGCGCGCGGGCGGGAGAGTGCTACGTGGCGGTGTCCGGTTTGTCCAGAACGGCTTCGGTGCCGCGCTCGCGGCGAGGCATCCTGCGCTCCACGGCCTCGAGGAGGTCCTGCATCTCCGACCGCACGACCTCCCGCCAATAGACACCGACGCGGCCGATGTGACGGAATTTCTCATAGCGCCGGCGCAGCAGGGCCGCGGGCCGCAGCATCAGCACGCTGCGCAGTGCGGCGTTCAGCGCCTGGCGCAGGTGCCACGCGGACAGGTCGGGGTCGAGGTGCGCGCCGCCCGGCGGCTCGGAGACCACGTCGTCGATCACGCCGAGGCGCCGGAGATCGGCGGCCGTGATCTTCAGGGCGTCTGCAACTTCCTCGGCCCGTCCGGCATCCCGCCACAAA
>DASXUC010000108.1:0-2478 GCA_036505015.1 bacterium | reverse complement strand
TACCAGCTGCAGCCGAAATTTCAGCGCCTGCTGCGCTTCGAGGCCGGCAACGCGGGAGGGTTCAAAGTCCAGCGCCTCGGCGCCCGCATCGTGCTGGAGCTGGGCGACGATTCGTTCGCCTACTACGGCGACCTCTGTTATGCATGCTCGCCGGCGCGGCTACCCCTCGCCGCCTGTTACAGCGGCGGCCGGTTCGGCGACTGTACGCGGCAGTTCCCCCAACTGATACCGACCTACATCACCTTCTACACGGGTCGGCTGAAAGAAGCGGCGCGGCAGACAGACGAATCGCGGGTCCAGTACATGCGGGGCGGGGCGCTGGGACTCTACGCAGCCTACGCGCTTCTGGGAAGAACCGGAGAGGGCCTGGCCGCGGTGCGCGGGATCACCAACGATGCCGTCGTGCTGAACTGGCTCGACGCGCAGCGCGCGGCCGTTCAGACGTGGCTGGCCCGACGTGCGGGGTCCCTGAAGCGCTAGTCTCCGTCAGCCGGAGATTCCCTGGGCTCGGTGCGGCGGATCGGCTGCTCGGTCACCTTGACGTCGCCCGCCAGGGTGAACTGCGGATCGGCCATCGTGCCCCGCAGCGTGAACGGCACGTTGACGCCTTGAAGCCCCCGCGCCACCGTCCCGGTGATGCCGCGGCCGATGCGCTGCAGGATGGTGCCGGACTGCGGGGAGGTCGCGGCGGCCCGGCGTACGAGATGACCGGTCCCCCTGAAGTCGAGCGTCCCGTCCAACCCGAAACTGCCCTGCGCGGTGCTGGCGAACCCGACGGCGTCGAGCGTGAGATTCGAGCCAAAGACCCGTCCGCCGCCGATCCTCAGATTGCCCGAAAATCGGCGGAACTTCGTCGTCCCGCCCGCGACGTCAACCTGAAACGCCTTGGCGAGCTTCGCCAGCGTAACCTGCATCTCCATCCCCGGGAACGTGCCGTTTCCGACGAAGAAGCTACCCGATCCAGACAGCGTCCGCTTGAGATCGCGCCCGAGGGCGGCCGACAATCTCATGCTGGCCTGAAGGGAACCGGTGATCCTTCCCGCCCCGGAGCCAAACGCCCCCAGCAGCTGCGAGAGATTCACGCCGCGGATCTGGGCCGTCATCGTCGCGGGGATACCGGCGGCGGCGTGGTTGATCACCGCGCTCCCTGACGCCGAGCCCCCGTAGCCGGCGAGCGAGTATGAAGAGATCTCCACCGCGGTCGTGTAGACTCGCAGCGCGCCGTTCACCCTGCTGAGCGTCAGCGGCCGCGCGATCAGACGAGCGATCTTCACGGTGCCGCTGGCCAGCAGCCGCTTCGGTCCGGGCCGGGCCTGCCCGCGCGCGGGCGCCGCGCCCCCGCTCCCGGTCATGATCCGCGACAACGCATCCACGTTAAGCTGCGGCACCGTCAGCGCGAACCGCACCGTCAGCGGATTGTAGTTCGAGACCAGCAGCGTCCCGTCGGCCCGAACGCCCTGCAGCGATGCGCTGAACCGTGCGGACGCGCCCGTGCTCTTGACACGGAGATCGCCGGCCGAAAGCTGCAGCGGCGCCCCGAGCTGCGCGGCCGTGACCGTCACGCCCTTGAGGTTCGAGGTAATCACCAGCTGCGTGGTCCAGTCCGGCGCTCTGAGATCGACCGCATTCATCGTACCGTGGAGTCCTGTGACCCGCAGTGCGGGGCCGAGGGTGATCTCTGCATCGGCCACGGTGACCGTCCCGATTCGTCCCAGCGAGAAGCCCGACGATCCCGCCGGCGCCGGTGCCGGACTCGACCCCGACGACGCCGCTGCGCCGAGATTGCTCCGGCCGGAGGCGTTGTGGAGCACATTCACCTTCACGCCGCTCAGTGAGACGCTGGTAATCTCCAGCCGCCGCGACAACAGGGCCCGAGGCGCCACGCCCAGATCGATCGCCGCGATGACGACGGCATCGCCGGCGGGAAATCCCTGAGGATTCTTGACCTGGACGTTCGCGGCCTGGACGCGCACCGTGGGGAACAGGTGCAGCCGCAGCGACTCGATCTCGACCTGGTGGCCGGTGCTGCGTTCGAGGAAACTGTCGATGAGCGGCCGGAATCGATCGACCGAGAACAGGTAAGGTGCAGCCAACGCGATCAGCGCGATGACGAGCACACCGGCGCCGGCGACCACCGCCCACCGCGATCGATACCAGGATCCCGCCACAGCAGCAGACATGTGCTCGCGGCTTCGACCCGAGCCGGCGAGTTCCTTCAGCGGCGGGAGCTGAGGTAGGCTTCGACCTGCGGCAGTTCGACCTGCCAGATGGAGTTGGACACGTAGGGCCGAAAGCCGAGCTCGCGGTTGATCTTCAGCATCGGCGCGTTAGAGTCGGCGTTCCCCGTCCGCACGCGCCGCACCTGAGGCCGCTCGCGCAGGATCTTCTCGAGCATCGCCGCCTTCAACCAGCGCCCGAGCCCGAGGTTCTGGTACTGGGGCAGCACGCCGGTGCCGCGCTGGTGGACGATCTCCGGGC
>DASXUC010000107.1:0-3085 GCA_036505015.1 bacterium | reverse complement strand
AGCGCCTGGGGGATGATCCTGAAGTGAGCGGGCACCGTGCCGACGCTTTCCCCATCGGCATGAATCGCCAGCGGTGTTGTACTGGTGACCCGGACCTCGCGGGCGGTCGTGTGGAAGACCTTCGGATGTCTCAGATGCGTGCCAGAGAAGAGTCGGGGCAGCACGGCCAGCGTTTCGGCCTTCCCGAGGTCCCCCGCCCAGACCACAGCCAGCAAGCCGTCGTCAATGCGCGCGTGGGGCGCCATGTACATGCCGCCAGCGTACCAGTTGGTATTGGCCGCGGCGAGGAGGAACATCTTGGCGGTCTGCGACTGTCCGTCGATGGTGATTTGTGATTCGACGGGGCTGAACGTCGCCAGCATCTTTACGATCCCCGCGACGTAGAGGATGGTGCCTCCCACATAGCGCGGCCAGTGGTTGACGAGCTGCGCCACTTCCGCATCGAAGCCCACGCCGGAAATGGTCGCATAGTACCGGCTGTTGACTTGCCCGACGTCGATGCGGCGGCGGGCACCGGCGAGCAGCACCCGGGCGGCGGCCTGGGGGTCAAACGGGATTCGCAGACATCGGGCCAGATCGTTGGCGGTGCCGGCGGGGATCAGGCCAAGGGCGGGTGGATGCTGCGGCCGCGCGGTGAGCAGGCCGTTGACGACTTCGTGGTTCGTGCCGTCGCCGCCCACGGCGACGACGATGTCGTACCCTTCCGCGGCCGCCCGCTCGGCGAGCTCCCAGGCGTGCATCCGCCGCTCGGACACCGCCTCGGTCACGTCGAGACCGCCGTCTTCCAGGGTGCGCCGGACCGCCGGCCACACCGCGCGCGCGCGGCCCTGGCGCGAGATGGGGTTGATGATGGCGAAGAGTCGTGTGGTTCCGGCTGGCACGTCTCCCCCTATACGCTCCTTGACCGGAACACACCTGTCTACACGGTCCTCACGGTCTCCACGGTCCAAACAACACCTGGCTTAGACTGTGAAGACCGTGAAGACTGAGGTATCCTGAGACCGTGGAGATCATTGTCGCACGGCACATGGGGTTCTGCGGTGGGGTGAAGCGCGCCGTGGAGATGGCGCGCAGCACCGCGGAAGGCGCGGGCGGCGCGGTCTTCACGTGGGGTCCGCTCATCCACAACCCGCAGGTCGTCGACCGGCTCGAGCAGGCCGGCGTGCAGGTGGCGGGTGAGGTGAACGATCTCGCCGGAGAGGCGTTTGTCGTGTCGGCGTACGGGGTGGAACACGCCGTGCTGGACGCCGCGCGGGACAAAGGGATGCGGGTGATCGATGCCACCTGTCCGGTCGTCATCCGCGCCCACTCACTGGCGTTCAAGCTGGTTGAAGAAGGCTACCAGCTGATCGTGGTCGGGGATCACGGACATCCCGAGATGGTGACGCTGAAGGAAGTGCTGGGCGACAAGGTCACGATCGTGCACGACCGGGACGAGGCGCGCGCGGTCAAGCTGCGCGGCAAGATCGGCATCCTGTCGCAAACCACGCAGTCCATGGAGAACTTCAGTCAGATCGTCGCCGACCTGGCCCTGCGCACCAAGGAGCTCAAGGTCGTCAACACGCTGTGCCCGGCGATCACCGTGCGGCAGGAGGAAGCCCAACAGCTGGTCAGCGAGGTGGACGCCCTCGTCGTCATTGGAGGCCATCACAGCGCCAACACCACGCGGCTGTGGGAGATCGGCCGGGAGCACGGCCTGCCGACCTATCACATCGAAGTCCCCGCTGAGATCGATCCGGGGTGGTTCGCCGGCGTCCGGAAAGTCGGCGTCATGTCCGGCGCCAGCACGCCGGAATGGATCATCGCGGAGGTGGTCGACCGGCTGCAGGAAATCGGTGAGAGAGATCAGTTGAAAGTTGGAAGTTGACCGTTCATGCCGCGGCCCGTCGTCGCGATCGTGGGCCGTCCCAACGTCGGCAAATCGGCCCTCTTTAACCGCCTCGTCGGCCGCCGCACGTCCATCGTCGAAGATCGGCCCGGCGTGACCCGTGACCGTCTGTACGGCACGGTGAGCTGGCGGGAGCGCGAGTTCACCCTCATCGACACCGGCGGGTACGTTTCCGCGTCGGAGCATCGCATCCTCACCCTCGTTCGCGAGCAGGCCACCCGTGCCGTCGAAGATGCGGATGTGATTCTCTTCGTCGTGGACGCCCGCGACGGCGTGACGCCCGAAGACCAGGAAATCGCCAACTATCTGCGCAAGGCCCGGCGGCCGCTGCTCCTGGTCGCCAACAAGGTCGATCACCCCTCGCACACGGGCGCGTACGAATTCTACGCGCTGGGGCTGGGCGATCCGATCGAGATCTCCGCGATCCACGGTCTGGGGACCAACGATCTCCTGGACCAGATCGTCGCCGCCTTGCCCGAGGAAGAGACCGAGGCGCCCGAGGTCCCCGCCGTGCGCGCGGCGATTGTCGGCCGGCCCAATGTCGGGAAATCGTCGCTGCTCAACGCCATCCTGGGGGAAGAACGGGTCGTCGTCGATGAGGTCCCGGGCACGACGCGCGACGCCGTCGACACTGTGCTGATCCATGACGGGCGGCGGTTTGTCCTCGTGGACACCGCCGGCCTCCGGCGCAAAGCCCGCATCGGGGAAGCCCTCGAACGGTACAGCGCAGGCCGATCGCTGTCGGCGATCGACAGCGCCGACGTCGCGGTGCTGGTCATGGATGCCACGCAGGCGCCCGCGGACCAGGATCAGGAAATCGCTCGCTACGCGCTGGAGAAGGGACGCGCGTGCGTCATCGCGGCCGCGAAGTGGGATGTCATTGCCGACGCTCCGGAGGTCGATCCGACGCGGCTGGCCCCCCTGCGGGAGGCGCTGAGATTTGTGTCCTATGCCCCAATCGTGGTGACGTCGGCCCGGAAAGGGTGGGGGATCGCGGAACTCCTCGACCGTATCCAGATGGCCGCCGCCAGCCACGACCGTCGGGTGGCCACGGGGCCTCTCAACCGCGTCATTGGGGAGGCGGAATCCGTCCACAATCCGCCCGCCGATCGGCACGGGCGGCAGCTGAAGATCTACTACGCGACGCAGCCCCGCTCCAAGCCGCCGACCATCATCCTCTTTGTCAACGATCCGGAA
>DASXUC010000106.1:0-2923 GCA_036505015.1 bacterium | reverse complement strand
GGCGTGATCGAAACGATCGTCGTGAAGATCATGCGCGGGCTTCCCGCGGCCGTCCCGGACGTCCTCACGTTTGCCGACGGTCACTTCGGATACACGGCAGGCGGCATCTCACGGGAGCTGCCACAGACCTTCCTCGTCGGCACACAGTGGTTGGTTCTCCTGGCCGGAGTGGTCGGATTCCTTCGCGCGACGCCGAAAGACGATCGACCCCGCGGGCGGCGCCGGCGGTGGCGCACAATGGCGGGCGGCCTCGGCGTGATCGTGCTCGTGTTGATCGGATGGACGTTGTACAGCACGCCGGCCATTCGCCTGCTGCCGCCGCAGCAGCTGGCCGCGATCGCTGCGCCGCTACCCCCGGCCCCGCGGCTCAGCGCCTCCGCCTCCCCGGAGCAGATGGCCCTGGCGATGCGGGGGCGCTATCTCTACACGGTGACCTCCTGCGCCCTCTGTCACGGACCGAGCGGCGCCGGTGGGGGGAAGATCAGCTGGCGGCCGATGGGCACGCTGTGGACCAGGAATATCACGCCCGATCCGGACACGGGCATCGGCCGGTGGTCGGATACGCAGATCGCCCGCGCAATCCGGAGCGGCGTCGCCGCCGACGGCCGGCCCCTGCACTGGCAGGGAATGATCTGGGATCATCTGTCGAATCTGGATGAGGAGGATGTGCGCGCGTTGGTCGTGTATCTTCGGGCGATGCCGCCGGTGGCCCGCCAAGTCCCTCCGCCACGGCCGCCGGCTCCGGATGACTGCGCCACATATACCTTCTGGCTCGGGCCCAGCCGCCAAGCGGGCTGCCGGTGAGGCATACCGATGACCAAACAGCTGACTGACCTCTTGAAGCGGGCGAGCCTCTTCAGCCACCTGCCGGAGGAGGACCTGGCCACGCTGGCGGGCCACTTGCGCCCGCGGCTGTTCCGAAAGAATACGATCCTGTTCCACAAAGACCAGCCCGGTGACACGCTGTACATCGTAGAATCTGGGCACATCCGGGTCTTCCTCCCCACGGCCGCCGGCGAGGAACTCACGGTCGACATCGCCGGACCAGGAGACGTCGTCGGCGAGCTGGCGCTGCTGGATGGACGGCCGCGGTCGGCCAGTGCGGAGACCCTGGAAGACACTACGGTGCAGGTCCTCAGCCGGGAAGAGTTTCAGCAGGAACTCACCGCGGCGCCCCGGTTTGCGGCCTCGCTCATCGCACTGCTCAGCGCGCGCCTGCGGTCGATCACCGAATATGCGGAGAGCCTGGCCTTCCTCGACATCCACGGGCGCGTCGCCCGGGCCCTCCTGCAGCTGGGAGACCGTCACGGCGTGGAGCACGAGGGCATCGAGATTGACCTGGATCTGACGCAGGCGGAGCTGGCCAGTATGGTCGGCGCCACACGGGAACGGGTCAACCGGGCGCTGGCGTCGTTCCGCGCGCAGGGTCTCGTTGAAATGAGAGGCAAGAAGATCGCGCTGTTGGATGCCGAGCGGCTCCGGCAACGGATCTACTGATCGCCCCATGCGCTGCCCTCAGTGCGGCTTTGACAATCCTCCGGGCACCAATTTCTGCGGACGTTGCGGTACCGGCCTGCAGCGCAAATGCCCGTCCTGCGGGACGATGAATCCAGAGGGGTTCGCGTTCTGTGGCACCTGCGGCGCGCGGCTGGCCCCGCCCGCGACCGACGCGCGCCCGGAAGGACAGCCCTCCCTGGAAGAACGCAAGGTCGTCACGATCCTCTTTGCCGACCTCCAGGGCAGCACGGCGCTGGCCGAACAGCTTGATCCGGAGCAGGTGCGGGGAATCATGGGCCGGTTCTTCGAGGCCATGGCCGAGGTCATCACCGAGTTCGGGGGCACGGTCGAGAAATTCATCGGCGACGAAGTCATGGCGGTGTTCGGACTGCCCCAGGCGCACGAGGACGATGCGGTCAGGGCGGTGCGCGCCGCCACGGCGATGCACGACCGCCTCGATGCGCTCAGCAACGAAACCGGCATTCCCGCCGCAGGCAGGCTGCGCATGCGGATCGGGATCAACATGGGCGAAGTCATCGCCAACCCTCAGGCGGCCGAGAAAGGTGAGTTCATGGTCTCCGGCGATGCCGTCAACGTCGCCGCACGGCTCCGCAGCGCCGCCGCTCCGGGAGATACCATCGTGGGCGACCGCACACACCGCGAGACCGCCGCTCTGGCGGAGTACGGCGCCTGCCCGCCGCTGTTGCTGAAGGGCAAGAGGGAGCCGATGCATCGAGCGCACCCATAGTTTGATCTGAGCCCACATGACCTGGCCACGGTCGAGCGGACGGCGCAGGAATTCCTCGACCTGGCCCAACGGCTGCACAGCATATACCAGCGGAGGTTTCTACACCGCCCTTATCTCGAGGAAATCGCCGCGCTCTATCTGCAGCGCAATCGCCCCGGCGACGCGGCGCACGCTCGGGACCTGGCGCAACAGGCGCTGACGGCCTACCGCGCGCTGGGCGCCGCGAGGTTCGAGGCGCGGGCGCAGGCGCTGCTGGAGGCGCATCCCGTTCCATCATCGGCACCCTGCTGACTGGTCCTCTCAAACTCCGCGCACGGTGAGGCCGCGCGATAGCGCGGCAGTAGCTTGGCGGTCGTCGTGCGTCCAGAACTCCAGCGGTTCGCCTTCCGCCTCCGCGGCAAGGATCTCCGCGGTCACGACGTGGATCGCGTCAAACGCGCGCAAGGTCTTTTGGAAGGGGCGGAGAAGCGCACCGGAGGCCGCCCCGTTCTTCGGGCCGGCCTCCGCTCACATGCGTGGGTCGTTCAGCGAGCCGCCGTCAGGGAAGGACGGGCGGCAACCCGCCGGGCAGACTTGAGTAGTTCCCGCAGCCTTCCCAATCCGATCCGCCCCGCTCCGTCCTGTTCGCGCTCCGCCGCCCTCGCGAGTCGCCCCTGCTCCGCGTCCCGAAGCTGCTGC
>DASXUC010000105.1:0-20532 GCA_036505015.1 bacterium | reverse complement strand
CCTCGAGGCGGGACTGGTGCTCACCGGCACGGAGGTCAAGGCCCTGCGGGCGGGCCGAGCCAGCATTCAGGATGCCTTCGCCCGGGTCGAGGGCGGGGAGGTCTGGCTGTATCACATGCACATCCCGCCCTATGAGGCCGGAAACATCTTCAACCACGACCCGCTGCGGAAGCGAAAACTCCTCCTCCATGGGTCACAGATCCGCCGCTTAGAGGGAGCGGCGCAGCAGAAGGGATACACGCTCGTGCCCCTCCGCGTATACTTCCGCCGCGGGAGGGCTAAAGTTGAACTTGCAGTCGCCCACGGCAAGAAGCAATATGACAAGCGAGCGGACATCGCCCGTCGGGATGCCGACCGGCAGATTGAGCGGGCGGTCAGGCGCAAACTTCCTCCGAACTTGCCGACTTAGCCCGCGTCTCAGGGGGCATGATAGAGCAAAACGAGACGGAGATCTCCGTGTCCGCGATCATCACAGTCGTATTCGCCATCCTCTCGGTAGGGGGGATGGTGTATGCCGGCCATGCGTTCCAGATCGCCCACACCCACGCGCTGGCGTTCATTCCGGTCGGCGCGATGATCCTGGGAAGCGGGGCCGCCGTGGGCATCGCCCTGGCCGTCCGGCTGACGCGCAACTACGATACGTCCGGACTGCGGCGGCTGGCGGAATTTCTCGGGTTTGTGACCTACGTGGCCGTCGTCGTGTTGGACTACCAGGGAGCGACCGTACGGGTAGGCACGAAGGTGTTTTCGGTGGCCCAGGCCTGGGGGCCGCTCGGGTATCTTCAGCACCTGGTCGACCAGGGAGCGGTCACGGCGGTGAAGCAGCTGCCGGCGTTCCTCGTCATCCCCCCACAGGCGATGCTCTGGGTAGGGATCGGCCAGGTCATCTTGGAAATGCTGGGCGCCGTGGTCGTGACCGGGTGGGTGATCTCGCTCGTCACCGACGTGCCGTTCTGCTGGCGGAACCGGCGCTTCTACTCGCTGCGGTATGTGATCGAGACGACCAACGCGGTGGCGGTCCAGGAATGGGAGAAGGCGATGTACGAGCGCCGGCCCATCGAATCGCGCGCGATCTTCGCCAGGGTGCGGACCGACCGGGCCGGGCCCACTGACCTGGACTGGACGCGGGTGGTTGTGCACCAGTGTGACGTGTGCCACGCCAGCCGGGTGCGCATCGAGCGGCGGCACCGCGCCGTCGGGCGCGTCCTCACTGAGCCCGCCGGAGAACTGATCTTCGACGAAGCCCGCGGATCCGCGCTGCTCGCGAGCTGACCAACCCCTCAGACCCCCTCTCAGGACGCGGGCTCGTTCTCACTTCTTCCGCCACGCCCCATCAGTTGAGCATTTTGGTGGGCGGGTCTTTGATGTATTTGCCATGTCCCTCCTTGTCCCACTCGCTGTAGGCCCTCCGCCCCAAGAAATCTTTTGCCAGTGCAAGAGGGAGGACCTGGGTCCTGGACGGCGAATGGCCGTATACATGTGTATACCAAGATATACCAGGGAAGATCCTAAACTCCCGCCGGTGCGATGAGAGGCGACGCGACAGCAGGAGCAACCGATCCGTGGTCGCCGCCGGGGGCTCGGTGATGCCCCGCACGGCCGAGCGGCCGGGACGGGCGAGAGCCGCAGCCCGGGGGCGGGAGCTCGCCGCCCTCAAACGTCTCTATGAGCGACATGAGCTGCGCGGTGAGATTGTCTACCGCACGATGCGTGCCGCGATTATCCGGGAGATCTTTGGCGGAGGAGAGCGGCTGCAGGACCGGGTCCTGGCGCAGATGCTGGGCGTCAGCCGGACGCCGGTGCGGGAAGCCCTGCAGCGGTTGGCATCTGAGGGGTTTGTGGAGAACGTGCCCCGCCTCGGCCTTGTCGTTGCCGAGATCACCTCGCAGGACATTGAAGACATTTACGTCATGCGTATCGCGCTGGAAGGCCTCGCCGCCCGGCTGGCCGCCGAGCGGGCCTCGACCTCCGAGATCGAGGCGATGACCGCGCTCAACGAACAGATCGCGGAGGCGACGGAACGCGGCGACGTCGCCGCGATGACCGCCCTGAACAAGCGGTTCCACGAAACCATCTACGGCGCCGCGCGCAACCCGCGTCTCGCCAACCTGCTGGACACATTCCATGATGCCGTGCAGCGCTTTCGCTGGTCCACGCTGAGTGTTCCCGAGCGCGCGCGGGAGACGATCGAGGAACACCGTCAGGTGGTCGAGGCCATTCGAACGCGGAACGCGGCCGAGGCCGAGCGGCTGGCGCGGCTGCACAAGGAGCGCGCCAAGAGCGTTCGCCTGGCCCTGTACGGTCAGCAGCGCCACAGCTAGCAAGAGAAGGGAAATCCGCCGGCCACAAGCCAGGCGGAACAGGGGAGAGTCCGCGTGGGAGTAACAGATCGCGTCGGCGTGGTTGAGGCGAAGAGTCACGGCCTGCTCATCGGCGGGGAACGCGTGGCCACCGAGCAGCGACTCCCTGTTCACGACAAGTACACCGGCGAGGTCGTAGCGCATGTGTCTTCCGCCACGAGGGGTCACGTGACGGCGGCAGTCGACGCCGCGCAGCGGGCCTTCGACGCCGGCCCCCTGCCGGCCCACGAGCGCTTTCGCATCCTCTCCCAGGTTGCGTCCGCGGTACAGCAGCGCCAGGACGAAGTGGCACGCGTGATGATCGCGGAGACGGGTTTCACCTGGAAGGACGTCCGTAACGACATCACCCGTGCCGTCCAGACACTGCAACTCTCGGCGGAAGAGGCGAAGCGCGTAGGGGGAGAAGTGCTGCCGATCCAGTCCGCCCCCGGATTTGAGAACGCCCTTGCCTTTGTGATGCGCGTTCCCCTCGGGGTCGTCGCCGCCATCACGCCGTTCAACAGCCCGCTGAACACCGTCGCGCACAAGGTCGCCCCCGCGCTGGCGGTCGGCAACACTGTGGTGGTCAAACCGGCGACCTTCACACCGCTCTGCGCCTACTGGCTCGCCGAACGCCTGCTGGAGGCGGGACTGCCGGCGGGGTACATCAATGTCATCACAGGGCCCGGGGAGAGTATCGGCCGGTGGCTGCTGGAAGACGAGCGCGTGAAGTTCGTCACCTTCACCGGCAGCACTGAGGTAGGGGAAGCCATCCAGGCGCGCATCGGCCTGCGCCGCTCCTGCATGGAACTCGGCAACATCTCCGCGACTATCGTCTGCGAGGATGCCGATCTGGACCGGGCGGTGCGGCTGATCGCGGCCGGGTCCTTCCGCAAAGCGGGTCAGGTCTGCACGTCGGTCCAGCGCATCTACGCCGCCCGCGCAATCTACGACGAGTTTGTCGCACGCCTCCGCGGCGCCACGAGCACACTGAAGGCCGGCGACCCCTGGGACGAGTCGACGGACGTGGGCCCGATGATCAGCGAGGGCGAGGCAGTGAAGGCCCAGGATTGGGTGGGCGAAGCCGTGCGGCGGGGCGCGAAGGTGCTGGCCGGTGGCGAGCGCCGCGGCCCGGTTCTGGAGCCCACCCTGCTGGTGGACGTGCCCAGCGACGCCCGGGTGGTCTGCGACGAGATCTTCGCGCCGGTCGTATCCGTGCTGCCGTTCGACACCTTCGACCAGGCGATCGAGCTGGTCAATGCGGCCCCCTACGGGCTGCAGGCGGGGGTCTTCACCCGCGACCTGCACCGTGCGCTGGACGCGGCCCGCCGGCTCGACGTCGGCGGGGTGATCGTCAACGGCACCAGCAGTACGCGCGCCGACCTCATGCCCTACGGGGGGACGAAGCGCAGCGGGTTTGGACGGGAGGGCCCCAAGTATGCGGCGGAAGAGTTGACCGAACTGCGAACGGTCGTGTTCTACAACTAAGACACCGTGAGGAGGCAAGGGATGAGCGCACAGAATCTCACGCCCATCGAATTCAAGGCCAAATCGGTGGCCGCCGGATCGAAGGAGAAGTTTCTCGTCCATGTGGGAGAGCTGGCGACGGGATCGCCGCTGGGCATTCCGGTGTGGGTCATTGCCGGCAGGAAGCCCGGGCCCACCGTCTACGTCGGGTCAGGGGTGCACGGCGAGGAGCCGGCCGGGATGGCCGCCGTAGCCCGCGCCGCCCGCAAGCTCGACCCCAAGGACGTTAGGGGGACCGTGATCGCGGTACCGATCGTCAACCCCGGTGCCTGGGCCTTCCGGGGCCGCCACTTCCCGCTGGACGCGCCCAACGTCGGCGACGTGGCCAGCATCGCCAAGGGCGACCCTGCCGGCGTCATGAGCGAGCGCGTCGTCTCCGCGGTGGTCGACTACATTACCGCCAACGTGGAGATGGGACTCGACGTCCATGCCACCCACCTGGACAGCATCAACTACCCGCGCGCGATGGTGACCATCACCGGCGCCGAACCGGAGGAGGTCCAGAAGAAGCGGCTGGAGATGGGCCGCGCGGTCGGGTACGAGTTAATTCACCTGTGGAAGCGCCCCGGCCACGGCGGCGGGATCACCGGGCAACTGAACCGCCGCGGCGTGCCCACGATCTCCATCGAGGCGGGTGAAGGCTGGCGCGCGCTCGATCCGTGGGTGGCCATCCTCGAGCGCGGGGTGACCAACTTCCTGAAGTTCGCCGGCAGCCTGCCCGGCGACCCGGAGATGCCGCCGCTGCAGGTGGAGGTCACCGCCCGCTACGAGATCACCGCCAACCGGGGCGGGATGTCGTTCGTGAAGACCAAGCCCGGGGCCTTCGTACGCGAGGGGCAGGTTGTCGCCGAGATCCGCGACGGCTGGGGCGAGACGATCGAGGAACTCCAGTCGCCCTGGAACGGCATCATCATCCGCACGTCGGTCCTCCCGACCGTCGCCAGCGGCGCGCGGGTCTGCAACGTCTATGCGACCGAGCAGACGAATTTCGAGTCCTGGAACAGCCGCACGTTGCCGGCGCTCGAGGCCCAGGTCGCGATTCCGGGCCTGCCGGTCGCGGGGTAGTCAATCTGCACGGAGCGGAGGTCTTTGCGATGCGCAGGAAACTGAGCATGTTGGTGGTAGGGTGCATGCTTGCCGCCGTCCTGGCGATTCCCACGCTGGCTACCGCCCAGCAGGACGCCAGGCCGGCCATCAAGGTCCGGCTGCAGTTCGCCAGGGCCGGAGGCATCTACGATCCCGCCCGGTGGCAGTACACATCCGACTGGTTCGTCTACCCCAGTCTGTTCAACTGGCTGGTCCGCTGGAAGCCGGGACCGGCCCCCAAGGAGCTCGAACCCGATCTCGCCGAGAAGTGGAGTGTCTCCGCCGACGGGCTGGTCTACACGTTCAGCCTGCGCAGGAACGTCCAGTTCCACAGGAACTTCGGGGAGATGACCGCAGAGGACGTGGTCTACTCGTTCGAGCGCCAGACGCAGCCCAAGATGACGTGGAAAGAGGCGCTGGAGAACGTCAAGAGCGTCGAGGCCGTGGACAAATATACCGTCCGCATCACGCTGAAGGAGCGCGACGGCTCCTTCATGTGGAGCATCATTTCCTATCGCCCCGGCATCATCGTCTCCAAGAAAGCCGTCCAGCAGTTGGGCGACACCTTCGCGAAAACCCCCGTCGGCACGGGGCCCTTCGAGTTCGTGGAACTGACGCGGGGTGGTGAGGTGGTCGTGAAGGCGAACGACGCCTACTTCCGGGGGAAGCCGGCGGTGCGGCAGATCACGTTTGTGCACGTCGCCGACGAGAGCTCCGTCGCGGCGGCACTGCGCAGCGGCGACCTGCAGGTCGCCTGGACGCGGGGGAGCCCCGAGGTCGTGAAAGTCCTGCGCGAGGATCCCGCGATCCGAACCGCGCGGGTGATCGAGTATGACAACCTCTTCCAGGTCCAGTTCAGCCCGAACTTCAAGCCGGCCCAGGACGTCCGCGTGCGCCGCGCCATCGCCTACGCCATCAACCGGGCGATCATCGCCGCGGCCCTCCCGGGCATGGACGAGATGGCCATGGTGATGCGGCCGCCGCAGCTGTTCGGCGGAACCTCGGAGGTGCCGACGTATCCGTATGATGTGAACCGGGCGCGGGCGCTGCTCCGCGAGGCGGGGTATGCCAATGGGTTCCCCGTGTCGTTGATGCTCCAGAACCGTGAGCCGGAGACCACCGTCGGGCAGATCCTCGCCGCGCAGTGGCAGGCCGTCGGGCTGACCGTCAAGCTGGACATCATGGATGCGACCGCCGCGTTCGACCGCCGGAGGCAGGGCACCTTCGACATCACGATTTCCGCGACGGCGCGTCCCGGCGACCCGGACCTCTTCTTCCGGGACGTCTTTGATTCCGAAGCCGTGCCCCCCTATGGGTCCAACTTCTTCCACTATCGGGACGCCGACGCGCTGATCGATGCGGGGCGGATTACTGTCGACGAACGGCGGCGGGAGCAGATCTACGTGGCGCTGCAGAAGAAGCTGATGACCGACCTGCCGATCATCCCGCTGTTCTACCGCCACTATGAGCTGGCCTACCGCGATCCCGTCGGCGTCATGCTGCCGGGCGGTGCCAGCATGTTCTGGAGCGAGACGATCAAGGTGAAGCGGTAGCCCACGATGGCGCGGTACATCGTCCGCCGGACGGTCGGGGCGATCGGGCAGGCCGCCGTCGTGCTGATCATTGCGTTCGCGCTGATCCGGCTGACGCCCGGGGACCCGGTCATGGCCTACCTCTCGCGCATCCAGAGCGAGACGACCGTGTCCCCGGCCCGGGTCGCGCAGATCCGCAGCGACCTGGGCCTCGACCGTTCTATCGTCGTCCAGCTCGGCTACTATGCGCTGCGCGTGGTCCGCGGCGACCTGGGGATCTCTTACACCCAGAGTGAGCCGGTGCTGAGCGTGATCGCCGATCAGCTCCCCTACACGCTGCAGTTGGCCACGGCCGCGTTGCTGATCGAGCTGCTCATCGGGGTCCCGCTGGGCGTGTATGCTGCTACGCACCGGGCCAGCCTCAGTGATTATCTGGCGACCACCATCGCCACGGCGGGGTACAGCCTGCCCCGGTTCTGGATCGGGATGGTGCTCATCCTGGTCTTCGCGGTGCAGCTCGGGTTGTTTCCGGTCATCGGGGTCGGCACCCCGGGAAACATCCCCGACATCCTGCGGCATCTGGTGCTGCCCGCGCTGGCCCTGGGCATCGCCGGCGCCGCGTACATCGCGCGGATGACGCGCAGCGCCATGCTGGAGGTCATGGGCGAGGATTACGTCCGGACGGCGCGGGCCAAAGGCGTGGCCGAACGGCGGGTGCTCGTCAGGCATGCCCTGCGCAACGCGCTGATCCCGGTGGTGACGGTGGTGGGGGTCTCGCTGGGGCGTGCGCTGGGAGGATCGGCAATCGTAGAAACGCTGTTCGGGCGGGTCGGCATCGGCAGTCTGCTGGTGGAGTCCATCACACAGCGGGACTACGCGCTCGTGCAGGGGACCATTCTGGTCTTCGCCCTGGGCGTGTTCGCGGTGAACCTCGGGGTGGACCTGGTCTACGCCTGGCTCAACCCGCGGATCCGCTTCACATGACGTACGCGATGACGTCCCCGACGAATGCGCCCATGCCCGACGACCGTACTCCGGCGATCCCAACAGGGGACGCCGGCGCGGCCGCCGTGGGCGACCCCGCGCGCATGCCCGCGCCGCGCTCTGGCCGGCGCCCACGCTGGTGGCGTCTGGTCGGGCACAAGAGTTTCCTGTTCGGGATCCTGGTCCTAATGGCGCTGGCGATCGTCGTGGTGGCCGGGCCGGCGCTGGCGCCGTCGGATCCGCTGGCGATCGATCCGATCAACCGGCTGCAGGGACCCAGTCCCGCGCACTGGTTCGGTACCGACCACCTCGGACGAGACCTGTTCAGCCGCGTGCTGTACGGCGCCCGCTACTCGGTGGCCGTGGGGCTCGCTGCGATCGGCTTCGGCGCGGCGTTGGGGTGGCTGATCGGGTCGTTCGCGGGTTATCTGGGCGGGAGGCCGGGGATCGCGCTGACCGGATTGATCGACGTGTTTCTGGCGTTCCCGATGGAGTTGGTCGCCTTGGCCATCGTCAGCATCACGGGTCCCGGCGTGATCAACGTGGTGGCGGCGATCGGTCTGTCGGTCTGGCCGCGCATCGCGCGGGTCGTGCGCGGCGAGGTTCTCCGCGTGCGGGAACTCGAGTTCGTCGAAGCGGCGCGCGCGCTGGGAGCGCAGACGGGACGGCTGATGCGCGCGCACATCTTCCCCAACGTGCTGGCGCCCCTGATCGTCGCGGTGACGTTTTACGTCGGGTCCGCCATCCTGGTCGAAGCGGCGCTGAGTTTTCTCGGCCTCGGAGTGCCGCCGCCCACGCCGACGTGGGGCAACATTGCCAGCGACAGCCGGAAGGTCCTGGTGACATCGCCGTG
This sequence comes from bacterium, assembly GCA_036505015.1. GTDB lineage: Bacteria > Sysuimicrobiota > Sysuimicrobiia > Sysuimicrobiales > Kaftiobacteriaceae > DASXUC01. The sequence goes on along the minus strand of DASXUC010000105.1, from coordinate 12,211 downwards.
GGGGATGATGTTCAGCGGCGCGGCGATCGGTCTGACGGTGTTGAGTTTGAACCTGGTCGGTGACGGGCTGCGGGACTTCTTCGACCCGCGCCTGCGCAACCGGTAGCGAGGAGGAATCGACATGCAGTTCGGTGTCCGGCTTCCCCATTCCGGGCCGCTGGCTTCGCCCGAGGCCCTGCGCACGATCGCGCAGCGTGCCGAGGAGTTGGGATTTGCGGCCGTCCTCACGCACGATCACGTCAACTGGCGGCTGGAGGACAAGTACCACTTCTACTGCGGCGGGCTGGAGCTGGTGGACGGCCATCCCCGGCCCACGGAATTCTTCGACGCGATGGAGACGATGGCTTATCTGGCCGGGATGACGACGCGGATTCACTTCGTCGCCGCGGCGATCGTGCTGGCCTGGCGGCACCCGCTGGCGCTGGCGAGGCTGGCGCTGACGCTGCACCACCTCTCGCAGCGGCGGTTCATCATGGGGGTCTGCGTCGGAAACGTTCCCGGGGACTTCGACGTGCTGGGTGTGCCGTGGGACAATCGCGCGGCGATCGCCGAGGAACATCTCGAGGTGCTGATGCGCGCACTCCGGGCGGATGGACCGTTCGACTTTGCCGGACAGTACGTGCGCTTCAGCGGCGCCGAGCTGCGTCCCGCCGCTCCCGACCTGCCGGTGTGGTATGGGGGAACGGCGCCGCGCGGGCTGCGGCGCGCCGCGCGAATGTGCAACGGGCTGCTGGTCGGTGGACCGCCGGCCTACCTGGCCGACCTCGGGCGGAAGACCGCTAAACTCCGCGCGGAGTACGGACGCGGCGACGAGCCGTTCGCCCTGGCCATCCTGGGGCTGACCGGGATCGGGGAAACCGACCGCGACGCCGAGGAGGTGGCCGCCCGGTCGCTTCAGGAGCGCGAGCGGGCGGCGTGGATGAGCAAGGCCCGCCGTTTCTTCAGCGAGCGCGACGCGGCGCACATCGGCGGGCCGGAGACGCTGATCCGGCGCTTCCGCGCGTACGCGGACGCCGGTGTGAGTTTCGCCGGCCTGGGCTTCGTCGGCCACTCCCTGGCCGATGTCACGGAGCGCATGGTGCTGTTCGCGGAGACGGTCATACCCGCGTTCGCGCCGGCCGGCAGCGCGGCCGCGAAAGGAGCCGCCTCATGAGCCGCCGCTGGGAGCAGAGGATTCCCGACGCCGACCGCGCGGTGCACCGCGCCGCCGGCTACGGCAAAACGCTCGGCCTGGGCACGCAGCCGGCCGCCCTGATCATCGACGTGAACTACCGGTTCCTGGGGCGCCGTCCGCTGCCCATCCTCGAGTCCGTGCGCCTGTGGCCCAAGAGCTCCGGTGAGCACGGGTGGAAGGCGATTCCATCAATGCGGCATTTCCTGGCCCTCGGCCGGAGCACCGGCATTCCCGTCATCTTCACGACCGGACAGGGGCAGCGGCTGGGCGGTCCCCAAGCGCAAAAGAGCCGGCAGCAGGGCGAGGGGGGCGAGGGGACCGACGACCTCGACGTCGTGGCGGACCTTGCGCCCCAGCCCGGCGAACTGATCATCCGCAAACCCGGTCCCAGCGCCTTCTTCGGGACCGCGCTGCTGCCGTATCTCATCCAGCGCGGCGTGGACACGCTGCTCGTCGCCGGATGCACGACCAGCGGCTGCGTCCGCGCCACGACTGTCGACGCGGCGACCCTGGGCTTTCGCGTCGGCGTGGTGGAAGAAGGCGTCTTCGACCGCTTCGAGATCTCTCATGACGTCGCCCTCTTCGACCTCAATGCGAAGTATGCCGACGTGATGAGCCTCGACCAGATCGAGGGGTATCTGAGCGCGGGGCGCGCGGCCTCGGTGCGGCGGTCATGACCAAGGCCGTGATGTCCAGTTACGGCCGCACCGTGGAGCGCACCTATCCCGACGGGATCTCCAAAGTGCGGGCCATCATCGGCCGACGGACCGATCTGCCGCTGGGGGCGAACGTGCCCAGCCCCGTGCTCTTTTCCTTCGGGGTGGCGACGGTCAACCCGGGCGGGGAGATTGCGGCGCACGCCCATCACGAACGGGAGGAACTCTTCTACGTCCTGTCCGGGACCGGCGTGCTGGAAGCCGGGGACGACCCGCCGCGCGACGTGACCGCAGGGGACGCCATCTGGTTCCCGCTCGGCTGCCGCCACCGCCTCAGCAACGCGCGATCCGAACCGGTTGTGGTGATCTTTGTGGGCATGACCCCGGGCGGTGCACCATGAACCGGCCGGCAAGCGAAATCCGCTTTGAGGGCAGAGGGGGGAGATCCGTGAGGAAGTGGTCCACAGTGTTTGTCGTGATGGTCGTTGCGCTCCTCGCCACGATGAGCGTCAGCACGCCGACGTCGGCGCAGGATGCGCGCCCGGAGATCCGGGTACGCCTGCAGTTCGCCCGGCCGGGCGGGATATTCGATCCCGGCCGCTGGCAGTACACCTCTGACTGGTTCGTATACCCCAGTCTGTTCAACTGGCTGGTCCGCTGGAAGGCGGGGACCTTCGGCGGGCAACTGGAAGGCGACCTCGCGGAGAGCTACGACGTGAGCGCGGACGGCACGACGTACACGTTCAAACTCCGCAAGGGCGTGCAGTTCGTCAAGGGCTTCGGGGAGTTGACCTCCGAGGATGTCGCCTTCTCGTTCAGCCGGCAGATGGCCGATGAGAAGATGTCCTTCTTCGACGACGTCAAGCAGATCGCGCGCATCGAGACGCCCGATCGCTACACCGTGCGGATCCGGTTGAAGGGTCCCAACGCGGCGTTCCTGTCGACGATCATCGCCTACCGCCCGGGGCTCATCGTCTCGAAGAAGGCGGTCGAGCAGCTGGGCGCGGAGTTCGCCAAATCGCCGGTCGGCACCGGGCCATACATCCTGGAGCGGGTGTCCGGCAACGACGTGGTGGTCGTCGCCAACGACCAGTACTTCAAAGGGAAGCCCCAGGTCCGCCGGATCACCTTCACCCACATCCCTGATGAGCTCGTCGCAGCGACCGCGATCATCAAGGGCGAGTTCCAGGTGATCTGGACGCGCGGCAACCCCGAGGCGGTGCGGCTGCTGCAGGGCACGCCCGCCATCAAGATCACCCGCACCGTCGTCTACGACTCGGTGCGCCACATCGCGTTCAACCCGGCCTTCAAGCCGACCCAGGACGTCCGCGTCCGCCGCGCGCTGTCGTACGCGATCAACCGCCAGCAGATCGCCGCGGCGCTTCCGGGGATGGAACTGCCCACCGACTACATCCGCCATCCGCGGTTGTTCGGCGGGACGGCCGACGTGCCGCGCTATCCGTACAGTGTGGACAAGGCCAAGCAGCTGCTGGCGGAAGCCGGGTTTCCCAGCGGCTTCCGGGTCCGCGTGATGTATCAGACGCGGTCGCCCGAGGACATCCTGGCGAACATCGTGCAGGCGTCCTGGCGGGCGATCGGGGTCGAGGCCACGCTGGACCCCGCGGAGCCCACCGCGGCATTCGACCGCCGCAACCGCGGCGACTTCGAGATCACCGTGCTCTCGGTGGGGCGGCCGGCCGATCCCGACCTCTATTTCAGCGACATCTTCCTGTCCACCGCCACGCCGCCGGGAGGATCCAACTATGGGAAGTACGCGGGGGCGGATGACCTGATCCTGGCGGGTCGACGCGAACTCCTCGCAGCGAAGCGCCAGAAGATCTACGACCAGCTGAACCGCAAATTGATGGCGGATCTGCCGATCATCCCGCTGTCCACCCAGGTCTTCGTCGCAGCGTGGCGGGACCCGATCCTCACGATGAACAACGGCACCAACAACGACTTCCTCTCGGAGTCGATCAAGGTGAAACCGTGACGCGTCCCGTCCGGTTTGGCGTGATGCTGCCGATGTGGACGTATCACGTCTACGACGAAGTGAGCTACGAGCAGGTCGCGGTGCTGGGCCGGGAGGCGGAGCGTCTGGGCTACGATTACCTCTCCCTCGACGACCATCTGCAGCGGGGAGAGGGCGGACGTGTGCTGGAGTGCCTCACGACGCTCAGCGCATTGGCCGCGTCGATCCCGCGGGTGCGCTTCAAGACGACGGTGCTCTGCAACATGTATCGGCAACCCAGCCTGCTGGCGAAGATGGCCGCGACCATCGACCTGTTGTCGGGAGGGCGGATCGAACTGGGGATCGGCGCGGGGTGGAAGGAAGAAGAGGCGAGGGCGTTTGGGATGCCGTGGGACGGCTCGAAGGGCCGTCTGGACCGGCTGGAAGAAGCCTGTCAGGTCATCCTCGCCCTGTGGACCCGCGGCGAGGTGTCCTTCGAGGGACGGCATTACCAGCTCCGGCAGGCCTACTGTCTGCCGCACCCGGTGCAGCAGCCCCACCCGCCCCTGTGGGTGGGCGGCGGCGGTGAGAAGCGCACCCTGCGGATCGCCGCGCGGTACGCGGACGGGGCCGATTTCGGAGGGCCCGGGACCAGTCGCGGGCCCTCCGATCCCCACGAGTGGTTCGTGCACAAGCGGGATGTCCTCTACGCTCACTGCCGCGACGTCGGCCGCGACCCGCGGGAGATCATGCTGACGTCGGGCGTCAACATCATGCTGTGGGGCCGCACGCGCGAGAGCGTGGAACAGCGGTTCCTGCGCGAGGCCGAAGAGCAGGGCATGTCCGAACCCGAGAAGCAGCGCCTGTTCAGCGCCCTGCGCTCCGCGGCCGGCACCGCGGCGGAGGCGCGCGAGCACGTCGAGCGCCAGATCGCCGTCGGCGCCACCAACTTCACCGTCGGGCGGCCGACAATGGAAGGACTCAGGCAGTTTGCCGCCGAGGTCATCCCGCATTTCCGATGAAACGGAGGACGTCGCCGATGGCTCTGAGCAAGGACTTGCGCGCAGAGATCGCCGCCTACTTCAAAGAGGACATGGGGCGCGAGCCGGTCAGCATCCCCTCCCTGGAGCGTTACAGCCCGGGAGGGTTGGAGGGATTCTACCGGCTGCGCAAGGCCACGACGACCGAGAGCTCCCTGCCCAAGAAGATGCGCGAGTTGATCATCGTCGCGGTCGAGACGGCGCTGCGGAAGGATCCCAGCGGCCATGCCCGCTTGGCGGTCGAGGCCGGCGCCAGTCCGCAGGAGATCCATGATGCGGTTCTGATGTGTTTGTGGCTGGCGGGCATGCCAGCGTACCACGAAGGGATGAAGGCCGTGGCCGCCGCGGAGGAGCACGCCGCGAAGACGCGGGAAGCGAGGGCAGACGCATGACGTTTCCCGCCAAGGCAGTGACGTTCATCGCCGCGGCCTCACCGGGCGGCGGCTGGCATGTTACCTGCGAGGCGGCCGTCGCCGCCCTGCGGGAGGAACGGCTGCTCCCGGTCGACGTCGAGATGGTCACCACCCCCGGCGGGCTGAAGGTGCTGGAGGAAACGGTCACCGGCCGGCGCGGAGACGGGCACACCCTGGTTGCCTTCTCCCCGGGTCTGACCCTGCAGATGCTGCTGAAGGGCAGCCGGTACAGTTACGACGACATCACACCCATCGCGGCGCTCAGCACCGACTACGGGGCGCTGGTGGTGCCGTCGGCGTCGCCGATCAAGAGTCTCGATGATCTGGTCGCACACCTCCGCGCATCGCCGCAGGACCTGCCGGTGACCGGCGGGTCGGGACCCGGGGCGATGCATCACGGCATGATGGGAGTCGTCGCCCATGCAGCGGGCCTGGCGCCGGCCGACGTCCGCTACGTCGGCGCCGAAGGCGTCGGTCCCGCGGTGCAGGGATTGCGCGAGGGACGCGCGCCGCTGGGCGCGTTGGGCGCCGCGGACGTGCTCGAGGACGTGAAGACCGGCGCCGTGCGGATCCTCGCGGTGCTGTCCGGCGAGCGGATCGCCGGTGCGCTGGAAGACGTGCCCACGGCGATCGAGCAAGGATTGAACGTGACGTTTCCAATGTGGCGCGGGTTCTACGCCGGACCCGGCGTCGAACCCGCCGCGGTCGCGTTCTGGGCGGACACGTTCAGCCGGCTTCACGGAACATCCACCTGGCAGACGCTGCTGGCCGAAAAGAACTGGTTCCCATTTCTGCTGACCGGGGAGCGCTTCCGTGCGTTCCTGCAGGAAGATACCGAGCGCTATGCTCAGGTCCTGGGACGGACCGAGGCCACCGGGGCGGCGTGAACCGTGAACCGGTGGAGGGTGCGTTGAGATGACAACTGCGTACGACGTCGTGGTCGTGGGCGCTGGAAATGCGGGGCTGTGCGCGGCGCTCTCGGCGAGGGAAGCCGGCGCACAGGTGCTGGTGCTGGAGCGCGCGCCCCGATACTGGCGGGGCGGGAACTCCTACGTGACCGGAGGATCGTTCCGGTTCCCCTACCGCGGCCTCGACGACATCCGGAAGATCATTCCCGATCTCACCGATGCGGAAGCGGCCTCCGTCGACATTGGCAGCTACACCGAGGACCAGTACTTCGAGGACATGGCCAAGGTCACCGAATACCTGGCGGATCCGGATCTGGTGGATGTGCTGGTCCGCCGCGCGCAAGACACGATGATCTGGATGCGCGGCCACGGGGTCCGCTTCGTGCTGCTCTTTGGCCGCCAGGCATTCAAGACCCGCGACCGCTACCGGTTCTGGGGAGGCATGATCACCCAGTCCGTCGGCGGCGGGGTCGGGCTGGTCGACTCGCTCTTTGCGCGCGCCGAGCAGTTGGGGATCGACATGTGGTACGGTGCACGGGGTGAGCGCCTGCTGACGGACGGCGAGGGGCGGGTAGTCGGCGTCGGAGTGCGGCGCGACGGGACCCAGGTGGACGTGCCCGCGGCGACCGTGATCCTTGCCGCGGGGGGCTTTGAGGCCAACCCGGAATGGCGGGCGCGGTATCTCGGTCCCGACTGGGACCTCGCGCGCGTGCGCGGAACCCCATACAACACCGGCGACGGCATTCGCATGGCCATGGACATCGGGGCGCAGCCCTTCGGCCACTGGAGCGGCTGCCACGCCGTGGCCTGGGACGCGAACGCTCCGCCGTTCGGCGACCCCAAGATCGGCGAACTCTTCCAAAAGCACTCGTATCCGTTTGGCCTGATCGTGAACAAACTCGGCCGGCGCTTCGTCGACGAGGGGGCGGATTTCCGCAACTATACGTACGCGAAGTACGGCCGGGAGATCCTCAAGCAGCCCGGCCGCCTCGCGTTCCAGATCTTCGACGCCAAAGTCGTGCATCTGCTGCGCGAGGAGTATCGCATCAAAGAAGTCACCAAGGCCGAAGCCCCGACCCTGGAGGAACTGGCCGAGGCGCTGGAGATCGACCGGCAGGGCCTGCTGCGGACCATCCAGGAGTACAACGCGGCCGTGCAGGACACGCCGTATGACCCCGCGGTCAAGGACGGCAAGCGCACGGTGGGGATTGACCCGCCGAAGTCCAACTGGGCGCTGCGCATCGACACGCCGCCGTACCTCGGCTTCGCGGTCACCTGCGGCATCACGTTTACCTTCGGCGGATTGAAGATCACCCCCGACGCCCAGGTCGTGGACACCGAGGGCGATCTGATCCCGGGCCTGTACGCCGCCGGGGAACTGGTGGGGGGCCTCTTCTATCACAACTACGCGGGGGGAACCGGGCTGATGACCGGGGCCGTTTTCGGGAGGATCGCCGGAGCCAAGGCGGCCGAGGCGGCGTCCTCACGCGCGAACATGGTCGGCAGGCGCTGAGCGTGCGCACCATCGTCTGCGTCAAGCAGATTCTCGATCCCGAGATCCCACCGCGGGACTTCGCCATCGATGCCGCGGCGAAGGAGGCGGTACGCGGGCGGACGCCGCTGGTGATCGGTCCGTTTGATTTGAATGCTCTGGAGGTGGCCGTACAGTTGAAGGAGCAGGCCGGCGGAACAGTGACCGCGGTCACCATCGGCGGCGCGGAATCGCGCGAGGCGCTGAAGCGGGCCCTCGCCATGGGCTGCGACGACGCCGTCTTGATCGCCGACCCGGCGTTGGCCCGACCGGATCCCCGGCAGACCGCGCTTCTCCTCGGCGCCGCCGTGCGGGCCCTGGGCGGCGCAGATCTCGTGCTGTGCGGGCGGCAATCCGGTGATTGGGACTTCGGGCAGGTCGGCGCGCGGCTGGGGGAAGAGCTCGGATATGCGGTCGTGCCCCTGCTGACTCACGTGCGGGGGGGCAACGGGTATTTGCAGTTGCGCCAGGAATCCTCCGACGGTACGGTGCTGCTGGAAACCGCGCCTCCAGTGGCCGGCATCGTGACGAATGCCGAGGTGAACCGCGCGCGCCTGCCCAAGGTGAAAGACACGATGATGGCCGGCCGCAAGCCGCTGAAAGAGTGGACGCTGCGTGACCTGGGTCTCACCGCCGACGCCGCCGCGGCTGACCGGGAACTCGAGGTCCTCGAACTGATGGTCCCGCCGGCCGCCGCCGGCTGTGAACTGGTCGAGGGGAGCACGGGCGCCGAGAAGGGGACCGTGCTGGCGAAGCGGCTGCTGGAGACGGGGGTCATCTAGATGGACGTCTTCGTTTCCTGGAACACGGCGGGGTCGAACGAAGCGCGGCGTGAGGCGCTCACCGCCGCCCGCATCATGGCGGCCAACGCTGGGAAAGTGATCGCCGGAGTGGTGGGCGGCCCCGCAGGCGCAGAGGATGCCGTGCTCCTGGGGGCGGCCGACCGCGTTCTCGTCGCCGACGGCGAGGTCGCCGCGGTCGACACGGAAGCATTGCTCCATGCGCTGCTTGGCCTCTGGGCGCATGCCGGCGCCGCGGGGGCGGTATTCTCGGCGTCGGCATCAGACAGCGAACTGGCACCACGCTTCGCCCACCGCGCCGGGCTCGGACTGGTGTCTGACTGCATCGCGGTCGAGTCCACGGGCGGCACACCGACGTTCTTGAAACCCGTCTACGGTGGGAAGGCGATCGCCCGCCTCGCGGTACGGACCGGCCGGCCTGCGATCCGGATCAAGCGGGGAGCCTTCGATCGTCAGGTGGCGCCGCGCGGATCCCGCGCGTCCGCCGAACGGATCACGGTGGACGGGAGGCCCGAGCGCGCCGGGCCGCGGGTCGTTAAACAGGCCGCCGCGGCGACCGGCCCCAGGCTGGACGAGGCGCGCGTCATCCTCTCGGGCGGGCGCGGGCTGGGCGGCCCCGACGGCTTCGCGCCGCTGCGGGAACTGGCCGCACAACTGGGCGGCGCCGTCGGCGCGTCGCTGGCGGCGGTAGACGCCGGCTGGATTCCCCCGGCGGCGCAGGTCGGGCAGACCGGAAAGATCGTCAGCCCCGACCTCTACGTGGCCGTGGGCATCTCGGGCGCCAGCCAACATCTGGCGGGGATGAGCAGCGCCAAGGTCATCGTGGCGATCAACAACGATCCGCAGGCGCCGATTTTCCGCGCCGCGCACCTCGGCGCCGTCGGCGACTGGCGGGAGATCTTTCCGGCGTTTGCCCAGGCGCTGCTGGCCGCCAAGAAGCACGCCGTCACGCCCTAGGGAGTGGACACCCCGACCCGGGAAATCTACTGGAACGTCTCAGCCGTTTGGCTGATGTACGTCCTGCTCGTCCCAACCGCCGCCGTACTGCTCTGGGGGCTGTGGCGGCGGGTTCGCCGCTGGCGGATGGGCCGGCCGGTCGATCGGACCGATCGCCCCCGCGCCCGCCTGCGAGCCCTGCTCGACCTCGCCGTGGCCCAGCGCAAGATCCTCCGCGACCGCTACTCCGGGATCATGCACCAGTTCATCTTCCTGGGCTTCCTCACGCTGTTTGTGGGCACGCTCGTCGTGATGGTGCACGAAGATTTCAAGATCCCCATCATGCAGGGTCCCTTCTACCTGTGGTTCCAATCGCTGGCCCTCGACCTGCTGGGGCTGGCCGCCATCATCGGCCTGGTGATGGGGCTGGTGAAGCGGTACCTGCTCCGTGCCCACAGGCTGGACCGGACGAAGAATCCGGATTGGATACTGCCCGTCTGGTTCCTCGTCATCCTGATCACCGGGTTCATGGTGGAGGGACTGCGCATCGTCGGGACCGCCGATCCCTGGGCGATCTGGTCGCCCGTAGGCTACGCGACCGGGCGGGCGTTTGCGGCCGCCGGCCTCACCGGCAGCGCACTGCGGGTCGCCCACCGCGGCCTCTGGTGGTTGCATCTGGTGATCGTCTTTGGGTGGCTGGCGTATCTGCCGTACACGAAACTCCGCCACATCTTCATCTCTCCGGCGTCGATCTATTTCCGCCGGTTCACACCGCGCGGCCGGCTGGATCCGATCAATCTGGAGACTGCGCCGGTGCTGGGGGCCAAGACGCTGGGGGAATTTCACTGGAAGGATTTGCTCGATCTGGACGCCTGCACCGAGTGCGGGTTGTGCCAGGCGGCGTGTCCGGCGTTTGCCGTGGGCAAGCCGTTGAATCCGAAGGCGGTCATTCTGGACCTGCAGGCGCATATGTACGCCCGCGCGACGACGGCGGATACCGCGGCCGGCGCGTCCCTGGTCGGACCGGTCATCCTGCCGGAGACCATCTGGTCGTGCACCACGTGCTTTGCCTGCGTCGAGGCCTGTCCGGTGGAAATCGAGCATGTTTCGAAGATCGTCGACATGCGCCGGTACGTGGTGATGGAAGAATCGGACCTTCCCGACGGCGCCGCGGCGGCGATCCAGGGGATCGAAGACCGCGGGCATCCGTTTCGCGGGACCGGGTCCACGCGCCGGGACTGGTACCGGGACCTGCCCTACGTACAGGAGATGGCGGTCAAAGGCTCTGCCGACCTGCTGTTCTGGGTCGGCTGCGCGACCGCGCTCAACGAGCGCAACCACAGCATCGCGCGGGCACTGGCCATGATCCTGCACCGGGCCGGAATCGACTTCGCCGTCCTGGGGGAGGAGGAGGGGTGCAGCGGCGATCCGGCGCGGCGCATCGGCAACGAATACCTCTTCCAGCAGCAGGCCAAACAGAACATCGAGACGCTGCGGCGCTACGGCGTGACGCGGATCGTCACGACCTGTCCCCACTGCATGAATACCATCAAACACGAGTACCCGGAATTCGGCGGGACGTACGACGTCGTCCACCACACCCAATTGATCGCCGAACTGCAGGCCCAAGGACGTCTGCCCGCCCCGCCGCGGACCGGCACCGTCACGTTCCATGATCCCTGCTATCTCGGCCGGGTGAACGGCGAGTATGAGGCGCCGCGGCAGGCGATCGATGCGCTGGGTCTGGAGCGCGTGGAGATGCCGCGGTCGGGACGTAACTCCTTCTGCTGCGGGGCGGGGGGAGGGCGCTACTGGATGGACGACCGGCCGGGCCAGCGCATCAACGTGGCGCGCGCCCAGGAAGCCGTGGCCACCGGAGCCGAGACGATCGGCACCGCCTGTCCGTTCTGCATGCTGATGATCGAAGACGGCGTGAAGCAGACCCAAGCCGAGCGCCACCCCAGAACGCTGGACGTCGCCGAGTTAGTTGCAGAGAGTCTCGATGGTTAGGCGGGTTCGGATCTCACTTCTTCCAAACATGAAAACGGCCCCGAACTGCAGGGGCCACTTTCATGTTTGGTGGAGGCGGCGGGAATCGAACCCCCGTCCAGCGCTCACACTCGCCCTATCGGGCGGCTCGCGCTTCAGGGGGCGCTGCCCCCTGATCGCTCGCGCGGGATTTCGCCCTTCGATCGCCAGATCGTCCGGCGCTCGCTGCCCCCAACTGCGCGGGGGAGTACCTCCCCCGCACCCCTCAGGACGCGGGTTCGATCATCTTACCTAACTTCAAGAATGAGAAACGGCCCCGAACTACATGGGGCCGTTTCTCATTCTTGGTGGAGGCGGCGGGAATCGAACCCCCGTCCGTCGGTCGGCGCGACCCCCACGAGCCTATAGCTCGTGGGGCCCCGTAAGGAAGCCAATGTCACGCCTCCCTCCTCGGAGGGACACGTCCCCCGATCGCTCGCCCGGCGAATAGCACCATCTCCTGTTGGGTAGAATGGGGCTCGCTGCCCCCTAGATCCTGAGGGAGTACCTCCCTCAGACTCCCTCGGACGCGGGTTCGATTCTTTCTATCTTCCAAAATTAGGAACGGGCCCACAAACCAGGCCCGTTCCTAATTTTGGTGGAGGCGGCGGGAATCGAACCCGCGTCCTGAGATTGCGAGGGCGAAGCGTCTACGCGTGTAGCTCAGCGTTTGGTTCTCGCGATGGACGGCTCCTCTGAGCCGGATCCGCCGACCGCCAGCCCGTTGGAGTTCCCTCGCAGCGCCTGGGCCGGGCGCTACTCGGTAGCCGGCTT
>DASXUC010000104.1:0-13086 GCA_036505015.1 bacterium | reverse complement strand
CGGGGGGGCCCGGAGCAGCGTGCCCGGCCGTCGTGCAGGCCGGGTGAGCCCCGCCGATCGTGGCGGGGCGAGCCCGAGCGCTACGCTAAGGCCTCGGGGTCCCCGGAAATTTGCGCAGCGAATTTCTGGGGTGAGCAGGTGAGCCGCCCCGAGAGCGGAGCGGCCCTCCACCAGCCTGACAGCAAACGAACAGCGGTTCAACCTGACCCATTACCCGGCTGCCAGGTTACCCGGCTGCCAAAGTTAGATGCCTCAGGATCTCCCCCGCAATTCGGTCGATCGCACCCGGCGGTCCCATCCGCAGCCGGCCCGCGGATCCCCGCTGCAGACGCTCCTCGGGAGCGCGCAGCAGGCGCAGCACAGCGGCCGCCGCTTCTGTCCAGGTTGCCGTTGACACCAGCGCGTCGCCGAGCAGACGCTGTTGGGCGGCGAGAAACCGCGGCGTGACCTGCGAGCCGCTGCCGGGGAAGGCCACGACGGGTTTGCCGATCCCGGCCGCCTGCTCGCTGGCCGTGCCGGCCAGCGCCACCACGACGTCCGCATCGCGGATCGCGCCGCCGAAATCGGCGGTCAGCATCACCCTGGCCTCACCGCGCCGCACGACGTCGTCGTGGTCGGTCGTCCATCCCGCTTCGTTCACCTCGCTCGTGACGCGGCGGCGGTCCAGTCCGGGCGCGATCGCGCACGCCACGGCCACCGGTGCCTGCTGGGCAACGACCGCGGCCAGGCGCAGGAGATCCGTCAGGTTGGCGTACGCGTCCTCCCGGCTGCCCGGGAGGAGCACGACCACGTGCCGGTCCGGCCGCCGCAGCCCGGCGCCGGTCCCGCCCCCGATGGTGTCCATCAGGGGATTTCCCGCGCAGACCGCGTTGATGCCGCGCGTGCGCAGATCGTGCGCCGTCTGCTCGTCGCGGGCAAACACGCGCGCGGCAACCCGCCGCATGATCCGCACATCCAGCCACCCGTGGGGATCGTGGCGCGATGACTTGGCCGTGGCGATGCACATCACCGGTCCCCCCGCGGCCGCGGCCATCCACAGACAGAAGGTGTCTCCGACCGCGACGGTCAGATCAGCTCGGCCGCGTTGGGCCCGCAGCGTTCGCCGCTGGCTTCGCCACAGATCCAGGGCCCCGGCGCGGACGTCGGCGATGAAGCCACGCCCCCGCGCCCCAAATCCGCCCGACGGCAGGCCGCGCAGCGGCTGCAGACGTGGAATGCCGTCGTACGATCCACCCGTGCCCACCAGCGGATAGCCCGTGACCGCGGCACGGGACTGCAGGATCGCCGCCAGTTTGGCGCCGACCGCGTCCTCCCCGTGGCCGTTACTGACGATCAGGACTGAGGGCTGTTGGTCGTTGGTCGTTGACCGTTGGTCGTTGGTCGGACCCCCGGCTCGCTTAGCCATGCGGAGTCCGTCTTCGTGCGTGTTGTTTTCGAAGGTAGTTGATCAATGCGTTCAACATTTGGCCAACCCGATCGTACCCGTCGGCGAAACGCTCATATCCTCTGTTGTCGATCCAGTCCATGTCGAGGGCGAACCGCAATAGATACCTGACTTCGGCCGCGGATCCACGAGCGATGTTGCAGAACTGTAGGAATTCTTGATGGTACTGTCGGGCGCTTCCTTCTGCGACATTAGTAGGAATGGAGAGGGCTGCCCGTCGGAGTTGCTGCGTAATGCCGAACTGTTCGCGGCGCGGGAAGCGTTCGGACTCCCGATAGAGATCCAGAGCGAGCTTATGTGCGAGCTTCCAAAGGTCGAGCTGTTCGAAGCCCCCGATCATCCATAGCCTCCTGCCCTCCTCTAAATCGATCGCTTTAGATCTTGGACGACCAACGACCAACCATCAACGACCAACGTCAGTTCGTCAGTTAGGGTTCTACGTTGGCGGCCTCCGGTAGGGGCGCCTGCGGTGAGGGACCGACGGAAGAGGCGCCGGTTCTGCTCGCTCGGGCAGTTACCGGACCGGCGTCCGGGGCATCTGCGCCGCGAGCGGGGAACACGCCCGCGTAGTACGCTTCCCAGAACAGATACGCGTAGCACTCACTGGCCACCCAGAGGCTCTCGGTGCGCTCCGCCCACCGCAGGATTCTGCGGGCCAGACGGCCGTAGGGACCGGCGCGGTAGATCAGCCACTTCATCGGCAGCAGGACCGGGTGGATCTCCAGGAACAATCCCATCCCCAGCGGGCTGCCGTGCTTCCGCCAGAAGTAGAATGCGCTCTCCCCGGCCTGCCGTGCCTTTGCGCGCGCCTGGTCCAGGGTTCTGGCGTCGCAGTCGTATCCCACGATCGCCGGGTCGTAGAAGAACTTGACGCCCCGGGCACGCAGGCGCAGCCCCAGGTCGATGTCTTCCCACCCGTAGCCGACGAACGTTTCGTCGAAGCCGCCCGCCGCCCACAGATCCTCGGCCCGGATCGACAGATTCCGGGTGACGAGTTGGTAGGGGGATAGATCCGACCGGCTCCGTCGGGTCAGGTCGGGCGCCAGATCCTTGGTTCTCATCAGCAGCGTGCGTCTGGAGTCCGGATGGATGACCGTGCGGCCCTGCACGCCCACCGGGCCCGGTTGCTGCTCGTAGTAGCGCGCATGTCGCGCGATGAGGTCCCCTCCGACGAGGATGTCCGAGTCCAGGAACAGCAGGATCCGTCCGGCCGCCAGCCGCGCACCGGCGTTGCGTGCCGCGGCCCGGCCGCGGTTGGGCTGCCAGCGGTAGCGGACCGTCGTGGGCGCGGACAGGGAGTCTACGAATTCCCGTGTGCCGTCGGTGGAGCCGTCATCCAGGACGATGATTTCGTAGCGCCGGCGTGGGAACTGCTGGGCCAGCAGGGCCGGCAGTGTTCTGCTCAGCGCGGAGCGGTTGTTGTAGGTGGGGATGATGACGCTGAAATCGAGCATCACGATTTCTTCTCCGCCGCCGACAGCGGAGCCTCCTGGCTCATGGCTGCTCCGGCCGCCGCTTCAGCTCGGCCCGCAGGGTCTGGAGATAATGGCGGTTCAACACCCCGCGGAACGCCAGGGCGGCGAGACCGCGGAGGCCGGCGCGCTGGAGACCGACCACCACCCGGCGCGCGTTGTCGGATCCGATCGCTCCTCCGCCGGATTGGATCCAGTACGCGGCCCGGTGCAGCGGTGTCAGCTGGATCAGCAGCCGCGTCTCGAAGCTCGGGCGCTTGCGCAAGAAATACGCCGCGCTGCGCGCCCGTTCTTCCTCCTTGCGCAGTGCGCTTCCGACCTCCTGCACCGCGGGGTCGGGTTCGACATGGAACGCGACCGCCTGCCGGGAGAACACGCGGCGCAGGCCGAGGGCGGCAAGGCGCTGGCCGAGCTCGAAATCTTCCCACCCGTAGCCGGGAAACCCTTCGTCAAACAAGCCCGCTTCCATCAGCGCCGATTTCTCCACCCCTGCGTTGGCGGTGTTCAGCAGCGACGGCGACGCGGCGAGCGGGGGAACCGTCGCGGGAATGGCGTCCGGCGCCGGGATGCTGACCACGGGACCCCGTGACACGATCCGCGGGCCGGAGTGCACGTGCATCTGCAGGTGCTGGAAGACGAACTCCGGGGTGACGATGACATCGCTGTCGACAAAGACGATGACCCGTCCCCCGGCAGATCGGATGGCGGCGTTGCGGGCCGCGCTCCTGCCCCGGTTGACCGGGAGGGGCAGGGGACGAATGTGGGGCGACCGTTCGTGGTGCGCGGCCAGCAGGGCCGGCGTCCGATCGGTGGAGCCGTCGTCGGCCACGATGATCTCATACTGGTCGGCGCTGAGTGTCTGCGCCACCAGCGCCCGCAGGCAGGCGTCGAGGAGATCCGCCCGGTTGAAGGTGGGAACGACGACGCTGACCTGGACGGACATGCTACGCGGTGCAGGAGCTCCTAATCCCCAATCCCCGATCCCGTAGGTTCAAACTGCCGGTGCGCCAATCGCGCGTAGAGGCCGCCGGCGCCCAGCAGTTGCTCGTGGCGGCCGGCTTCCACAATCCCGCCCCGGTCCAAGACGACGATGCGGTCCGAGCGCCGGATGGTCGAGAGCCGGTGGGCGATGATGAATGTCGTCCGGCCTTCCATCAGCCGGTCCAGCGCCTCCTGCACGAGCGCCTCCGACTCGCTGTCCAGCGCCGAGGTGGCCTCGTCGAGGATGATGATGCGGGGACGGTTCAGGATGGCCCGCGCGATCGCCAGCCGCTGGCGCTGCCCACCCGACAGCGCGAAGCCATCCTCGCCCAGCGGGGTATCGTAGCCCTCCGGCAGCTGCACGATGAACTCATGCGCGTTGGCCGCCACGGCCGCCGCGATCACGTCCTCGTCCGGCGCTTCCGGCCGGGCATAGGCGATGTTCTCGCGGGCGGTGCCGTCGAAGAGGATGGTCTCCTGGGGGACGAGACCGATCTGGCGACGGAGGGTGCGCAGCCGGACGGCGCGCAGGTCGTGGCCGTCGATGGTGACGCGTCCGCGGGCGGGATCGTAGAAGCGTGGGAGCAGGTTGATCAGCGTGGTCTTGCCCGCCCCGCTGGGACCGACCACGGCGATCCGTTCGCCCGGCTCGACCTCCAGCGTCAGGTCACGCAGCGCCCACCGGTTCTCGGCGTAGGCAAAGGACACGTGCTCGAACGCGACGCGCCCCGCGATCTGCGGCAGGTCAGCGGCGTGAGGGTCGTCCGCCACGCCCGCGGAGACGCGCATCAGTTCCACCACGCGTTCAAGGGCGCCCAGGCCCTGGCGGGTGGCGCTGTAGAGCCGGGACAGCGACACCGACGGCTCGATGGCCAGGCTGGCATAGATCAGGAACGATACCAGCGCGCCCGCCGTGATCGTCCCATTGGTCACCAGCCGGCCTCCCTGCCACAGCATGGTGACCAGCCCCAGCGCGGTGAGAAAACTGATCAGCGGGACTTGCGCCGCCACCAGCTGGCTGATACGCAGTTGGTCGCGCAGCGCCCGCTCGTTCTCGCGGCGGAACCGCCCGATCTCCCGGTACTCCTGCACAAACGCCCGGATGACGCGGGCCCCGCCGAAGGTCTGGCGCAGCAGCGAGGCCAGGTCGGCGATGCGTTCCTGGGCGCGATGGGAGATGCGCTGGATCTCACGGCCGAACAGGCGGGCCGCACTCAGCAGCACGGGAATCACGATCAACAGCTGGATGGCCAGCCGCCACTGCACCACGAACAGCATCACCACGATCCCCAGCAGCAGCAGGCTCGTGGCAAGGAAGTCGAGCGCGCCGATGAGCAGCGTCGTCTGCACGACCTGCGTGTCGTGCAGGCTCCGGGCGATCAGGTCTCCGCTGCTGAACCGCGCAAACCGGTCCAGCGACCACCGCTGCACCCGCTCGAACAGGTCTTGCCGGATGTCGGCGATGACGCGGTGGCTGATCAGGAAGCTGAAGGAAATCTGGCCGTACAGCAGCAGGCTGCGCAGCCCGTAGACCGCCAGGAAGACCAGTGCCGCGGTGTTGAGCGTTTGCAGGCTGCGCGTGCGGATAATGGTGTCGATCGTCACGCCCAGGTACCGGGGGACGAACAATTCGAGCGCTACGATGGCCAGCAGACAGCACACACCGCCTGCGACGAACGCCCAGTAGGGGGCCACGAAGCGCAGCACCGCCTGCCAGGCGCCGGACCGCGGGGGATGGGGGATGACACTCATGCCCGGGCCCTCCGCGGGGATCGGGCGAGCTCCAACGCGGCCCCGGCGATGCGCGAGGGGGCCGGTGCGTCAGCGACATACAGTTGGCTCAACGTGGCGTTCATGTCGGCCAGCGCCTGCGGGTCGTCCAGCAGACTGCTCAAACGGTTCGCGATGTCGCCGGCGGTCCACCTCCCGACCCATTCCGGTGCCACCTCCCGCCCGGCGCGCTGATTGGGCAGGGCCAAGAACGTGAACCGCCGGCGGTACCGCTCCAGCGCGATCCGTTTCACCAGCCGGTGCAGCCCGGTGAGCCGCGCGATCCACTCCAGCGGTCCTTCTACCGCCGCAACCCCGACCTGATCGATGGGAACGACGACGGCGAAGGGGGTGCCGCCGGCGGCCAGTTCGATGGTCACACTCCCCGGCAGCGTGAGGGCCAGCGTGGTGCGCGTCAGATCGGGCCACGGACCGCCGGTCACCCAGCGCAGCGGCAGTGCGGGATGGCGCCGCGTGGCGTCGTGCTGCGCGGCCCGCAGCGCGGGGCGGGTCACAAACGGCGCGACGATCACATCGAATGAGGCCCTGGGCCGGATGCGGGCCAGCGCGCCGGCGATGTCGAGGAAAATCGGCAGGGCGGCGCGGAAGAACCGATCGCGGCTGCCGGCCAGCAGGGCGATGGTCTCCCCGGCGGCACCGGCCGCGGACGAATTCGCCTCCCGGCGGGCCCGCGCCGGCCCGGCCGCCCGGGGATCGCCCGTGATCAGAATCTTGGCCTGCGGCACGCCGCGGGCCTGCAGGGCGGTGGCGTGCGCCGCGGTCGGCACGAAGATGCGGTCAAACCGGCTGTGGCGGGACGCGATGAGGGTCGTTTCACTGAACGCGCAGGCCGCAATCCCCAGATGCGACGCCAGAGCCGACGACAGCCAGAGGTCACCGCCGAGATGCACGAGGGCGGCCGCGGGCAGGACGTCGAGTGAGCCGATGCCGGCGGCGGCGCGCAGCGCCTCCATCGGCGCGATGATGCGGTCGAAGAGCCGCCACGACCGCACCGTCTCGAGTTCAGCGCCGCCGGAGAACTGCGTGGGCAGCAGCGCCAGGGTGAGGCGCACGTGCGCGCCGCCGGCGCGCACGGCCTCCGCGGTCGGACGGATCCATCCCGCCAGTTCTCCGGGCCCGTTTCCGGCGAGAATGAGTTCCGTGCCCGGCACGGCGTCGGCCGCGTCCCGATGTGCCGTCTGGTACATCTGCATGTTCTTCCAATTATATGTCCAGCGTTCCAGGCAAGAGGTAGCGCACCGGCTGGGGAAGACACTATAAGTGATGTCCTTCGCCGGGCGGCTCCAACTTGTCATCGTCGCCGCTGCGTTCGTCCCCCTCGCCATACTCCTCGCCGAGGCGCCGGCCGCCGCGCAGGAGCAGCCTGCGCCGGAGCAACCGATCGTCATCGAGGCGGACCAGATCGTCTACGATCAGGCGCAGCAAGTGGTCGACGCGACCGGGCACGTACGGATCCGGCACCTCGGCGTGACCGTGCTGGCGGATCGGGCGGTGGTGGATCTGCAGGGGCAGCGGCTGCAGGCCACGGGCAATCCGGTGGTCCTCATCGATGAGAAAGGCCGCCGGTTGGAGGGGCAGACGCTCACCTACGACTTCCAGGCGAAGCGCGCGGAACTCGTCCCCGCGGCGACCACGGTCGATGGGATGCACGTGCGCGGGGCGCGGTTACAGGCCGAGCCGTCACGGATCCAGGTTGAGGGGGGCACGTTTACGACCTGCAACCCGGACCGGCCCGCGTATCGCGTGACCGCTGCGCAAGTGGAGATCATTCCGGGCGATCACCTCACCGCGCATCAGGCGTCCCTGTGGCTGGGATCGGTTCGGCTGTTCACGCTGGCGCAATTGACGGTATCGCTGCGAACCGCCGAGGGAACCGCGCGGAGTTTCCCGCGGGCCGGCTACAGCCCTGGAGAGGGGCTGTGGGTCGAGTACGGGCCGGAGGTTCCCCTCGGCAAAGGTACGGGTCGCCTCTACGGACGGGTCGGCACGCTGTCCATCCAGGGCGGGGCTGAGCTGCTCAAGTATCCGCTCGGCTCCTCAGGCGCGTCGCTGTCGGCGCTGCTGACGGCGGGGTGGCTGCGCAACACCTGGGGGAGTCCGCTGATTTCGCGCATTCAGTATCGCCTGGCCCTCGACGTGCCGCCGGTGAGGGTGACCCCGAATCTGACGTGGCAGGCGGCGCTGTCCTGGCAGGATGCGTTTTATGGGACAGGCACACGGCTGTCCGCCGCCCGCGCGGAGAGCCTGCTCGCCTACCATCTCGACAGTAACTCCACGCTGCGCCTGCGCGTTGCGCTGACGTCGGTCAGCGGGCGATCCGCGTTCCGGTTCGAGAACCTCGACGCTCGACGGCAGCCCAACCGGGTCGTGCTCGACTATGCCCACCGCAGCGACCGCATCAGCGGGCTGCAGTCCACCTGGGACGCCGGCGTGATCTTCCACCTCCGCAACGGCACCACCTCGGTGCGCGGCGAATACGGGCAGCAGGTCGCCGACCGCTACCATTGGAGCATCGGCACACAGTACAACCTCGTCACCCGCGTGGTGCGGCTGTCCACCGACAGTGGGTTTGCCGTTTCCCCACACGCGTACTTTACGGTGCTGGCCGATTACAATGTGACCACGACGCGCTTTAAGCGGGTGGACCTGCTGCTGCAGAGTCGTCTCTGCGACTGCTTCAGCCTGTCGATGCGCTACCGGGTGATCCAGCGGGAGTTCTGGCTGGAGATCGGACTGCTTCCCCCTCCACCGGCCCCGCCGCCGGCGCCGGAGACGCCGTGAATCCCACAATTTTCCGGGAATACGACATCCGCGGCATCGCCGGGACCGAGGTCACGCCGCGCACCGCGGCGGCGATTGCGCGCGCCTACGCGGTCTTCCTCCGGCGCGCGGACGTTTCCGACGTGATCGTGGGCCGCGACAACCGCGAAAGTTCGCCCGCGCTCCGTGACGCCGTGGTCGATGCCCTGGCCGGCTCGGGATGCCGGGTCACCGACGTCGGCACGGTCATCACGCCCGTGTTCTACTTTGCCCGCGTGCACTGGGAAATCGACGGCGGCGTAATGATCACGGCCAGCCACAACCCGCCCGAGTTCAACGGGTTCAAACTGGCTCACGGCTTCGCCACGCTGTACGGAGAGCAGATCCAGGAAATCCGCCGCCTCGCCGATGATGGCGCATCGGTCTCCGGATCCGGCAGGGTGACCGGAGCCGACATTGTCCCGGCGTACCTGGCGATGCTGCGCGAGAAGATCGTCTTAGGGCCGCGGCGGCTGCGCGTCGTGGTGGATTGCGGCAACGGCACCGCGAGCGTGATCGCGCCGCAGGCGCTGGGGGAATTAGGCTGCGACGTCATCCCCCTGTACTGCGATTCGGACCCGACGTTTCCGCACCACCACCCCGACCCGGTCGATCCCGCGAACCTGCGCGACCTCATCGCCGCCGTGCGAACTGAACAGGCCGATGCCGGCATCGCCTTGGACGGCGACGGGGACCGCATCGGCGTCGTCGACGATCAGGGGACCATCCTGTGGGGCGACATCCTGATGATCCTGTTCTGGCGCGAGATCCTGCCCAAGCATCCCGGCACGGTAGGCATCGTCGAGGTCAAGTGCTCGCAGGCGCTCTACGAGGAGATCGCGCGGTTGGGCGGCAAGCCGATGTTCTACCGCACGGGGCACTCGCTGATCAAGGCCAAGATGCAAGAGCTCGGGGCCGTCTTCACCGGCGAGATGTCCGGGCACATGTTCTTCGCGGACGAATACTTCGGCTACGACGACGCCGTCTACGCCGCGGCCAGGCTGCTGCGGATCCTCTCGTCCACCGACCGGCCCCTGTCGGCGCTGGTGGCGGACGTGCCGAAGTATTACGCGACGCCGGAGATCCGGGTGGACTGCGCGGATGCGGTGAAGTTCGACGTCGTCGCGCGCATCACGGAGCAATTCAAACGCACCCACGAGGTGATCGACGTCGACGGCGCGCGGGTCCTGTTCGGCGACGGGTGGGGATTGATCCGCGCCAGCAACACCCAGCCCGCGCTGGTCGTCCGGGCCGAAGCGACATCGGCCGAGGGCCTGGAGCGGATCAAGGAGGAACTCGCGGCCGCGCTGCGGCGGTCCCCCGGGGTCGGGGCGATCCGCTGGTAGCCTACGCATGCGGCGACGTGACGAGACGCGATGGCCACGCTGAACGATCCAGCCCTGCACAGCCGCGCGGAGCCGGGAGGCTGGTATCCACCGGTCAAGCGGCTGATCGATGTGGTCGCTGCCGCCGCCGCCCTGCTGGTGCTGAGTCCGCTGTGGCTGCTCATCGCGGCGGCGATCGCCGCCGACTCGGCGGGCCCCATCATCTTCCGCCAGCATAGGATCGGCCGCTGGAGCCGGCCCTTCATGTGCTGGAAGTTCCGCACGATGCGGTCCGGGACGCCCGATCTGCCGTCCCACGCGGTCAGCGACGAGCAGCGCCGTCGATACACGACCCGGGTGGGCCGCGTGCTGCGCCGGCTGACGCTGGATGAGATCCCGCAGTTCGTCAACGTGCTGCGCGGCGAGATGAGTCTGGTCGGCCCGCGCCCGGCGCTTTACAATCAAGACGATCTGATCCGCATGCGGCGGGAGCGCGGGATCGACCGGGTCCGGCCCGGCATGACCGGTCTCGCGCAGGTCGAAGGGCGCGACGCGATCACGCTGGAGGAGAAGGTCGGCTACGATGAACGCTACGTGCGGCAGTTGTCGCCGCTGGCGGATCTGCGGTGCGTCGTGAAAACGGTCGGCCTGGTGCTGCACGGGCAGGGAGCCAACTGAGATGCGGGCGATCATTCCGGTGGCGGGGATGGGGACGCGGCTGCGGCCCCATACCCACACCCAACCCAAAGCGCTGATGCACGTCGCCGGCAAGCCGATCCTGGCCCACATCATCGACGAGCTCGTCACGGTCGGCATCGACGAGGTGGTTCTGGTCGTCGGGTATCTGGGCGAGAAGATCGAGGGGTACGTGCGCGAGCGCTACGGGACCCTGCGCACGCACTTCATCCCGCAGGGCGAGCCGCTGGGGAATGGACACGCCGTGTACGTGGCAAGGGAGTTTCTCGACGATAGTCCCATTCTGATCATCTTTGGGGACACGATCGTGCGCGGCGATCTGGCCGGCTTTCTTCACGGCCGGGAGTCTCTGGTTGGGGTGAAAGAGGTAACCGATCCCCGGCGCCTGGGCGTGGTGGAGTTGGACGGCGATGGATACGTCCGCCGGCTCGTGGAAAAACCTGCCGACCCCCCTTCGAACCTCGCCGTGATCGGCGCCTACTTCATCAAGGAAGGACGGTCGCTGCGGGCGGCGCTGGAACGGCTGGTGGAAGAAGGCCGCCAGGCGCGCGGAGAGTTTTGGCTCGCCGACGGGCTGCAGGTGATGATCGACGCCGGCGAGCGTATGGCCGTGTTCCCGATCGAGCACTGGTACGATTGCGGAACCGCCGAGTCGCTGCTGGAGGCCAACCGCGATCTGCTTGAAGCGTCGACTCCGCCGGCGTGGACCGATGGCTCCATCGTCCTGCCGCCGTCATACGTCAGCCCTAGTGCCATCCTGCAGGGGTCGGTGATCGGTCCGCATGTGTCGATCGCCGAGGGCGCGCGGGTGAGCAACTCGGTGATCCGTGACTCGATCATCAACGCCAACGCGCTGGTCGACGGCGCCCTGCTGGAGCACTCCCTCGTGGGGGAGCACGCCGTCGTAAAGGGACGCCCCGGACGCATCAACGTCGGCGACTCGTCCGAACTTGAGCTGCGGTAGCGATGGGACGCGTTCCGGCCGGGGGAACCCGGGCCGGCGCGGCCTCGTAGGACTATGATGATGAGACTCCTGCCGGTCGCGCTTGCCGTCTGCGCGTGCATGTCCGCGGTGGGCACCGTCGCCGCAGCCCCGGGCGTCACGGTCAGCATCACCAGTACAGGGGCGCGCGGCGATGGGCTGACCGACGATACGAGCGCCATCCAGCGCGCCCTTGATGCCGTCGGCAGCGCCGGCGGCGGAACCGTTACCATTCCCGCCGGAACGTTTCGAGTCACGTCGCCCCCCAAAGGTGACCGGTACTACCCCTACGTGCTGCGCGTGCATTCCAATACTGCGGTGATCGGCAGCGGGGCGGGCTCCGTGATCCGGCTCGATGCGGTTCCCCCTGGTCAGGACACGGCGTGGCTGCTGGCGACCTGCGATCCGCGGGAGTCGTGGTGCGAGGGAAGTTCGGCGAACATCCGGCTGGAGAATTTCACACTCGACGGGAGCCGCGCGGGACAGCCGCAGACGAAGGACGGCCGGGAGAGCCAGCACATGCACGGCGTGATGCTGGTGTCCGCCACGGGCGTCCAGATCAGACGCCTCATCGTGCGGGACATGGCCGGAGACGGCATCTACCTGTACCGGGACAATGCGCGGATCCTCGTCGAGCAGAGCGTGTTTCAACGCATCCGCCGGGTGGGCATCAACTTCGCGGGCACCAGCAACTCCATTGCGCAGGACAACACGATCACCGGCGCGCAGTGGGCCTTGAAGATGGAACTCGACGGCCCGGCGACACGGTCGGTCTCCGGCAACCAGTTCAGGCGGAACGTGGCGCGGGACGTCTTCGGCGGAATCTCGATTACCAAGACGGACCAGGCGCAGTTCCCGACGAGGGCCAGAGCCAGCGACATCATCATCGCCGACAATGACTTCCAAATCAGCAGCGACCGCCCCGATCGCATCGGCATCATCCTGTGGGGGGTGGACCGGGTACGCGTCAGCGGCAACAAAATCGGCGGCAACATCCTGCAGGGACTCGCCGCCCTCGACGACGTCACGGAGCTCACCGTTGACGGCAACGTCTTCTCACCGGCCCGCGGGAGCCCCGGTCCCTCGGCCGGCGCGTCGGCCTGCATCCGGCTGGGGGGGCGGGATGCCAGCACCGCGGATTTGCGCGGGGCGACGATCAGCGGGAATACGTTCGCCGCGTGCCGGGTCGGGATCCGCCTGGCCCGTCCGGGCCAGTTTCAGCTGGCCAACGTGACCATCAATGCGAACACGTTCATCGAAAACAGCGTCGCCGGGATCCTGATCGACTCCACCAGCGGAATCGTGAACCTCTCCATCGGCGCCAATACCTTTCGCCTGACCCCCAACCAGGTCGTCAGGCGCTGACTGCAGGCCTCGTCGTGGCAGTGGATCAATCTGATGGCAGCGGCGGCCGACGGCTCGGGGGCGGCCCCTCGCTCCGAGTCGGGCGGCCCCGATTATCCGCAGGCCTCATATTCCTTTCCACGCTCGCCTGCCAATATGCGACCGAACACTACGGGCTGTACCGCTCTCCGCTACACGGCTGCGACGATCCTTAACTAACGGCCTGCCAAGTGGTTGCCGCCCTCCAACGTC
>DASXUC010000103.1:0-1934 GCA_036505015.1 bacterium | reverse complement strand
AGTGGGCGTTCCGGCTGAACGCCGCGCTGTACGGCGGCGGGCGCATGAAGGCGTTCGTCGTCTCCTACGGCCGCGACATGCTCGTGCTCAAGATCGTGGGCTATGCCGAACAGGCCCTGCGCTACTATCGGATGGAGGACGTCACGGCGCGGGTGTGGATCGGCCACCAGCGCTACCCGACGAAAGGCCGGGTCTGGCATCCCGGCGGAGCGCACCCGTTCGCCGCCCTCGACGTCGCGCTCGTGCACAATGGGGACTTTGCGAACTACCACGCCGTCAGCGAGTATCTGGCGCAGCGGCATCTCTACCCGCTGTTTCTGACGGATACTGAGGTTTCCGTGCTGCTCTTCGATCTCTGGAGCCGGACCTACGGTTATCCCACGGAGTACGTGATCGAGGCGATGGCGCCGACGACCGAGCGCGATTTCCTGATGCTGCCGGAATCCCGGCAACGGATCTACCGGGCGATTCAGTCGACGCACATCCACGGCTCTCCGGATGGTCCCTGGTTCTTTATTGTCGCGCGGAGCCTTACCGGAGACGCCCTTCGACTTCGCTCAGGGCGCTCACCTCGCCCCGGCGAAGTGAGCGGCTGGCAGTTGATGGGGATCACGGACACTTCGATGCTGCGGCCGCAGGTGTTCGCGCTGCAGGAGGGTGAGGTCAGCATCGGCATCATCGCCTCGGAGAAGCAGGCCATCGACGCGACGCTGGCCAGCCTGTCACATGAGGACGCGCGGATCTGCCCGGTCGCCGACCGCTACTGGAACGCCCGCGGCGGATCGTATACCGACGGCGGCGCATTCATATTCACGGTCGACCGGTCGGGCCGCCTGACGTGTACGGACAAGTTCGGCACGCCCGTGACGACGCCGCCGGGACAGGTCCACCACCTGCCGGTAATCCGCGTCGCCGGAGGTGCGAACGGCCCGGCGCGCCGCCCCGCGATGGACACGGCCCTGGACCTGCGGGAGATGACCTACGATGCGCTGACGGACTGGGTGGCCGGGGTCCGCCGGGAGGCAGAGCGCGGCGAGTCTGCCCGGGCGGACGGTCTCCGGTCACTGACGCACTTAATCGACAGGCGGCTGCCGACCGGCACCAAGAAGCGCGCATCGGTCATCGCCATGCTGCACACCGCGGTCTACGGGATCCTGCGGGACGTACCGGCGCTCGACGGGCAGCCGGGCTCATGGCACCGGCTCAATTGGAGCACTCGAGGCGCGCTGGCTGCTCCGCCGCGCGCGGGCCACACCCTCGTGGTCGACGCGCAGGAGTTTCCTTCGGAAGGCCGCGAGAGCATCGCCCAGTTCCTCGTCCGCGCGAACGAAGCGGGATGGAAGTCGTTCATCATCTTCGCGATGCGCGGCCAGCGGTTTGTCGGATGCGGATTCGGACCGCTGGCAGAACCGGTCCATCTCGACGTGTATGGAAGTCCGGGAGACTACCTCGCCTCGGGGCTCGACGGCGCGGAAGTCATCGTGCACAACGATGCCCAGGACCAGGTCGGCCAGATCGTCAAGTCTGGAAAGATCGTCGTGCACGGGAACGTCGGCCAGACGCTGCTCTACGGCGCCAAGGGCGGCGAGATCTACATCCTCGGCAACGCGGCGGGCCGGCCGCTCATCAACGCGGTGGGCCGGCCGAGGGTCGTCATCAACGGCACCGCACTCGATTACCTGGCGGAATCGTTCATGGCGGGCGACCCGCTCGACGGCGGCGGGTTCTGCATCCTCAACGGGGTGGGCTTCGACGTCGACGGGACCGTGATCGATCTGGACACGCCCTATCCCGGCGGCAACCTGTTCTCGCTCGCCAGCGGCGGGGCGATCTACGCGCGCGATCCCTACCGGCGCCTGGATGCCGAGCAGCTGAACGGTGGGCGCTACACCGATCTTGCGGAGGCCGACTGGAAGACGATTCTGCCGGTGTTG
>DASXUC010000102.1:0-4255 GCA_036505015.1 bacterium | reverse complement strand
ACGATGACCACGATCTTCCAGCCTGCGAAGTAGGACACATCATAGTGCAGCACGTGCACCGGACGCAGCAGCAGCGCCGAGAGCTCCCCGCGGCGGATCCGCCATTCCCACCCGTAGGGCGTGAAGACGATGTTCATGTTGCGGACCAGCGTCCACACGATGTAGTAGGCGGCGAATGCCCCCGGGGTGAACCCGCCGACGCTGCCGCCCTGCGCCGTGGCGACGGTCGACCAGACGATCAGGTAGACCACGGGCTCGGCGATCATGCCGATCATGTAGAAGTAGTTGGCGACGCGGTACTGGAACTGGCTGGCGATGGCCATCTTCATATTGGTCCAGTAGAAGTCCAGCCAGGGGCGCATCGTCACGCCTCCTGGGCGAAGACCTGCTCGATGGCGTCTTCGATCGGCGGTTCTTCGATGGTGAGATCGGTCACCGGCAACGCGCCCAACAGCGCCGCGGCGACGCGGGTGGCGTCGGCCTTCGGCACGCGCAGCATCACCCGCCCGCCGTCGCGCCCGACTACCTCTCCATAACTGGACAGATCGGCCGCGCCATCTTCCAGGGTCACACCAATGGTTTTGCTGGCGGTGAATCGGCCGACGAGCGCCGCGAGGTCCCCGTCGTAGAGGATCCGCCCACGGTGGATGACGATGACGCGCCGGCACAGCGCTTCCACGTCGGCCATGTAGTGGCTGGTCAGCAGGACCGTCGCGCCCGTCCTGCGATTGTACTCGGCCAGGAAACTGCGGATTCGGCGCTGCATGGTCACGTCCAGCCCGATCGTCGGCTCGTCCAGGAACAGTACGCGCGGCCGGTGCAGCAGCGACGCGGCGATCTCCACTTTCATCCGCTCGCCCAATGACAGGTTGCGCACCGGCTTCTGCAGCAAGTCCCGCAGATCCAGCAGCTCGACGAATTCATCCCGGGTGGCAACGAAGTCGGCGGTCGGAATCCGATAGATGGCGCGGTTGAGGTCAAACGAGTCGACGACCGGCAGATCCCAGACGAGCTGGTTGCGTTGGCCCATCACCAGCGTGATCTGGGATAGGAACGCTCGCTCGCGGCGGGAGGGGACGAAACCCAGCACGCGGACGTCCCCGGCGGTCGGATAGAGAAGGCCGGACAGCATCTTCAGCGTCGTCGTCTTGCCGGCGCCGTTGGGACCGAGGAACCCCACCACTTCTCCGGGCGCGACCGCAAACGAGATGGCGTCGACCGCCTTCACTTCACGGTGCTTACGGCGGAATAGACTCCGCAGAGCCGCGGCAAGGCCGGCTTCGCGCTCGGGCACATGGAACGTCTTGGACAAATTGGAGACGGAGATGGCGGACTCAGACACAACCTCAAGTATAACTACGCGGCGTCAGGGTCTGGCGACGAACTTGAACTCCAGGCGGACTTCGTTTTCGGCACGCAGGAAGACCAACGACGGTGGGTTGAACCCGAAGTCGGTCATCAGGACCCGCGTCGCCGCGGTGCCGGTCAGTGTGTTGCCGGTCAGCTTCAGCACGGTCTCAAAGAGAGTGTTGGGCCTGACGACATTGCGGACCTTGAGGTTCCCGCTCACCTGCAGGCGCAACTCCTGCCCGTCGGTATAGGTTGTCGGCAGACCGGTCAAAGTGATCGGGACGAATTCCGCGATGGGAAATCGGCTCGATTCGAGCCAGAACCGGCGGATCGCGGCATCCCGCCGCGGGCTGTCGGATTCGAACGTGCTGATGTCGATGGTGATCGTTCCGATCCGGCTGGCGCGGGGATTGGCTCGATCGATCGAGATCTCACCTTTGATGGAGCGGGTCGTGCCAACGGCCGTATTCAGACGGTTGCCTTCGTTGAAGAGCGTCTCGTCCACGCGATACGTAACCTGCGACTCCGCGGACACGATGACGAAACGCTGGGGGCTGCTCTGCGCCGCTGCGGTCGCCGGTAGCGCGGCTGAAAGCACAGAAACAAGGATGAGTAGTAAGACCGACCAGCGGGCAGGCACCAGAATTCCTCCTTCGATCACTCGGGGCTACGACCAACGACGAACGACCAACGTCTCGTACAGTTTAACGAGGATCGGACCGGAAAGGTTCACCGGGGAGCCATAGATTGAGATCGCCGAACTCGTGCCAGAGATATCCGGAGTCCAGGGCAATGCGGTAGATTCGTTCGATGCGATCGCGTCCGGCAACCGCTTCGAGCATCGCCAGGTGGGTCGCCTTGGGCTCATGGAAACCGGTGAGCAGGCCGTCGACGACGCCCAGCGGACGGCTGTCGGCGATCACCAGGTCGGTCCATCCTCGTGACGCGATGAGCCGCCCGCGTCCGTCTACGGAACTTTCCAGTGCCCGGACCACCGTGGTGCCGACCGCGATGATCCGGCCGCCTCGCGCTTTCGCGGTCCGGATGTCGTCGGCGGTCTCGACGGGCACCTCATAGTACTCTTCGTAAGGCGGCTCATTGAACTCCAGGCTCGCCACGCCGGTATGCAGCACCAGCGGAGCCACCGTCACACCCTTGAGGAAGAGGCGGTCCAGGATCTCCCGAGTGAACGCGCGGCCGGCCGACGGCATCTCCGCCGATCCAGGCACAGCCGCATAGACCGTCTGGTACGACTCCAGCGACCACGTCCCGTGCACATAGGGATACGCAATCGGGCGGCCCCAGCGCTCGAGGTACTCGAACACGGGCAGGGGGAGATCCAGGCGGGCGACCCACAGCCGTGACCCGGGCGCGGATGGAACCAGTGCCATCACGGTACCGCCATCCGGCAGTGTCATCGTCTCGCCGGCCGAGACAGTGGTCTTACGGAACTCGACGGTGTACAGGTCCGCCGGCAGCCGGGTGGACAGGTGGAGCGCCACTTCGGTGCCGTTGGCCCGCGTGGCGGTGAGCGCCGCGGGCAGGGTGGCCGACACGTTAACGACCACGACATCGCCGGCCCGCACGAAATCCGGAAAATCGGAGAAGCGGGCGTGGGTGACCTCGTCGCTGTCCCGGGATGCCACGAGCATACGGACCCCGTCGCGCGTAAGTCCCCGCGCCTCGGGCGGCTCGTGCGCCTCCAGCTCCGGCGGAAGCGTGAATTCGATGACCGGCACGGTCGAACTCACCGCGGTGTCAACTCCGTCGCTTGCTCGCTTGCTCGCTTGCTCGCTTGCAGCATTTTGAGCGCTTCGAACCTGCCGAACGGCGCCGTCTCCTCCTCCACCAGCCACACAAACGCCGGCGCCGGCACCTCGGGTCCCGGGAGGTGCGAGAGATCCACGCCGGGCTCGGCCAGCCGGTGCATCTCCGTGTCCATGTCGCCGGGATCAACCACGTAGACCCTGATCCCCGTGCCTTCCAGCTCGGCCGCCAGGACGCGTGAAATATGTTCCAGGGCGGCCTTGCTCGCGCCATAGCCGCCCCACCCCGGATACGCCACGGCCCCGGCATCGGAAGTCACGTTGATGATCACGCCCTCGCCTCGTGATTTCATCTGCGGAAGCAACAGTTGAATCAGGTGCAGCGGAGCGACAGTGTTCACCCTAAACACGTGGAGTAACGCGTCCCATGGATACGCGTCCAGTGCCGGCATCGGGCTGGGACCGATGTCCGAGGCGTTGTTGATGAGCACGTCCACACGGCCGAAGCGATCCAGCGCAGCCTGCGCGATCCCCTCCGTATCTTCACTCACGTCGGCGGCAATCGCCAGCACCTCTGTACGGGAGGCTAATTGTTCTGCGGCTTCCGTCAGGGCCGGCTCGCCGCGTGCAACGAGGATCAACTTCGCCCCTGCCTCCGCGTAGCGCAGCGCAATCTGCCGGCCCAGGCCCTTCGAGGCTCCGGTAATCAACGCCACTTGTCCCTGCAGTCGCATCACAACCTCCCGATCTTCACTGTCCCTAATATGAGCATCGCAGACGTGGCTGTGCCCGCATTGCGCGGATGGACCTGTCCAAATGGCCAGGGGAAACCAGGTCGTCATGACGCCGGATGGCTACAGCAGACCCCGCTGCGCGGCGAGGGCGACGGCCTGCGCGCGGTTCTCCGCCCCCATCTTGTTGAGGATCGAGGTGATGTGGAACTTCACCGTCCGCTCGGTAATCTTCATGGCGCGGGCGATCTGTTTATTGGACCGGCCGTCGGCAACCATTTTCAAGACTTCGCGCTCACGCCGGCTCAGCGCGGTGGAGCGCCGGGGGGCGCTCACCTCGGCCAGCACCTTGGATGCTACGCGCGGCTCCAGATAGGAATCGCCGGCGTGCAGGGCCCGGATCGCGCG
>DASXUC010000101.1:0-41950 GCA_036505015.1 bacterium | reverse complement strand
GAAGCGACGGCAGCCCTCATCGCTCACCTGGCGGTGCTCGACGAGCGACGCCTCTATCTCGCCGAAGGCTGCTCTCGCTTGTTTGTCTACTGCACTCAGGTCCTCCACTTCTCCGAGTCAGCCGCCTATCGTCGAGTCGAGGTCGCGCGGGCGGCTCGGAGATATCCGGTCATCCTGACGCTGTTGGCCGAGGGATCCGTCAACCTGACTACCGTGCTGCTCCTGGCGGCGGAGTTGACCCCGTCGAACCACCGGGAGCTCTTAGTGGCCGCGACACACAAGAGCAAGAATCAGGTGGAGGAACTCATCGCCTCCCTGCGGCCCAAACCGGCGGTTCCCTCTTCTGTCCGCATGCTTCCCGTGGCCCGGGCGCGTTCCGCTTGCAGCCCGACCCAGGAGTTGTTGAAACCTACCGAGGTTGCACCCACGCAGGCCGAGATCGCCTTGCCAGTTGCACGCCCCACGGTGGTTCCGTTGGCGCCACAGCGTTACAAGGTGGTGTTTACGGCGAGTGGAGAGACATACGCAAAGCTGCGGCAACTCCAAGATCTGTTGCGCCATCAGATTCCTGATGGAGACCTCGGAGAGATCATGGGCCGCGCGGTATCGCTGCTGCTGAAGGAGGTGATCAAACAGAAGTTCGCCGTTGGAACCCGAACTAGCGAGAAGGAAGATGCGAATGGAAACTCCCGGCATATCCCGGCCAGGGTCAGGCGCGCGGTCTGGGTGCGAGACGAGGGCCAGTGCGCCTTTGTGGCACAAAACGGTCGCCGCTGCTCGGAGAAGGCCTTTCTTGAGTTCCATCACGTCGAGCCCTACAGCGCAGGAGGAAAGGCGACGATCGACAACATCGAGCTGCGCTGCCGCGCTCACAACCAATACGAGGCGGAAGTATTCGGTACGGTCTGGACCGAACCGGAGTTCAAGACTGTGCACAAGTTGGGTCTTTGAGGTCAGCGGTGTAAGAAACTGAAGCGGGCTATCCGCAGCCGATATCGACGAGTCTGCCTGGGAAACCCTCTATCGGACCGTTAGCCGGCCTTTCGATCCCCCCGAAACCGGGAAGATCGCGGTCAAGGTGATCAACCACTTCGGTGACGAGGTCTTGAAAGTATATGACGTAGCCAGTCACCCTACAAAGTAACTCTCGGGGAGATCAAAGGCTTCAAACTCTGCAGAGTGTCTCCTGTCGTCGCGTCTCAGAGCCAACCAAGAGCACGTATTCTTCTACCCGCATCCGGAAGATGACGTGAGGCTGTACGATTGCTGGGACCGCGCGAAGAGAAGACGATCGGAAGCTTCCGAAGCTGCGGGCCACCTTTGAGCAATGGGTGACCCGCGCAGAGTCGCCCATAGCCCAAGGAGACTGGGCCCTCATCGTCGCTCTTCTCCAAGCAGAACAGTCGGTCGCCACCCAGAACGGCCTTCATCGTTCGACTGCCCTTGTCCGCGCCGCCCTGTATGTTTGGACGAAAACCGAACAAGACCAGCCTCAGGCTTGGCTGGTTCACGGAGAGAAGCAGTGGCAGCAGTATCTGTTCGACGGACTTGCGCACGACAGTGACGGCCGCTATGCGTTGTGCAACGTTGGCCTGTTTGTCATAGACGCAGTCGAAGGGGTGTGTAGCCAGCGGCAAGAGATCCAAGTGCATTGCACGCCGATCCCCTGCATAGTCGATCTCGCCTGCAGTGGCTTCCTTCAGAAAGTCACTTGCGGGGCCGAACCATTTGTAGGGACATTTCTCGAAATAGTGCGATTGAGCCTCATGCTGAATTACAGGGTCATCGTCCGTCGGTAGCGATCCTACGAATTCTTCTACACTGGGGTTGAGTCCGATCGTTATTACGGCAACTCTCTGTTCGATTGTGGGGAGACCGAATCCGAGAACTGGCGGATAATTGGGTAGACTGCGGAACCAAGGATCGAGATCTCTGTTAGCTTGAGCGGAACGACGAATATCAGACGCCCGTCGGTAAAGCTTCGAGAAGAGCTGCTGGTCCACGAAATTTCCAGTTCGCATTGTACAAGCCGGAAGCCTTCGCTCACGTTGCACATAGCGGGCGAGCGGGGCGGTCCGAGCGGAGGTTGGAGGGCGGCAACTAATTTGCAGGCCGTGAAGAGAGCGCACCAGCGCACCCAGGTTTCGGAGGAGGATGCGAAGGTAGTAGTCTTCGTGTCGTGCTCGGCAGGCGGGAGCGAAGGGGAGCGTAAGGCCTGCAGATGATCCGGGCCGCCCGACTCGAAGCGAGGGCCGCCCCCGAGCCCGCCATGGTCCTATCTCAAGGAAGTCAGGCCACCCATGTGGTACTCTCTCTAAACGGGAGAGGAACGTCCGACCAGGGAGAGGAGGGGAGATTCGAGGGGGTGCCCGAGATGGGCGGCATGCAGCGGTTGATGTCATTTCTCGGCTTCAGCGAGCAGTACGAGGAAGAGAACGGCACGGAACCCGACGGCGGCAATGGGGAGCCGCGAGGCCGCCGGGCTCAGGTGCTCAGTCTCCACGCCCAGAAACAGCAAGAGATCGTAGTCCTGCAGCCCAAGACGTTTGACGACGCCCGGGCCGCCGCCGACTACCTCAAGCTGCGGCGACCGGTGGTCGTGAACCTGCAGGGCTCCCGCGACGATCTGGCCAGACGCATCGTGGACTTCACCAGCGGCGTCACCTATGCGCTGGATGGGCACCTGCTGCGGGTGGGCGAAGAGATCTTCCTGTTCACGCCGAGTCATATCGTGATCACGGCGGACATGGGCTCAGAGGACGACCAGCGGCTATTCCCCCTCGAGTAACGTCGCGTTGACGACTGCACCATCTGCGGGGGTTATCGTTTCCCTCCGGGTGACTCCGCGCGCCCGCCAGGAGGGCATCGCCGGATGGCGAAGCGGGCGCCTGCAGGTTCGCACCGCCGCCCCCCCGCTTGACGATCGCGCCAACGACGCCGTGCGACGCCTGCTGGCCGGCACCTTGGGCATTTCACCCTCCCGCATTCACCTCACGCGCGGCCTGCGCGGCCGGGACAAGATCGCGACCGTGTACGGGCTGAGTGCTGAGGAGGTCACCCGCCGGCTCCGCGGCGAGCCGGGACACTAGGGCCACCGTATGCTGCGGACGCTCTGGTGGGAGGACGGCGTGCTGCACCTCATCGACCAGACCGCCCTCCCGCACGATGAGCGTACCGTGGATTGCCGCTCCTACCGGGACGTCATCGAGGCGATCCGACGCATGCGCGTGCGGGGCGCGCCGGCCATCGGGGCGGCCGCGGCATTTGGAATGGTGCTCGGCGCCCTCGAGCACGGCTCGGTGTCACGGGGCGAGTTCGATGCCCGGATGCGCCAGATCGCGGCGGAACTGATTGGCGCACGCCCGACGGCGGTAAACCTGCGCTGGGCCCTCGAGCGTATGCTCGCCGTGTTCGTCAGTCTTCCGGATGCCGCTCCCGCCGACCTCATCGACGCACTGAAAGCCGAGGCCGATGCCATCGCGGCCGAAGATGTCAGGGCCAATCGGGCGATCGGGCGGTTCGGCGCGGTGCTGATCCGCCCCGGCGAGCGGGTCCTGACGTACTGCAATACCGGCAGTCTGGCGACGGTGGACTACGGCACGGCGTTCGGCATCGTGCGGACTGCGCACGAGCAAGGCAAGCAGATCTCGCTGATCACCAGTGAAACTCGGCCGGTGCTGCAGGGGGCGCGCCTGACCACCTGGGAGGCGCAGCGCCACGGGCTGAACGCCTCGCTGATCACCGATAACGCCGCCGGACATCTGATGAGCCGTGGCTTGGTGGACCGGGTCATCGTCGGTGCCGATCGTATCGCCGCCAACGGCGATACCGCCAACAAGATCGGGACGTACACCCTGGCCGTGCTGGCCCGTGCGCACGAGATTCCGTTCATCGTGGCGGCGCCGCTGTCGACGGTCGATTTCCGGATTCCGGACGGAGCGGCTATTCCAATCGAGGAACGCGCGCCGGAGGAAGTGACGCACGTGGCCGGCGTGCGGATCGCCCCGGAAGGGACCGCCGCGCTCAATCCGGCGTTCGACGTGACCCCGCACCATCTCATCACCGCCATCGTCACCGAGCGGGGAGTCGCCTACCCTCCGTATGTGACGGCGCTTCGCGATCTGGCCTCATCCGTACCGGTGGGATCGTAGATGGAGGCCAAACCGCGGTCCGCCCGGCACCTGGTGCTGGTCCTGCTGGCCTTGATCTGGGTCGTGGCCACCGCGTCGAGCATCCGCTACCGGGACCTGACGTGGCTGCAGTACCTGCGCATCGATCTTGCCTGGCTGCAGGCCCTGCTGCTGGTGGTCGGCCTCTACGGCACGCTGCTGCTGGTGGTCGGAACGTTCTTCCGTTCCCGCGCCAGATCGGTGGCGGTGTCCCCAGACGATCACTTCGTGAGCATCGTCGTGCCCGCCAAGAACGAGGAATCCGTGATCGCGCCGACCCTGCGCGGCCTCTGCGCATTGGACTTCGCCGGCAGCTCGGGGGCCCCGCGGTACGAGGTGATCGTCGTCGACGATCGGTCCACCGACGGCACCGGTGCGGTCTTGGCCCGCCTCTCAGCCGAACTTCCGATCCGCGTGCTGCGGACGGGAGAGCGCAGCATTGGGAAGGCCGCGGCGCTGAACCTGGCCACGTCGCGGGCCCGGGGGGACCTCATCGCGGTCTTCGATGCCGACGCACGCGTGGCGCCGGATTACCTGCGCCTGATGCTCAGCCGGCTGTCCGACGAGCGGGTGGCTGGGGTGCAGGGGCGGCGGGCCATCTACAACAGCATGCAGAACCAGCTGACGCGCAAACAGGATGAGGAGTACCGTCTGTTCCTCCATGCCGTGCAGCTGGCGCGCCAGATCATGGGAGGGATGGTCACGTTTGTCGGCAACGGTCTGCTGCTGCGCCGCGAGGCGCTCGCCGACGCGGGCGGGTGGAACGAGGAGGCGCTGACGGAAGACGTCGATCTCTCGATGCGGCTGCAGCTGGCCGGCTGGGAGATCATGTACTGCGAGGATGCTGTCGTGTGGGAAGAAGCCGTTTCCACCTTGCGCGAATACGTCCGCCAGCGCACCCGCTGGGTGGAAGGCGGGATGTTTTGTCTGGGGGAGCATCTGCCGGCGATCGTGTTCGGCCGCACGGGCGTGTTCAGGCGGCTGGACATGGTGCTCTTCCTCACCGGATCCCTGATCTTCGCCATGAGCATGGTCACCAGCAACTTGTTTGGCGTTCCGCGCCTGCTGGGCAGTCTGGTGCTGTATCTTCAGCTGCCCTGGTGGCTGACCCGGCTGGTCTGGGTCGGGGGGTCGGCGGTCCTCCTGGTCAGTGCGCTGCGGGCCACCCGCGGCCGGTTCCTGGACGCGCTGATGCTGCTGGTGCGCTTCGCCGGGTTCTCCGTGCTGACGCCGCTGTGCGCTGTGATCGCCGGCGTCCGCTACGTGCGCCGCGCGATGACCGGTACGCTGGTGTGGGAGAAGACCGCCCACGGCGTCTCGGACGCCGCGCGCAGCTGGGTCGCGGCCGGCACGGAGGACGAAGGCTAGGACCCCGCCGCCGCCGGCGCCGTGGAGCGTCCGCCCACTCGGACGACGGCGGCGTGCGATGCCGCGTCGAGAACGAGTCCGGCGACGTCAAGGGCGGATTCGGCAGCCTCCGCTTCCTCCAGGGTCGGCTGTGTGCGCGGGTGGGGCGGGACGAACAGGCTGCAGCAATCCTCGTACGGGCGGGCGGAGATCTCGTACGTGTCCAGCGCCTGCGCCTTGGCAACGATCTCGGTTTTATCCCAGCCGATCAGCGGGCGCAGGACGGGCAGGCGTGTGGCGGCATTGATGGCGGCGATCGATTCGACCGTCTGACTGGCCACCTGTCCCAGGCTCTCCCCCGTGACCAGGGCTCGCGCGCGCAGTTTCGATGCGAGGATATCCGCAATCCGCATCATCATCCGGCGCATCGCGATGATCCGCATCGGTTCTGCGACCTGCTGCTGGATCGCGCGCTGCACATCCGTGAACGGCACGACCCAGAGATCGAGCCCTCCGGTATACCCGGCGAGGATCTTGCAAAGGTCCACCGCTTTCTCTTTGGCGCGTTCGCTGGTGAACGGGAAGCTGTGGAAGTGCACGGCGGCGAGGCTTACCCCCCGCCGCGCCGCGAGCCAGGCCGCGACGGGACTGTCGAACCCGCCGGAGATCAACGCCAGCACCCGCCCGCCCGTCCCGGTGGGCAGCCCGCCCGGTCCGGGGATCGTTTGGGTGGAGACGTACGCGTGCTCCCGGATGTCGATGCGAACCAGCAGGTCGGGCTGCTTCATCCGCGCCGCCAGTTGCGGAAAGCGGCGGCCGATCGCGGCGCCGACGGCACTGGCGGATTCCATCGAGGGGAGTGGGAACCGCTTATCGGCCCGCCGTACGTCGACCTTGAACGTGCGGATCGATGGCGACGCGCGCAGGACCGTGGCGGTCATCGACACCGCCGCGTCGGCGATGTCGGATTGTACGGGCGGCACGACCGCAATCGGACTGAAGGACACGACGCCAAAGACCCGGCGCAGCCGGTTGGCGGCGTCGCCGGGATCCCCCTCCACGCTGAGGAGGATGCGGCCGAACGAGGCCTTGCCCCGCGCGGGACCGAGATCGTCCACCGCCCGCAGCAGATTCCGCCGCAGCGTGTCGATGAAGAAGCCCTGGTTCTGGCCCTTCAGCGCGATCTCGCCGTAGCGGATGAGGAAATCGCTCATCGCCTCAGCGCGCGCAGCTCCGAGGCGGCCGCGTCGACGGCCGCGGCGGCCGCGTCGATCTCTGCCGCCGTCGTCGACCGGCTGACGGAAAACCGCAGGCTCGCGGCGGCTTCCTCGGGGGTGCGTCCGATGGCCAGCAGAACGTGGCTGGGCGTGGGTTGGTGCGAATGGCAGGCGGATCCGGTCGAGACGTAGATCCCGTCCATCTCCAACCGGTGCAGCAGCGTCTCACCGCGCGCGCCGGAGAACGTGGCGTTGAGGATGTGCGGCGCGGCCCCGCCGGGCGGGGTATTGATCGTCACGCCGGGGATCTGCAGCAGCCGGTCCCGCAGCCGGGCGGTGAGCGCGCTCATCTGCGCCGCCGCGCCGTCGATGTCTGTCGCCAGCAGTCGCGCCGCTTCACCCATGCCGGCGATGCCGGGAACGTTTTCGGTGCCGGGCCGCACTGCGCGCTCCTGATCCCCTCCACTGACGAGGGCGGCCAGGCGGACGCCGCGGCGGATGTAGAGCGCGCCGATCCCCTTCGGCCCGTGGACCTTGTGCCCGGAGATCGACAGCAGATCGACTCCCCACCGCGACGGCCGCAGCGCAATCTTTCCCCAGGCCTGCACCGCGTCGACGTGGAACAGGGCCGTCGCGCCGCCGGTGCGATGTGCACCGATCACGCGGGCGAGCTCGTCGAGCGGTTCGATGGTGCCGAGTTCATTGTTCACTGCCATCACCGAGACCAACACGGTGTCGGGCCGCAGAGCGGCGGTGAGCGCAGGGATCGAGACCCGTCCAGCCGCGTCGACGGGCAGCGTGGTGACCTCGAAGCCCTCGGCGGCCAGGGTCCGGGTGGGGCCGAGCACGGAGGCGTGCTCGATCGCGGACACCACCACGTGCCGCCCGCGGGCACTGCGCGCTGCGCCGAGGACGGCCAGGTTGTTCGCCTCGGTCCCCCCGGACGTGAAGACGATCTCTCCCGCAGCCACCCCCAGCGACGCGGCGACCGCGTCCCGAGCCGAACTGATCACGCGCTCGGCGGACACCCCCTTGCCGTGGAGCGACGAGGGGTTCCCGAAGTCCTCGGTCAGCGCGCGCGTCATGGCCCCGACGACGGAGGGGTCCGGACGGGTCGTGGCGGCATTATCCAGGTAGATTTCAGGGCACATTGTTATAACTGATGGTACACGAAAATTCCCCGCCCTGTCCCGCCGATGGCTTCGTTCTTGCTCCTTGTTCCCGGTAGATGGCAAATGTGAGGGGCCTCAATTGAGGGGGAGGAGTTCCATGCGGAGCCTGGGTCCACGGCTCATTCTGGCCGTCGTGTTGCTGTTGGCGATGGGCAGCGTCAGTTTCGCCATTACCAACGGGGTGCCGGATGGCAATGCGCACCCGTACGTCGGGCTGATCGTGTTCTTCAACAGCGCCGGGCCGGTGTGGCGGTGCAGCGGGTCGCTGCTGTCGCCCACCAAAGTCCTGACGGCCGGGCACTGCACCGCCGGCACGGTCAGTGCCAGGGTGTGGTTCCAGGAGATGATGACCGACCCAGCCTATCCCAACGGCGGGCCCGCGTCGTACGACGGTGTGACCTTCACCAACCCGGACTTCTGCGTCGGCTGCGGCAACGGGGTCACCGAGTTCATCACCCGCGACGTCGGTGTCGTGCGGCTGGTCGAACCGGTGCCGCCCAACGTGGTCGGAGCGTACGCGACCTTACCGCAGGCGGGATTCGTCGACGCCCTGCCCAACAAGACCAAGCTGGACCTGGTCGGCTACGGGTTCCAGGAACAGATCCACGGCGGCGGCATCCCAGTGTGGATCGGTGCGAAGAACCGCCTGGTTGCCTCCAGCGAGCTGGTGTCCGGCAAGTTCTCGATGAGCGACGAGTTCTTGCGGATCGCACTCAACCCGGGCGGCGGATCCGGCGGGACGTGCTTCGGCGACTCCGGCGGGCCCGACCTGCTCGCGGGATCGAGTATGGTGCTGGGGGTCAACTCGTTCATGACGAATAACAACTGCGCGGGCACAGGGTATTCGCAGCGGGTGGATATCCAAGACGTGCTGGACTGGATCGCCAGCCGCTGACGCACACGCTGACGGAATCGTTGCTCTGCACACGGGGCCGGATGACGTCCGGCCCCGTTCGTGTTAGAATGCGATGCTACAGGCGAAGACGGGGAGAGTAGGTCGGAGATGCGGCCCCACAGCGAGCGGGGACGATGGGAGCCCGCGGGCACGGACCGGCTGAAGATCACCTCCGAGCCGCGCCCCGAACTCGTGAATAGTGAATAGTGAATTGGTCGTGGTTCACGATTCACCGATTCACGATTTACGACAGTAGAGGGCGCCGGAGTCCCACCGTGACACGGGGTTGGCACTGAGCGCCGACACCTGACCGATGTGCTATCGGTTCAGGGTCTGGAAGCAGGGTGGTACCGCGAGCTGTGCAAACGGCCCGTCCCGCAATGTGGACGAGCCGTTGATGTTTGTCGGAGGTCTACAATGGGGCAGTTCGTTCCGGTCTCGCCGAAAGATGATTTCGCCGCCAAGGAGCGCGAGGTGCTCGCATGGTGGCGCGAGCGCGGCATCGTGCAGCAGTACCTGCAGCGCAACGTCCACGCCGCCGAGCGGTGGTCGTTCATGGACGGGCCGATCACGGCCAACAACCCGATGGGCGTGCACCATGCCTGGGGGCGCACCTACAAGGATCTCTTCCAGCGGTACATGACGATGCGCGGGTTCCGCCAGCGCTACCAGAACGGGTTTGACTGCCAGGGTCTGTGGGTCGAGGTCAATGTCGAACGCGACCTCGGGTTCACCAACAAGCGCGACATCGAGACGTTCGGGATCGCCCCATTTGTGAACCTGTGCAAGGAACGTGTCCTCACCTACGCCGCCCAGATCACCGAGCAGTCGGTGCGGTTGGGCATGTGGATGGACTGGAACGATCCCGACGATCTCCGCCGCCTCGCATCGGCGTTGAAGACCGACCCGTCGGCTGTGCTCGACTACCCGGGGCGGGGAGGCGTGCTGCGCCAGCGCGCAGACCAGATCGTCGGCGCCCTGGGGGATCCGGAGGTCGGCGGTTCTTACTTTACGTTTTCGAATGAGAACAACTATCAGATCTGGGCGTTCCTCAGGCGCTGCTGGGAACGCGGCATGGTCTACAAAGGCCACGACGTGATGCCCTGGTGCCCGCGCTGCTCCACGGGGATCAGCGAGCATGAGATCGTGACCGAAGGGTACCAGGAGATCACGCATCCAGGGCTGTACGTACGCTTGCCCCTGCTGGATTGGCCGGGCCGGTCGCTGCTGGTCTGGACCACCACGCCCTGGACGCTGACCAGTAACGTCGCCGCCGCGGTGCATCCGGATCTGACCTACGCGCGGGTGGCCGCCGGCGGCGAGGAGCTGTACCTGGCCGAATCGACGCTCGGCGTGCTGCGGGGAGAGTACCGTGTCCTCGAGACCCTGCCCGGCTCAGATCTGGTGGGGCTGCGCTACAGCGGTCCGTTTGACGATCTGCCTCCCCAGCGCGGTGTGGAGCACCGGGTCATCCCGTGGAAGGACGTCAGCGCCGAGGAAGGCACAGGGATCGTCCACATCGCCCCCGGCTGCGGGGCGGAAGACTTTGCGCTGAGCAAGGAACATCACCTGCCGGTGATCGCTCCGATCGATGAATTCGGCGTCTTCGTCAGCGGGTTCGACTGGCTGACCGGAAAGCGCGTCGATGAAGCCGCGCAGCCGATTATCGATCACCTGCGGAAGACGGGCCGGCTCTACAAATCCGAGGCCTACCGCCACCGCTATCCCGTATGCTGGCGCTGCGGCAGCGAGCTGGTCTTCCGGCTGGTGGACGAGTGGTTCATTGCCATGGAGCCGATCCGGGCGGGCTTGATGGAGATCACCCAGCGCATCCGCTGGATTCCCGCCTTCGGACGGGACCGGGAGCTCGACTGGCTCCGCAACATGCACGACTGGATGATCAGCAAGAAGCGGTACTGGGGGCTGGCGCTGCCGATCTGGGAGTGCGCGGAGTGCAGATCCTTCGAGGTCATCGGCTCGGAGGCGGAACTGCGGGCGCGCGCCACCAGCGGGTGGGAGGAGTACGCCGGGCACACCCCGCACCGGCCGTGGATCGATGCAGTGAAGATCACCTGCGCCACGTGCGGCGCGGTGACGTCCCGCATCGCGGACGTGGGCAATCCGTGGCTGGACGCGGGCATCGTGACGTTCAGCACGCTGAACTACCGCCGCGATCCGGACTACTGGGCGCAGTGGTTCCCCCCGGATTTCATCACCGAGGGGTTTCCCGGCCAGTACCGCAACTGGTTCTACTCGCTGCTGGTGATGGCCGCCGTGCTGGCCGGCCGCGAGCCGTTCCGCACCTGCCTGGGGTACGCGAACGTGAACGACCAGTACGGGGAAGTGATGCACAAGAGCAAGGGCAACGCCATCGACTTCAACGAGGCCGCA
Source organism: bacterium (assembly GCA_036505015.1). Classification (GTDB taxonomy): domain Bacteria; phylum Sysuimicrobiota; class Sysuimicrobiia; order Sysuimicrobiales; family Kaftiobacteriaceae; genus DASXUC01. The sequence continues at coordinate 30,759 of DASXUC010000101.1, read as the reverse complement.
GACCGCGCCGGCGTCGACGTGATGCGCTGGGCGTTTTGCGCGCAGAATCCGGCGGCCGACATCAACTTTTCGTTCGCGGCGCTCGACGACGTGCGCCGGCGGTTTGTGATTCCGCTGTGGAACGTGTTCTCGTTCTTCGTCACCTACGCGAACCTGGAGCGGTTCGACTTCGCGGAGCTGATCCGCAGCCGGCCCGTGCTGGCGGCGCTGGACCGCTGGCTGCTGTCCCGCGCCCAGGCGATGGTGGTCTCGGTGCGGGACCGGCTCGACGACTACGACCCGCAGGGCGCCACGCGGCCGCTGGAAGCGTTCGTGGAGGAACTGTCCAACTGGTACGTGCGCCGGAGCCGCCGCCGGTTCTGGAAGAGCGAGGATGACGCGGACAAGCGCGCCGCATACTACACCCTCTATCATGCACTGCGGGTGTGTGCGCTGACCCTGGCCCCGTTCATGCCGTTCCTCGGTGAACGGCTCTACCAGGGTCTGGTGCGGACGGTGGAGCGGACCGCGCCGGAGAGCGTGCATCTGACTGACTTCCCGCAGGCGGATCCCGCGCTGCGCGACGGCGAACTCGAAACGCTGATGCAAGGCGCGCGGGGCCTGGTGGCCCTGGGGCGGGCGGCACGCAGCCACGCGCGCGTGAAGGTCCGCCAGCCGCTGCCTGCCGTGATGCTGGTGACCCGCCACCGCGGGCTGCGTGAGCATCCTGAGCTGCTGGTGCAAATTGCCGACGAACTGAACGTGAAAGCCGTGCGGTTCCTCGACGATCCGCGCGGCTACGTGACGTTCGAGGTCAAACCCCGCTTCGATGTCCTGGGTCCGCGCTTTGGGCCGCGGGTCCAGGACGTGGCGCGCGCGGTGCGGGCGCTCGACCCCGCCGCGGCCGTCCACCACCTGCAGGCCGACGGCCGGGTCGTGGTCCCGGTGGCGGGGGAAGATGTGGTGCTGACGGCTGAGGATCTGGAGTCCAGGATGCATGAAGCGCAGGGGTACGCCGCCGAGGGGGCCTCGGGGGAGTTCGCGATCCTGGAGACGGCGCTGACCCCGGAGTTGGAACTGGAGGGGAAGGCGCGCGAGCTGGTGCACCAGGTGCAGAATTTGCGCAAGGAAGCCGCTCTCGCCGTGGACGACCGGATCGTGCTGCTGCATGACGGGGGATTGGATCCGGTGCTGCGCGTGCACGGGGGGTACGTGGAGCGGGAGACCCTGGCAGCCGGATTCGGGCGCCTCACCGAGGGTCGGACCGCGCCGCTGCTGATCAAGGAGATGCGTCTGGACGGGGAAAACGTCACCGTGGGGATTGCGCGGAGCAGCCGATGACGCAGCGAGTGATCGGAGTGCTGGGCGGCCTGGGGCCGTGGGCCACGGTCGATCTGTTCGAGAAGATCCTCCGCCTCACGCCTGCGGCGCGTGACCAGGACCACCTTCGGATTATCATCGACAACAACCCGAAGATTCCCGATCGTTCCCCGGCGATTCTGGGCGATGGGGAGGATCCCACGCCGGAGCTGATCGCGACCGCCCGCAACCTCGAGCGCTCGGGCGCCGACTTCATCGTCATCCCCTGCAACACCGCCCACGCGTTCTATGCGGCGATCCAAGACGCGGTGGGCATCCCGGTCCTGCACATCATGGACGAGGTCGCCGCCGCGGCGGTGGCCGAGGTGCCCGGGGGGCGCCGCGTGGGTGTGCTGGCCACCCGCGCGGCGATGGCGGCCGAGTTGTATCATCGCAGCTTCGCCCGCGTGGGGATCGAGGTGCTGGGGCCCGATGCCGCCGGTCAGGATGAAGTGAACCGGGCGATCTACGGGGTGAAGGCCGGGAAGATCGGTCCCGAGGTCACCCGCGGTCTCGTGGCAGTGTGCGACGGGCTGGTCGGTGCCGGCGCACAGGCCCTGGTGCTGGGCTGCACCGAATTGCCGTTTGTACTCCATCCGGCGGACGTGCCGGTCCCGCTGCTGGATTCGAACCTGATCCTGGCCCGCGCGGCGATCCGCACGGCGACGGCGATCCCCGCTCCGGCGATTGTCGATCGCTGATCTGGGAATAACCGTCTGACGGGTAGTGGGTCAAGTTGAATGGCCGCGACATCGGTGCGGCGATCCTCTGCTTCACGGCCTGCGCGATGGTTGCCGCCCGCCAATCTCCGCTCGGGGGCCGCCCCACTCGCCCGCCGCCATGCCCTCTGGTCCGTTCCCAGCCTCTGCGCGTACCCTCCCGGGGGCTGGTGGAGGGCCGCGGAGCGACGTGGCGGGAGCTGTCGCCGCCCCCCAGCCCGGCAGAAAACGAACAGCGGTTCAGACTGACCCACTACCGTCTGACGGCACGGACTTGCCAGCCCCCGGGCGTTCGGATACACTATGCGACAGCCCATTTGGGCGCGGGGCTGGTTTTCCTTCCCGCAGCCGCCGCGCGCAGGAGGTTGAGGATGGCAACGAGGGCAGTGAAATCCAGGAAGGCGAAGCCCGCACGGAAGAGCGCCAAAGGCAAACCGGTGCGGGCCGCGGTTCGCCGCTCTGGACCCTCGCGCGTCCGGGCCATCGGCAAGCGCGATTTCGGCGCGTTCCGCCGGCTGCTGCAAGAGGAGCGCGCGCGGTTGCTCGAAGAGCTCGAAGCGATGGAGGAGCATACCCCCGTCGTGGAAGACCAGGTGGGCATGGACATCGGCGGGGGCTACGATGAGGACCTGGCCGATGTCGCCAGCAGCACCTTCGAGCGGGAGAAGGGGCTGGCGCTCGAGTCGAGCGTGCAGCAGTTGCTGACGCAGGTGGACGAGGCGCTGGCCAGAATCGATGAGGGGACGTATGGGATTTGCGTGCGCTGCGGCAACCCCATCGACTTCGCCCGCCTGAAGGTGTTGCCATACGCGACCCTCTGCATTCGCTGCAAGGAAGAGGAAGAGCGAGCCAACCACTTCCGATAACCGGCCCGCAGGTGCGTTCCGGTGAGTTTCCCGCCGGCCGGCTCACCGGCGGCATGGTCGCCGCCGCGATCGTGGCATTGGATCAAGCCGCCAAAGCGCTGGTGGAGCGGGCGCTGCCGATCGGCGACAGCATCGCCGTCGTGCCCGGGGTCTTCAGCCTGACGCACGTCGAGAACACGGGCATCGCGTTCGGGCTGGCCGGTCACTTGCCCCTGCTGGTCCCCGCGGCCATTGCCTTGACCTTCCTTTTCTTGCTCTTCTACAATAAGCCGGATTGGACGCGGCTGCCGATGATTCGGCCGGCGCTGGCGCTGCTGGCAGGCGGGGCGTTGGGCAACCTCGTCGACCGGATCCGCCTCGGGGCGGTGATCGACTACCTCGATGTGCGCGTCTGGCCGGTCTTCAACCTGGCCGATGTGGCCGTCACCGTGGGCGCGGGGCTGCTCATCGCGTCGTGGGTCCGGCGCTCCGAGCGTACGCCGAGAGGGGGGGACTCGTGAAACCGATCCTGGTGCAGATCGGCCCGTTTCCGGTCTCGTCGTTCGGGCTGTTTCTCATCCTGTCGTTTGTGGTGGGGATCGCGGTGGCGCGCAGGCGCAGCGCCCGCGTGGGCATCGACCCGTCCCAGATGCTGGACATCGGTCTGTACATGATCATCGGCGGAATCATCGTCGGCCGCCTCGGGTTTGCGCTGACGAACCTGCAGATGTTCGCGCAGGCGCCCCTGAGCATCCTCACGATCTGGAAAGATTCCGGTCTAACCTTCTACGGCGCGCTGATCGGCGGACTGCTCGTGGCCGCCGCGTATGCGCGGTCCCGCCGCATCCCTTTGCGGGCGCTGCTGGACGTGTGTGCGCCGGCGCTGGCCGTGGCGTACGCGGTGGCGATGATCGGCGCGTTCCTGCACGGCCTCTACCTCGGGAAGCCGACCGACGCGCCGTGGGCCGTGGAGATGCTGCTCGACCGGCGCCATCCGACGCAGCTCTATCTGCTGCTCGCCTCGCTGGGGACGTACCAGATTCTCCGGGCGCAGGAGCGCCAGGAGGCTCCGGCCGGGGTGCTGTTTTTCCTCTGGCTGTTGCTCTTCTCACTGTCCCGGGTCGCGGTGGAGATCTTCGTCGAGAGCCCGACCGTGCTCGGGCCGCTGACGATGGCACAGGTCGCCAACCTCGCGGCGGCGCTGGTGGCAGTCGTCGGGCTGCTCCTCAGCACCCGCCGGCCGCTGGAGCCTGAGGCCCCACCTCCCGCGACCGCCGGGCTGCCCTAGCAACCCGCTGCGCGCGCACACCGCGGTCCTTCTCGTTGACCCCTCCGGGGACGGCCGGCGGCTCGATGCTTACCTGGCCGCCCACCTTCCGTCGCTGTCCCGATCTCAGCTCAAGCGGCTCATTGACTCCGGCGCCGTCACCGTAGACGGGGCGGGGCTCAAGCCGGCGGCACGTGTTCGGCGCGGGCAGCGGATCGTGGTCGACGTTCCCGCGCCTGCCGGTGCCGAGCTGGTGGCCGAGGCCTTTCCCCTGCACATCGTCTTTGAGGATGAGTACCTCCTCGTTCTCAACAAGCCTCCAGGCCTGACAGTGCATCCGGGCGCCGGGCGCGTCTCAGGCACGCTGGCCAACGCCCTGGTTGCCCACCTGCCGGCCGTACGCGGCGTCGGGCCGCCGCTGCGGCCGGGGATCGTCCACCGGCTTGACCGCGACACTTCCGGCCTGCTGGTGGTGGCGAAGACTCCCGCCGCGCTGCGCGCCTTACAGCAGGCGGTGGCATCGCACACGGTGGAGCGCCGGTATCTCGCCCTCGTCCACGGCGCGGTGCGGCCGGACGAGGGGACGATCGACGCCCCGATCGGCCGCCACCCGCGCCGCCGCACGAAAATGGCCGTCGTGGCGGGCGCCCGGCACGCGGTGACGCACTATCGGGTCGTAGAGCGATTTGCGTGGGGGACGCTGGTCGACGCCCGCCTCCTCACCGGGCGCACGCACCAGATCCGGGTCCACTTCGCGTCGCAGGGGCATCCCGTCGTGGGCGACGCCGTCTACGGCGGCCGGCGCCTGCGGGGGGGACCGGATGCGTCCCGTCAACTGCTGCACGCCTACCGGCTCGCCTTCGAGCATCCCTTCACCGGCGCGAAGTTGGAGTTCGACGCACCGCTGCCGGACGATTTCGCGGCGGTGCTGACGTGGATGCGCGCGGAGGGTTCATCATCAACCGCGCGGAAACCCCGGAGCAGACGATGACCCGGATGCGAGAGAAGGCGAAAGTGATGGACGCGGATGCGATGCGGCGGGCGCTGGCGCGCATGGCCCACGAGGTGCTGGAGCGCAACCGCAGCGCGGAGACCCTCGCCGTCGTCGGCATCCAGACGCGCGGGGCACCACTGGCGCGCCGGCTGGCGGACGCCATCGGCGCCATCGAGGGGGCGGCGGTGCCCGTCGCCGCCCTCGATGTGACCCCGTACCGCGACGACCGCCGTCCGGCCCCGGAGAGCCCGCGGCCCGTGCTGCCGTTCGACGTGCATACCCACACCCTGATCCTCGTCGACGACGTGCTATACACCGGGCGAACCGTGCGCGCCGCCCTCGACGCGCTGACCGACCTGGGGCGGCCGGCGAACATCCAACTGGCGGTGCTCATCGACCGCGGGCACCGGGAACTTCCGGTGCGGCCGGACTACGTGGGGAAGAACCTGCCGACGTCCTCGCGGGAGCACGTCGCCGTGCGCCTGAAGGAGACCGACGGCGCGGATGAGGTTGTGATCGAAGAACCGGCAGAACCAAGCTAGAGCAACCGGGGCTCCACCATCACCGTCTTCTCGTTCCTGATCGTCACCAAACCCGGCCTCGCGCCGCGAGGCTTCTTCACGTACCTGCGCTGTGTGTACGCGACGGGGGCGACACTGGCGCTGCGGGCACGGCTGAAGTACGCCGCGATCTGCGCCGCTTCCCGGATCACCTCCTCGCCAATGCGGCGCCCCTGCGTCCGCAGGATGATATGCGCGCCGGGCACCCCCTGCGCGTGAAACCAGAGGTCATCCGGGCGCGCGAGTGTGAAGGTCAGGAGGTCGTTCTCCGCGTTCGTGCGACCCACCAGCACCTCATGCCCGGAGCCTGTCCGGTACCGGCGCGGTCCCGCGCGCGCAGACGGGCGGCCCCGCCCGCGCCGCAATTTGAGGACCCCTTCATCGATCAGCTCGTCGCGCACGCCGGCGAGGTCACTGCTGCCGGTTGCGGTCTCGATCATCACCTGCACGCTTTCCAGATACTCGCGCTGCGCGCTCACCTCACGCAGCCGCGCCGTTACCTCCCCTGACGCCGACCTGATCCTGGCGTACCGTTTGAACAGCCGCCGCGCGTTCTCTGCTGGTGTGAGGGTCGCGTCGAGCGGAATGGTGACCGGCCGGCCGTCAAATCCCGGCACCGTTGCCTCGGTGGCGCGGGCCGGAATCTGCGATGCGTACGCAAATAGCAGCTCGCCGCGTTGCTTGAGGTCCTCACTGCCTTCCGCCTCGGCGAGGGACTTGCGCAGCTCCGCCTCCGTACGCATGACTCTGCTGAGGGCCGCATGGACCGCAGTCTGCAGCCCCCCGCGTTCTATCTCGACGGCGGCCGCGGCCGCTGCCGGCGCGGCCACCGCGGCGACGGCCTCGCTCATCGAGGCCTGCGGCTCTGCTATCACACCGTCAACGTGGAGGAACGGAAACGGGGTGAACCCGACCGGGTTGCCGTCCGCACGGTACAGGGTGGGCTCGAACCGCCGCGCACGGACACGCTGCGTCAGATCCTCAAGGACCGGCCACAGCGCCGCTGCGTCCTCATCGGGATCATGGACGCGCAGCGGCATGGCTGCGGCGGCTCGCGCGACGAGTTCCGCGGCCATCATCGGACCGATGCCGAGGATCGACCCGGCGAGCCGCCGCGCCAGGGGGCCGGTCGCTCTCGCGAGGAGTGTGCGCAGCCCCGCTTCGTCGAGCTCGAGCGGGGTCGGGCGATCTTTCGGCGGAGGCACGTATGCGTGGCCGGCAAGAACCTGGCGGACGGACGACATCCGCGCGGTGACGGTCTTCAGCGAGCCGAGCACCTCGCCGCCGCCGACGGCGACGAGGTTGCTGTGGCGTCCCATGATTTCCGCGATCAGCTCCACGTCGCCGTCGATCGTCTGAAAACGGAGGCTGATCGTCCGCTCGAACTCGGGCTGCACGATGCTGCGCAGCGGGCTGCCCTCGATCCGCGCCCGCAGCAGGCGGCAGAACGACGCCGCCGTCTCCCCCTCCATCGGGCCGCTGAGGTGCACCCGTCCCCAGCGCGGATGGATTGACATCAGGAGGCCGGCCGACCGCGCCCGCCGCGAACGCTGGGGATGCAGGGCGAGCAGGATCTCATCGCGGCCCGGCTGGACCACCCGCCCGGCGACCGATCCCACCAGCGGTTCGAGATCCGCCGCCACCGCAGCCAGGACGACGCTGTCGAAAGACCAGAGCAGATTGGTCATGCAGCTTACGCTAACATGAAACCCAGCGAACAGGCGAGCAGGCGAGCAGTGAGGAGGCAAACCAGCGCCCGCGTTGTGTTCGCGTGTTCGCCTGTTCGCGTGTTCGCGTTCGTCCAGGACAGGACTCCTTTCCGAGACGCGAGAAAGGGTGGTCCATGGTCCGGAGCATGACGGGCTATGGGAGTGCGACCGCGGCTACGACAGCGGGGCGGTTCACCGTTGAGATGCGGTCGGTCAATCACCGGTTCAGCGAGATCCTGGTGCGGCTGCCCAGAGACCTGTCGGCGTTGGAAGACCAGGTCCGGGCGGCCGTGCAGATGCGCGTGTTGCGGGGCCGCGTCGAAGTCAGCATCCTGAGGGAAGATCGCGGCGCCCGCACCAGGTCGATCCGGCCCGATACGGACGCCGCGGTTGCGTATGCGCAGGCCCTGAAGGAACTTGCCGGGGCGCTGGGAGTGCCCGGGGATATCAACCTGCCGCTCGTGGCCGCGTTTCCGGACGTGATCCGCGTCGAGGAGACCAAGGAGGACGTCGAGCAGTTGTGGGCACAGCTCGCGCCGGCCGTGACCGAGGCCGCCGAGGCGCTGGCCGTCATGCGGGGGGCGGAAGGGCGCCGTCTGGGTGATGACCTGGTCGGGCGGGTGGGCCGCGTCAGCGAGCTGACCGAGGTGATTGCGTCGCGGTCGACAGACGCGGTGGCCGAATACTCGTCCCGGTTGCGGAATCGGGTGGATGAGCTGCTGGGTGACACGCCCGTGGACGAATCGCGGCTGGCCGCCGAAATCGTGATGTTCGCGGAGCGCAGCGATGTCACCGAAGAGCTGACCCGGCTCCGCAGCCACGCGGAGCAGTTTCGCGCCGACCTGTTGGCCTCCGACGGGGCGGTGGGCCGGAAACTGGAATTCCTGCTGCAGGAGATGGGCCGGGAGGCGAACACGATCGGTGCCAAGGCGAATGACATCGAGATCGCCCGCACGGTGATCGCCATCAAGGGCGAGCTGGAAAGCCTGCGCGAGCAAGTCGCCAACATCGAGTGACGCCGGAACTCGAATGAGGGACGGATCCGTGGAACCGAAGTTGATCAACGTCGGGTTCGGCAACATCGTCGCCGCCAACCGCATCATCGCCATCGTCGCTCCCGATTCCGCCCCGATCAAACGCATCATTCAGGAGGCGCGCGAGCGCGGGTCGCTGATCGACGCGACGTACGGCCGCCGCACGCGCGCCGTCGTGATCACCGACAGCGGACACGTCGTGCTGTCCGCGGTCCAGCCCGAGACCGTGGCCCACCGGTTCACCACAAAGGATGATGAGGAGGCGCCGGAGTGACGCCGACTCGTCGCATCCCGTGATCGTCGCCATCGCCGGTCCCATCGGCGTAGGGAAGAGCACCGTCGGGCGCGGTCTGGCAAATCGGCTCGGATACGCGTACATTTCCGGCGGTGAGATGTTCCGCGAGATCGCCAGAGAGCGCGGCATCTCCGTGACGGATGTGAACAAACTTGCGGAGGGTGATCCCGGATTCGATCGCGACCTGGACCGCCGGCAGCGCGAGGCGGCCCGGGCCGCGGGGAATTGCGTCGTGGAAAGCCGCCTCTCCGGATGGATGGTAGATGCGGATCTGAAGATCTGGCTGCGGGCACCCCTCGAGGTGCGCGCGGCGCGCGTGGCCGATCGCGAGGGGAAGGACGTGGACGCCGCGCATGCGGATCTGGTCGAACGCGAGCGCAGCGAATGGGCGCGGTACAAGGCGTCCTACCACATCGACATCGACGACCTCAGTCCCTACCACCTGGTCGTCGACACGACCCGCTGGAACGCCGATGCGATTGTCGACGCGCTGCTCCTCCTGGTGCGGGCAGCGGGTCAGCCGGCGGCGCGGACGCGGGGGAGCGAGGAAGCCAGGTCGTGACGGCGGCGCAACCGTTGGAGGGGAAGGTGGTCGTGGTGGGGGTGACCGGCGGGATTGCCGCGTTCAAGGCGGCGTCGCTGGTCAGCACGCTCCGCAAGGGCGGCGCCGACGTGTATGTCCTGATGTCTCCGTCGGCGACCGAGTTCATCGGCCCGCTCACGCTGCGCACGCTGTCCGCCCATCCGGTTGTCACGGACATGTGGGATCCGCGCAACCCCTGGGACGAACCGCATGTCTACCTCGGCGAGCGCGCCGACGCTTACGTCATCGCGCCGGCGACGGCGCACACGATCGCACGGTTGGCGCTGGGATTGGCCGACGATGTGATCACGGCCACGGCGCTGGCGACGCGCGCCCCGGTCCTCATCGCCCCGGCGATGAGCGACGTGATGTACCAGCAGACCACCGTGCAAGAGCACCTGCGCACGCTGCGCAGCCGCGGTTACCGGATCGTCGGGCCGGTGGTGGGGTGGCTGGCATCTGGGAAAGAAGCAATCGGGCGGATGGCCGAGCCCGACGCCATCGTGGAGGAGATTCGTTCTGCGCTGGCGGAGAGGCGGGCTTGAAGGGCGTCTTCCCAGTCCTCTCAGTCTTCCCTGTCTTCACAGTCTCCAACCAACGATTGTGGAATTGAGACGGGGTAGACTGGGAAGACGGGGTAGACTGGGTAGACGCAGTTGAAGTTTGCAGACGTCGCCGTCAACGTTCCGCTGCGGGCGGGTGATCGGGTCTTCACGTTCTCGATTCCCCGCGCTCTCGAACCGAGCATCGAACCCGGCACCCCGGTGCGGATCAAGTTCGGTCCGCGCTCGACGACCGGATACGTCGTCCGCCTGCTCGATGACGTGCGGCGGACAGTCCGCCCGCTGACGGCGATTGACGACCGGCTCCCGGCTGTGCCAGCAGATCTGTTGGCCCTGGCCGAGTGGATGGCGGATTTCTACGTATGTACGGTCGGTGAGGCCCTGGCGGTGATGCTGCCGCCGCTATCTTCTCTGGGCGGGCCGCGCAGCCGTGCCGCGCGCGGGGTCCCGGCGCTGATCACCGCGTCGCGTGAGCAGACGAATGGATCTCCACCGGATCCTCCGACCGCCGTCGCAGGAGAGGTCATCTCGGCCCTTCGCACGTCCCCCTCGCAGGTGGCCGTGATCGGCGGGGGGGGACGCTTTGCGGCGTACGTCGCCGCGGTCCAGCGCGCCGTTGGTGAAGGCCGCAGTGCGATTGTTCTCGTTCCCGAAGTCGCCCAGGCCGAGCGGCTTGCGCCATGGCTCGCGGGAAAGCTGAATGCGCCCGTGCTGACCCTGCATGGAGAGCAGCCGCCTGCCGTGCGGTGGGCGACATGGAGACACATTCACGCCGGCGGCCCGCTGGTGGTCGTCGGCCCACGAGTGGCAGCCTTCGCCCCGGTGCGCGCCCTCGGCTTGATCGTGGTGGATCACGAGGAAGACACGTCCTACAAAGAAGAGCGCATGCCGCGGTATCTGGCCCGCCGGGTTGTGGCCGAACGCGCCCGGCTGACGGGCGCCGCGGTCCTGTGGGGGACGCCCGCACCCTCGGTCGACCTCATGCAGAGGGTGGAGGAAGGCACCGCGACGAGTGTCGTCGCCCCGAGTCCCGCGCCCGCGGCGGTGGTGATTGCCGACGTCCGCTCCGACGCCGGACCGCTGGGGGGGTTGTTCGGACGCCGGCTGTACCAGACACTGGCCCGCACGCTGCCGGCCGGCCGCGCGATCGTCTTTGTGCCGCGCCGGGGCTACGCGGACTTCCTGCTCTGCCACGAATGCGGCGCCGTGCCGAAGTGCCCGCGGTGTGAAGTGGCGATGACCTACCATGGACACGACCGGACGCTGCGCTGCCATCTCTGCGGGCGTGTGGATCCCGCTCCGGCGGTCTGCCCCTCCTGCGGCGGCACCAGCCTGCGCCCGCATGGCATCGGCACGGAGCGCGTGGAGGCGGCCGCCCGGCGTCTGTTCAAACGGACCTCCATCCTGCGGTTGGATTCCGACACCGCGCCGCAGGAAGCCGATCAACTCCGGACGTGGCAGCAGTTCGCCCGCCGGGGCGGGCTGCTCATCGGCACGCAGCTGTTGGTGAAGGGGGTGGGGCAGGTCGCTTCGGACGTGGCGGCGGCCCTCGGTGTGGACGCTGCGCTGAATCTGCCCGAATACACGGCCGGGGAGCGCACCTTCCAGGTGCTGACGCAGGTCGCCGACCTTGCCGGTCAGGAGATGGTGATCCAGACGTTTTCGCCCCAGCATCCGGTCTTCACCGCGCTGCGGCGCGCCGATCCGAATCTCTTTTACCGGCAGGAACTTGCATCGCGGCGGCGCTTCGGTTATCCGCCGTTTTGCACCCTGATGAACTTGATCGTCACGGGTCCATCCTCCGATGCCGCGGCTCGATGTGCCACCGCCCTCGCCGAGGGACTGCAGCCGCTGGCGGAAGTGCTCGGTCCGTCGCCGGCGGCGTTACCGAAAGTGCGCGGCCGCGTCCGCTGGCAGGTCCTGGTCAAAGATACCGACGCCGGCGCGGCCCGCGCCGCGCTGCCCGGCCTGCTGGCGGGACTTGGGGTTCCCCGGAGCGTGAAGGTCACCATCGATGTCGATCCGGTGGACTTACTCTAACTGACGTTGGTGGTTGGTCGTTGGTGGTTGGTGGAAACGACCAACGACCATCTACCAACTACCAACCGAGGTAGTTTAGACTTGAGCCCGTGGAAGTCATCACCGTCGACAGTCCGAAGGGCGGCGTCCTGCGGCGGCGGGCGAAACCCGTGGGAAAGGTGACGCCGGACGTCCAGCGTCTGGTGGACGCCATGGTCGAGACGATGCACGAGTACAACGGCGTCGGGCTTGCCGCGCCACAGGTCGGCGTGAGCAAACGCGTCTTCGTCGCCGAAGTCGACGAGCGGGTATACGTGTTGATCGATCCGCAGATCGTGCGGCGGGTGGGCGAAGCGGTCGCGACCGAGGCCTGCCTGTCGATCCCCGGCGTCGCCGCCGACGTACCGCGGGCCATGTCGGTGACGGTGAAAGGGAAGAGCCGCAAGGGGCGGGGGATGACCGTCAGCGCCTCAGGGCTGCTGGCCCGGGTGTTCCAGCACGAGATCGATCACCTCGACGGTGTGCTGTTTCTCGATCGCGTGGTGGACAAGTCTACCATCCGCGAAATCGCCGAGTCCGCCGAGGTCGAGGTGGCGCCGGTCCCCGAGTGAGCACGCGCCGCCTGCGGGCCGTCTTCCTCGGCACCCCAGAGTTTGCCGTGCCCTCGCTGCGCGCGGTTAGCCGGGTCAGCGAGGTGGTCGGCATCGTGACCCAACCCGACCGGCCGACAGGACGCGGCCGGCAGATCCTCCCGCCGCCCGTCGCAGACGCCGCGCGCGCCCTGGGCATTCCGGTCCTGCAGCCGCCCCGGCTGAAATCGCCTCACGTCATCGCGCAGCTGGCGGCGCTGATGCCCGACGTACTCGTCACCGTCGCCTACGGCCGGATCATCCCCGGTGACCTCCTCACCCTGCCGCCGCTGGGGTGCATCAACCTGCATCCATCGCTGCTGCCGAAGTACCGGGGAGCGTCGCCCATCCCGCGGGCCGTCGAGGCCGGAGACCGCGTGACCGGGGTCACCATCATGTATCAGAGCGAGGAACTCGATGCGGGCGACCTCATCCTGCAGCGCGAGGTGCCAATCGACCCCGCCGATACCGCCCGGACGCTGGAAGAGAAACTCGCCCACGTCGGGGCCGAGGCCCTGGTGGAGGCGCTCGAATTGATCGCCGCCGGTCGGGCGCCGCGGCGGAAGCAAGACGATGCCGCGGCAACGTACGTCGGCAAACTGACCAAAGAGGACGGCCGCATCGACTGGGCGAAACCGGCCGTGGCATTGTCCAATTTCGTCCGGGCCATGGACCCGTGGCCGTCCGCCTACACGACCCACCGTGACCGGCTGCTGAAGATCTGGAAAGCCTCTCCGGCTCCTGACGCCGCGAACGGTCCGCCGGGAACGATCGTCGAGCTGCGGCCCGGCGAGGGGTTTGTGGTGGCCACCGGCGGCGGAGGGCTCCTCGTCGCCGGTGTGCAGCCCGAAGGCCGCCGCCGCATGACGGCCGACGAGTACGTGCGCGGCGCACGGCTGCAGGCGGGCGAGCGATTGGTATAATAAGGCTCGGAGGGAAACGATCTCGATGCCATTCTTCTTCTATGACCCCGCGTCGTACATCGTGCTGCTGCCGGCGATCGCGCTGGCGGTGTACGCACAGTGGAAGGTCTCGTCAACCTTCCGGAAGTTTTCCCAGATCCGATCCAGCACCGGCTACACCGGGGCCCAGATCGCGACCGAACTGCTGCGGCGGAACGGCATCACCAACGTGAAGGTCGAGCCGGTCCAGGGCGTGCTGTCAGATCACTACGACCCGCAGCAGAAGGTGCTGCGGCTGTCTCCCGACGTCTACGGCAGCGATTCGATCGCCGCGATCGGCGTGGCCGCTCACGAGACCGGCCATGCGCTGCAGGACAAGCAGCACTATCCTGCCCTCGCGCTCCGATCCGCCATCGTGCCCATCGCCACGTTTGGCACCACCGCCGCATGGATCTTGTTCATCATTGGCTTCGTCGCCAGCGCGCCCCGGCTGATGGACCTGGGCATCCTCGTATTCCTGGGCTACGTGGTCTTTGCCATCGTCACCCTGCCGGTCGAGTTCAACGCCAGCAGCCGCGCGGTGGCGCAGCTCTCCGGACAGGGATTGGTCCTCCCCCAGGAGGCCGCGGGCGTCCGTGCCGTGCTCAACGCCGCGGCGCTCACCTACGTGGCCGCCGCGGCGATGGCGCTGGCGAACCTGCTTCGGCTGATCATCCTGCGGAACTCGCGAGACTGAGCGATGAGCCGGACGGTATCTCCCGCCCGGCGCGGCTCGTCGTCTGCCCGAGCGGTCGCCGTCGACATCCTCGTCCGCGTCGAGCGGCTCGGCGCGTTTGCCAATCTCCTCCTGCATCATGCCATCGGGGACGCTCGCCTGTCGGCGGCCGACGCCGCCCTGGTCACCGAGCTCGTGCTGGGCGTGCTCCGCCACCGGACCCGGGTGGACTGGACCCTGACGGGCGCATCGTCTCACGGGTTGGACGAGATCCCCGCGCCCATTCGCGCCATCCTGCGGACCGGCGCTTACCAACTGCTGTTCCTGTCGCGGGTGCCGCCGCGGGCCGCGGTCTCCGAAGCGGTCGACTTGGCCAAACGCCACGGCCATGCCGGTACGGCCGCGCTGGTGAACGCGGTGCTCCGCCGCCTCGCCACTTCAGGTGAGCGCCCGCTTCCTCCGCCGGACGACCCTGCGACTCGGATCGAGGTGGAGCATTCCCATCCCGCGTGGCTGGTCCGCGGGTGGCTCGATCGGTTCGGACCCGACGAGACCGAAGCGCTGTGCCGTGCGAACAATCTACCCGCCCCACGGTACGCCCGAGCGAATCTCCTGCGCGGTTCGCCCGACGCAATGCTGACGCGCCTGCACGAGTCGGGCCTGACCGTGCTGCCGACGCCGTTGCCCGAAGGCGTAGAGGTGCGGGGAGCATTCGGCGAGCGCCACCGGCTGGTCGAGGAGGGGGTGCTGACGGTCCAGGATCTTGGCGCCATGCTCGTGACGCGCGTACTCGATCCACAGCCCGGCGAGACGATCATCGATGCCTGCGCGGCGCCCGGCGGCAAGACCACGCACATCGCCGAGCGGATGGGAGACCGGGGACGCGTGATCGCCTGTGACATCCATGCGGGGAAGCTGGCCCTCACCGCCCGGCGCGCCGCGGTGGTCGGGGCCGGCACGATCGAACCGCATCTGCAGGACGCCCGCGGCCTCGGCCGGGCATTCCCTCAACTGGCCGACCGCGTGCTGGTCGACGCGCCGTGTACCGGTCTGGGGGTCGTGCGCCGGCGTCCCGACATCAAGTGGCGCGTGCAGCCGGCACACGTGGAGACCCTGGCCCGGCTCCAGCTCCAGATCCTCACCGGCGCCGCCGGCGCCGTCCGGCCCGGCGGCACGCTGGTGTACAGCGTCTGCACGACCGAGCCTGAGGAAGGCGAGTCGGTGATCCGCAACTTCCTGCAGCACCATCCCCGGTTCAGTCTCCAGCCATTCCCCCCGTTGCCCCCGGATCTGGGCAGTGAAGAGGATTCGGGTATGATGTCGGTGTGGCCGCACCGCCAGGGAACGGATGGATTCTTCATCGCCCGGCTGCGGTCCGCCGACGCGAGATGAACGTTCCGGCTGCAGAGATCTACGAACTGAAAGGTCGCTCCCTCCACGAACTGGAGACCTTCGCGCGGAGCCTCGGCGAGCCCGCCTACCGCGGACGCCAGCTGGCGCGCTGGATCTATCAGCGCGGGGCGGCCTCCTTTGAGGAGATGACGGACCTGCCGGCAGCGCTGCGACGGCAGCTGGGGGAACGAGCCCGGATCACGTCGCTGGCTCCGCTCACGTCCGTGACGGCGGATGGAGGGGACACCGCGAAATACCTGCTGGCTCTGGCCGATGGACTCACCGTCGAGACCGTGTACATGCGCTACGCCGATGGGCGCCGCAGCGTGTGCATCTCGACCCAGGTCGGGTGCGCGATGGGCTGTACGTTCTGTGCGACCGGATTGGCCGGCTTATCGCGCAATCTGACCGCCGGGGAAATTATCGACCAAGTTCTTCACGTCCAGCGCGCCACCGGGGAGCGCGTCACCAACGTCGTGTTCATGGGGATGGGGGAGCCGCTGGCGAACTATGAGGCTACCCTGAACGCGGTGCGGCTGCTGAACGCGCCATACGCGGTGGGGATTGCGATGCGCCAGCTCACGGTCTCAACTGTCGGACTCGTGCCCCAGATCCGGCGGCTGGCGGCCGAGCGGCTGCAGCTGACCCTGGCTGTATCCCTCCACGCACCCAATGACACGCTGCGCAGCGCGCTCGTGCCCGTCAACCGCAGGTGGCCCGTCGCGGAACTGCTCGAGGCCAGCGCGGCGTACGTGGCGACCACCGGGCGCCGGATCTCATTCGAATACGTGCTGATGGAAGGCATCAACGACACCCCCGCGTTGGGGGCGGAACTCGGCGAGCGCCTCGCGGCCGGTTCCGCGACGTGGTCCGAACTGACCCCGGCGGCATTTCACGTCAACCTGATCCCCTGGAATCCGGTGTACGGCCTGCAGTACCGCCGGCCTGGCCCGCGGCGCGTCGAGGCCTTCGCCCAGGAAGTCCGCCGCCGCGGGGTCGCGGTGACGGTGCGGCTGGAGCGGGGCGTGGACATCGACGCGGCCTGTGGCCAGCTGCGGCGGACCCACGCGGCGAACACGCGAACAAGCCAACAGGCGAACCGTCCCAGCAGCGCGAGGTCGTCGGCGTGATCGCCAGCGGAAACATCATCGCGCAGCGGTACGAGATCCTGCAGCGGATCGGCGACGGCGGGATGGCGTCGGTGTTCACGGCGCGCCGTCTCGCCGACGGCCAGGTCGTGGCGCTGAAGGTGCTGCGCGAGCAGTACGCGGCCGACGGCGAGTTCATCGAGCGGTTTGAGCGGGAAGCGCGCGCGGTCAGCGCCCTGGCCCACCCCCACATGGTCCGCGTCATCGACAGCGGCCACGACGACGGCGTGCACTTCATCGCCATGGAGTACGTCTCCGGGGCCAATCTCAAGCAGCTGATCCGCCGCCACGGCCCGCTGCCGGCCGCAGACGCCACGGCGATCGCCGCGCAGGTTTGCGAGGCGCTGGCCTACGCGCACGCCCACGGCGTGATCCACCGGGACATCAAGCCGCAGAACATTCTGCTGACCCCCGACGGCGAGGTGAAGGTCACCGATTTCGGGATCGCCCGGGCCGCCAGCGCCGTGACCATTACGCAGACCGGGACGGTGCTCGGCTCGGTGCAATACCTGTCGCCCGAGCAGGCCCGCGGCGTCGAGGTGGACCGCGCCGTGGACATCTACGGGCTCGGGGTCGTGCTGTATGAAATGGTGACCGGCGCGCTGCCGTTTGAGGGCGACAGCGCTGTGGCGATTGCCATCAAGCACATCCACGAGGAACCCAGGCCTCCGCAGAGCGTCAACGCCGGCGTTCCGGATCGTCTGAACGGCATCATTCTGAAGGCCCTCGCCAAATCGCCGGGGGCCCGGTACGCTTCGGCCGACCAGATGCGTTCAGACCTGCTCGGGGAAACCGAATTGTGGCGGCTGCCCCCGCCGGTGATCGAAGACACGCCGGCGACGATGCTCCTGCGACCGGCGGCCGCCCGTCCGCGGCGGGCGCGACAGGTCCCACAGCTCTCGCCTGCCGTGGTCGCCCTGGCGCTGGTGATCGTGATCGCCGGCGGGGCGTGGGGAGGGTGGCGGGCGTTCAGCAGCTACCTCAATGTGCCCGAGGTCGCGGTCCCCTCGTTTGTCGGGAAACCCTTCGGGGTCGCAGAACGCCTCGCCGCCGGCGCCGGGTTGCGGTTGGAGCTGATCGAAGAAGCGTACAGCCCGGCGGTCCCGGCCGGCGCGGTCGTGTCGCAGGATCAGCCCGCCGGCAAGACCGTCAAGGTCGGCCGGGTGATCGGGGTCGTGGTCAGCCTGGGTCCGGAGCTGGTCGCCGTTCCCGACGTGCAGCGCCGCTCGCTGGTCGAAGCCCGTGTGATGATCGACCAATCGCGCCTGCGTATCGGTGAGCTGCGCGAGGCCTACACCGAGGAGGTCAAAGGCGGATTCGTCATTTCGCAGGATCCGCAGCCCGGCGCGCGCATCGAGCGCGGACGGCCCGTGAATCTCGTGGTGAGCAAGGGGCCGCAAGTGATCGAAATGCCGCTGCTGATCGGCCGGTCGCTGACCGAGGCACGGCGGGCCCTGCAGGAGCTCGGCGTGACGCTGCGGGAGGTGACGACCGTGCCGTCCTCGGATCTGGAGCCCGGCATCGTGGTGGACCAGAGCCCTCCCCCGCGCACGAAGATCAAAACGCAGGATGCGGTGACCGTCAGCGTGAGCGTGCGCCCCGGGGAAGAACAGACCCCGCCGCCGTCGGCGGTGGTGACGGCGCGCCCGCAGGCGCCGTCTCCGGCCGGTGAGAAAGTGACGCGGGTGCAGCTGGTCGTGCCCGAGGGCGCGGAGCAGCGGGTGAAGATCGTCGTGATCGATGAGCGCGGCGTGCGCGTGGCCTTCGAGCGCACGATGAGCCCGGGCAGCAAGGTCGATCAGGTGGTTCGCACGCGAGGCTACACGATCATCCAGGTGTACATCGACAACCGCCTGGTGCAGGAGATCCGGCCGTGACCGCCGGGGCGCAGCGACCGGTCCGCCCTCTGACGATCGCCGCCAGCATCCTCTCCGCCGACTTCGCCCGCTTGGGGGAAGAGATCGCCGCCGCGGAGCACGGCGGGGCCGACTGGATCCACGTCGACGTCATGGACGGCCGCTTCGTGCCCGAAATCACCATCGGTCCGGTGATCATCGAAGCCGTCCGCCGCGCCACCGCGCTGCCGATCGACGCGCACCTGATGGTGGTGGAGCCCCAGCGGCACGTGGCGCCCTGCGTGCGCAGCGGCGCGACCTCCATCACCGTCCATACCGAGGCCACCCCCCACTTGCATCGGGTCCTGCAACAGATCAAGGAACTCGGCGCCCGCGCCGCCGCGGCGATCAATCCAGCCACCCCCGCGCAGGCCGTGGTTCCCGTGCTGGCGGATCTGGACATGGTTTTGGTCATGACCGTCAATCCCGGCTACGCCGGACAGGCGTTTATCACATCTGCCCTGTCGAAGATCCGGGAGATTCGCACCTGGATCGCAGCGGCCCGAATGTCGACCGATCTGCAGGTCGACGGCGGGATCAACGATGTCACGGCGGGCCAGGCGGTGGCGGCCGGCGCCAACGTGCTGGTCACCGCCTCAGCCGTGTTCAAGGGCGAAGGCGGAATCGAGGCATCGCTGCGGCGGCTGCGGCGGGCGGCTGCAGAGATACCGGCACCCGAAGTCCCCAGGCCGTAGTTCAGCGTGAGGAAAACGGCCTTCGTGACTCACCCCGAGTATCTCCACCACGACGCAGGCTTCGGGCACCCCGAACGCCCCGCCAGGCTGCAGGCGATTCTCGATGCGGTCGATCGCAGCGACCTCGATCTGCTCCGCGTGACCCCGGAACCCATCGACGAACACCTTTTGCACGCGGTGCATGACGAGGCGTACGTCGAGCGGATCCGGCTGCTCGCACAATCCGGCGGAGGGTCGCTCGACCCCGATACGGTCGTCTCGGAGGCATCGTACCGCGCTGCGCTGCTGGCCGCCGGCGGCGCGGTCGAGGCGGTCGATCGCGTGCTGCGCAAGGAGACCGATGCGGCGTTCGCCGCCGTGCGCCCGCCGGGCCACCACGCGCTGCGCGACCGCGGCATGGGATTCTGTCTGTTCAACAACGTGGCCTGCGCCGCTATCTCGGCCCGGAACGAGGATGGCATCGGGCGGACGATGATTCTCGATTGGGATGTGCATCACGGCAACGGCACGCAGGAGATCTTCTTCCGCGATGGATCGGTCCTGTACGTGTCGGTCCATCAGGAGCACTGGTATCCGGGCACGGGCCGGTGGGATGAGGTCGGGAGCGGGGTGGGCGAAGGGTTCACGTTGAACATCCCGCTGCCGGCGGGCACCGGCGACGAAGGGTATCGCCTGGTGTTCGAGGAGGTAGTCGTACCCCTCGGCGCCGCCTTCCGGCCCGAGCTGATGCTGATTTCGGCGGGGTACGATGCGCACTTCGGCGATCCACTCGGCGGGATGCTGCTCAGCACCGTTGGGTTCACCGCATTGACCCGGCTGGCAGTGCAGGCGGCCGGCGAGGGGCGGGTGGTGGGCGTGTTGGAAGGTGGCTATCACCTCCGTCACCTGGCCGGCAGCGTCGTCGGCACCCTCGCCGTGCTCACTGATCGCGCGGTACCCACCGCCGATGAACACGCCGTCGGAGAGGAGATTCCCTACCGGGTCATCCAGGAGCGCGTGCGGCACGCCCGCAGTATCGCGCGGAACTACTGGAACATCTAGCCCCAAGGGCGATCATCGAACTTCCCCTGGAGGGCCGAGCGTATGTGGTAAGTGGGAGGAACGCCTCACGCTGCGGCGAAGGGTGGATGCGATTCCAAGGGCGCGGTGCACTGCCTATGTTTGAGGAAGGTCCGTCCGACCAACCGAAGGACGAACGTGTCGATCTCGCCGGGGCGGGCGCTCCGCTGGCCGAGCATCAGATCATCCAGGGGACGGTCGTGCGCGTCGACAGCGAAGGCGTGCTCGTCGACGTGGGGGCGAAGTCTGAAGGCATCATTCCGCTCAGTGAGCTCTCCCGCCAGGGCACGACCGGTGCGCCGGTCAACGTCGGTGACCGCATCGACGTGATGGTGATGCGGGTCGAAGGCGAAGAGGGCGCGGTTGTGCTATCCAAGCGCCGCGCGGATTTCGAGGTGGCCTGGCGCCGCGTGCAGGAGGCCAAAGACGGCGGCAAGGTCCTGCACGCCATGGTCGTCGACAAGGTGAAGGGAGGGCTCGTCGTCGACCTCGGGATGCGCGGGTTCGTGCCGGGTTCGCAGGTCGACCTCTCCCTGGCCAAGGGCCGCCGGTTCGAGTGGTTCGTAGGACAGTCGATTCCGCTGAAGGTCATCGAGGTCGACCGGGGCAAGGGCCGCGTCATCCTCTCGCACAAACAGGCCGTCGATGAGGACCGGAAGTCCAAGCGCACAACGTTGCTGCAGTCGCTGCAGGAAGGGCAGATCGTCGAGGGCACCGTGAAGCGCCTGACCGATTTCGGCGCGTTCGTTGACCTCGGCGGCATCGATGGACTCCTGCCCATCAGCGAGATGTCATGGACGTATATCAAGCACCCCTCGGAAGTGCTCCGACGTAACCAGCAGCTGCGCCTGGTCGTGCTGCGGATGGACCGGGAGGCGGGACGGATCTCGCTGGGCCTGAAGCAGATTCTCGACGATCCGTGGCATCAGGCCGCCGAGCAGTACCATGTCGGAGACGTCGTGAGGGGCAAGGTCGTACGCACCGTGCCGTCGGGTGCCTTCGTGCGGCTTGGCGAACTCGACGGGTTCGTGCCCATCGCCGAGTTCTCCGAGAAGCGGATCAGCAAGATCGATGACGCCACCAAGGTGGGGGAGACCATCGAGGCCATCGTCACCGACATCCGGCCGGACGAGCGCCGGATGCAGCTGTCGGTGAAGAAGGTGGAGCGGGA
Organism: bacterium; assembly: GCA_036505015.1. Taxonomy (GTDB): domain Bacteria; phylum Sysuimicrobiota; class Sysuimicrobiia; order Sysuimicrobiales; family Kaftiobacteriaceae; genus DASXUC01. Next base: position 9,227 of record DASXUC010000101.1, on the reverse strand, counting down.
CCGTGAGCGCAAGCGCGTGAAGGAGTACATGAAGACGCAAGAAGACGAAGGCCGGGTGACGATCGGCGACATCGCCGGCGAACTGCTGCGTCAGGTGATGGAACCCGAGGCCGCGGCGAAACCGGCGGCGGACGGCGAGGAGAAGAAAGAAGGCGAGGTCCCCTCAGGGTCCTAGCACCAAGATCTCGAGCCCTATGGAGGTCCGGGAACCCTATTCCCGGGCTTTCTGATTTTTCTTGGGCTGGGGGAGGGCCGTTGCGCTCCGGTCGCCTCCCATGGGTCGCTCTGCTTGGTGTCGATCGGGAAGGGGGGCGGCGACGCCCTCATGGGCCCCTCCTCCGGTGTGGATCCTCCCATTCGCGCCTCCCCGCCCCCCTTCCAAGAATGTTCCATCGGATCTGGGCGGTGGAGCGCCGGCGGCCGGCGTGTGGGGCGGCCACCGATCGGAAACTCTGAAGGGCACCGCCGACAAGTGTCCGGATGGCACGACCAACGGCCATCGACCAACGACCAACGGTAGGGTAAAATGGGCTGGCACGTCGGGGAGTAGCGCAGCTTGGTTAGCGCGCAGCGTTCGGGACGCTGAGGCCGGGGGTTCAAATCCCCCCTCCCCGACCAGAGATGGTGGGAGAGGCGCCGGAAGGCGCCTCTAATCCTTTCCCCCCTCGCCCCTTTGGGGAGAGGGTAGGGTGAGGGGGTTCGCGCGGCCGACGTGCTCCTCACACGCATTCCTCAACTCGCATACGGGATCATGGCCGAGATGATCCGGGCCCGCCGGGCCGGTGGGGGGCGGGCCCGGGACTTTGCCGATCGGCGCGCGGCGCTGTCCATGGTCGCCGAGTGGCTTACGAAGCCGTGGAAGGAGCGTCCCGATCTGCGCATCGTCGACTACGTGGGGATGGAAGATCTGCACTGGTATATGGTCACGGACAAGCTGGCCGCCAGAGCGATCACATCCCTCCAACACGTTCCCGGAGACGTCATCGAGTGTGGGACATACCAGGGAAACAGCCTCCTGCAACTCGCCTTTGCGATGCGTCGCGCGGGGCGGTTTGCCGAAGGCCGCCGCCTCTATGCGTGTGATTCCTTCCAGGGGCTTCCCGAACCGGGACCTGAAGACGTCGATCGTGAGCCTCAGCCGCACCCGCTCAAGCATGTCGGCGGGTACGCGTCCCCACAGGACCTCGTTGAGACCCGCCTCCGCCGCTATGGTTTTCAGAACGATGTGACGCTGGTTCCCGGCTGGTTCGAAGACACGCTTCCCACCCTACAGCACCTGCGCTTTGCGATCATCTTTCTCGATGTCGATTTGTACGAATCCTATCGCACCTGTCTGCGGTATCTCTTTCCGCTGCTGTCGCCGGGTGGGGTGATCTTCTTCTCTGACTACAACGGATCGTACTGGCCGGGATGCAACAAAGCCGTCGACGAGTACTTCGCCGGGACGGAGTATGAGGTGACCGCCTGTCCGTTCTTTGAGCGGTGGGCGTTCGTGCAGAAACCGTTGGAGAGTCGAGGCTAGCCTCGCCAGAGCGTGGCCAGCAGGTTCACCACGTGCATGAAGGCCACCACCGCGTAGACGGCCGTCACGGCCTGCAGCACTGTCAGCATCCGTTCCTGCCGGCGATCGGTGGATCGGGCGACGGCCATCACGCCGATCGCCAGCCCCAGCAGCGGGAGGATCTTCTGGGCGATAGGCCACAGCGTCAGCAGGTAGGGTTGCACCAGCGGATTGGCCTCAGCAAAGAAGCCTCGTCCAAGCCCGAAGTAGGTGTATACCAGGTCCAGTTCGTTGGCGATGACCAGCAGGAGGTACCAGCGCCACAGCTGCCGGTTGAGCGGAGGGGTTGAGCGTATCACAGAGGAATCTCCCGCTTGACGTTTGAGCCCAGGTTCAATCTGCAGCCGCATTTTCCCTGTCGTCGGCGGGGCCATGGCGGAGCGGGGACCGATCAAGGAGATCAAACACACGCTGGCCGGTGGGCGGCAGGAGTTCGTCTGCCGGCTCCTGGAACGCTCCCCGGACCGCGCCGTGCTCTTGTATCCCATCGTGCAGGCGCGCCGCGTGGCCGACATCGTTCTGCCCGCCAACACCCTCACCTACGCGTACTATTGGACCGACCGCCCCTATAACGTCTACCACTGGGTCGACGCGGACGGGCGCACCATCGCCTTCTACATCAATCTCTCAAACCACACAAGCATCCGGCAGGATGCCGTCGAGTGGTTCGACCTGGCCATCGATCTACTGATCACTCCGGACGGCGCCATCAGGGTGCTCGACGAAGAGGATACCGCCGAGACCTCACCCGGCGCGCGTGCGCAAATCATCGCCGCTCAGGCCCGGGCGCTTGCCGATCGTGAGGCCCTGCTTGCCGAAGTCGGCGCCAGCACTGAGCGGCTCCGGCGGACCCCGCCCGAACCCCAGGCAGGATAGCCCCCCACCGTCTCGGGTAGAGGAATCGCGCCGGGTCTCTCGAACCGCTAATAAAGCTTTCGCCCGACCGCAGCAACGGCCGGACATCTCGCCGCACCATCACATTCACCGGGGCGAAGCCGTGAAGGACCTTCGGGATTGGTATAAGTATCTTGAAGTGATCGCCGCCAGGGAACCCGCCGGGGCATCCCCGGCGCGCACCCCTCCGCCGGCCCCACCTGCTCCTACCCGTCAACTTCACGTTGAGTCGCTGTCCGCCGCGCCCGCTCCTGCCGCGCCCCCGCGCCGTGAGAGGACGACCCGGCGGACCCGCAACCTACGGCCGGTGCTGAAACAGGAGACGTTGCCGATTGATCTCGGCGGCACGGTGCCCGCGCGCAAGAAGGGCGGCCGCCGCCCACTGACCGAGAGCAGGGATGAGATTATCCACCGGTTGATGGACCCCGTGCTGACGCTGCACGAGGCGGCGGCGATCCTCAACCTCAGCAAGGCGACCGTGCGCCGTTATACCGAGCACGGGAAACTGCCGTGCCAGCGCACGGCGGGAGGTCAGCGCCGCTTCCGACTCTCTGATGTCCTAGCATTGCTGGAAACAGCGTCTGCTCCGTCTTCTCCGTCTCCGCCGTCTCGGGCGGCGGTGAGGGGTCAGGGCTCCAGGGCATGATCCGGTCCTTGGTGCAGGTGGTTGACGGAGTAGACTGGGTGGATGGGGAAGACCGGGTAGACGTCTGTGCGGATTGGCATGTTTACCGATTCCTATCTGCCGCGCGTCAGCGGGGTCGTGCACTCGCTGGAGGCCCTGGTACGCGCCCTGCGGCACGGAGGCCACGACGTGCTGGTCGTGGCGCCGGCGTACCCCGGCTACCAGGATTCCGACCGCTACGTGCTGCGATTTCCATCGTTTCGGCCCCTGCGCGCCGAGAACTTTCCGTTGGCGATGCCCGTCTCGCGGGCGGTGACGCGGCGGCTGGACGAGTTTCCTCTGGACGTGATCCACACGCACACGCCGTTTCTGCTGGGAAGCGCGGCCGGAACCCAAGCCCGGCGCCGGGGCGTGCCGCTGGCGTTCACGCATCACACGTTCTACGAGGAGTACGTGCACTACGCGACGTGGGTCCCTCCGGGACTCAGTCGCGCGATGGTCCGTACCTATGTCACGTGGTACGCCAACCACGCGGCCTGCACGATCGCACCGTCCCGTGCGGCGGCGGCCTACCTGCGCGTACGCGGGGTAACGTCGCGCCTCGAGGTGATCCCGACCGGTACCATCGAGACCGCGCAGTTTGCGGAGCTCACTCCGGCGTGGGTCCGGCCGGCCTTCGGGCTCCAACACGATCAGCCGCTGCTGGTCACGGCGTCGAGACTGGGCAAAGAGAAGAGCGTCGACTTGTTGCTGGCGGCGTTTGCGCGGCTTCCCGAACGGTTCGAGGCTGCGCTGCTGGTCGTCGGGGGAGGCCCACAGCTGCATGAGCTGCAGGCTCTGGCCGCGCAGCTGGGCGTCGCCCGGCGTGCGATCTTTGCCGGGTTGCTGTCCCACCGGCAGGCAGTGGAATGCATGGCGGCGGCGGACGTGTTCCTGTTCGCCTCGCAGACGGAAACGCAGGGGCTCGCCGTGATCGAGGCCATGGCGGCCGGCGTCCCCGTGGTGGCCGTCGATGCCGGCGGGGTCGCCGACGCGGTGGAAGACGGTACCACAGGGTTTCTCACCCCACCGGCCGCGGACGCGCTCGCGGCCCGGACGGCGGTGCTGCTGGAAGATCCACGCCTCCGCCGGCAGTTCGGCGATGCCGGCCGCGCGGCCGCGGAGAAGTTTTCGCTGGAACACGTCACGGCTCAGGTCGTCGGTGTCTACGAATCGCTGCTCGCCGTCGGGCGGCACTGAGGAGATGCACGGTGTATCTGAAGCGGCTGGAACTGCACGGGTTTAAGACGTTCGCCGACCGGACGGATCTCGAGTTCACCCCGGGCATTACGGCGATCGTCGGGCCCAACGGCAGCGGCAAGAGCAACGTCTTCGATGCGATCCGGTGGGCGTTGGGCGAGATGGCGTTCCGCAGTCTGCGCAGCGGCCGCCTGGACGACTTCATCTTCGCCGGCAGCGCGGCGCGGCGGGCGATGGGAATGGCGGAGGTCGCGCTGACCATCAACAATGACTCGGGCGCACTGCCGCTGGACTACGCGGAGATCACGGTGACACGCCGCGCCAAGGCCGGCGGCGAGGGCGAGTACTACCTCAATAACGCGGTCAGCCGGCTCCGCGACATCCAGATGCTGTTCCTCGGCACCGGGTTGGGCGGCCGCTCGTACTCCCTGATCGGGCAGGGGCAGGTGGACGCGGTGCTCAACGCCGGACCGGAGGAACGGCGGGCATGGCTGGAAGAAGCCGCGGGTCTGGCTCGATTCAAGCGCCGGCGCCGCGAGGCGGAACGCCGGCTGCAGCGTGCCGCCGAGAATCTCCTGCGGGTGGCCGACGTGCTCGGGGAACTCCGCGCGCAGCGCGACCAGCTGCGGGAGCAGGCCCACGCGGCGGAGCTCCATCAGCGGTACACGCGGGAAGTCCGCGATCTGGAGCTCGCCCTGCAGGTCGACGACGCACGCCGCATCGTGCAGAATCTCCGGCGCATCTCCACCCAGACCGAAACGACGCAGCAGCGCCTGCAGATCCTGGCCGCCACGGGCAGTGAGGTCGGCTCCCAGATTGATGCGGCGAGGGCGGCCGCCACGGAAGCCGCACGGGGATGGGAACAGGGACAGCGCACTCTGTTGCAGATCGTCGAAGACCTGGGCAGCAAGGAGTCCTCGATGCAGCTCCTCGCCGAGCGCGTGCGGGGGAACACGGCACACCGGGAACGGGTGATGCAGGACGTCGAGCAGGTGGACGCCCGACTGCGCCAGGTCGAGGACGAATCGGTCTCCCTCCATGAGCAGGCCGAATCTCTGCGCGAACGGCGTGACGCCCTGCTGGAACAGCTGCGCCAGGCTGAGGAGGGCCAGACCGATCTGCACGCCGCCCGGCAAACGCTGGAGGACGACCTGGCGTCCGGACGGCGGCTGGCGGCGGACCTCACTGCGGCGCGCACGCGGACGACGCATGACCTCGCACGCCTCGAGGCACGGATGGGCGCGCTCGATGAGCAGGCCGAAGCGCTGCGCGCGCGGGAGCGCGAGATCGCCGCCGCCCTGGCCACACTGGCGGCGCAGGTGCTGACCCTGGAATCCAACATCGTCTCCCTTCGCGCCGCGCAGCAGGACGCCGTCAGGCGCCGCGACGAGGCCGCCGCTGCCGTGCGGCCCATGGAGGCCCGGCGGGCTGCACTCGATGAGGAACTGCGCCGGCTTGACGGCGAGCGGCAGGTGACGGAGTCCACGCTGTCTTTCCTCGAGGAGATGCAACGGCAGTGGATGGGCTACGAGCAGGGCGTGCGGGAGATTCTGCTTGCCAAGCAGAACCACCCCGAGCGCTTCGCAGGCATCAAGCACCCGGTCGCCGAGTTGCTACAGGTCGCGGCGTCGCATCGCGCGGCAGTCGAAGCGGCCCTCGGCCACCGCTTGTTCTCGCTGCTTACCACGACCGTCGATGACGTGAAGGAGAGCGTGGCCTACCTTCGCGGGAATGGCAACGGCAACGCGACATTTCTTCCCGCGGATCTGCTGGCGGTGGTGCCCGGGGAACCGCTGCCGGCGTCCCCGGAAGTCGTCGGGCGGGCATCCGATCTGGTCCGCTCGACCAACGGGACGCCGGAGGTTATCGACGCCCTGCTGGGCGATGTGACGGTTGTGACGAGCCTCGATGCTGCGGTCGCGCTGCGCCGGCGGGGGTATGCCGGCCGATTGGTCACGCTCGACGGCGAGCTGTTATCGGCCGACGGTGTGATCAGTGTGCAGGGCCGCACCGACGCCTCGGCGTCGGCGCTGGGCCGCGGTGAGCAGATCACGGCCCTGCGTCAGAAGCAGGCCGCCCTGGTCGTGCGGATCCGGGACCTGACCGCAGAGCGGGGCGCGGCCGAGCAGACTCAGGCTGCGTTCGAGCAGGACGTCGCCGCCGCCGCGATGGCGTTGCAGCAGGCCGGCGGCGGGCTCGCCGAGGCGCAGACCGCTCTGGTGGCCTCACGCGCGGATGCCGCCCGGGTCAGCGGAGAACAGCACGAGCTGGGCGGGGCCATGGACCAGCTGGCCGGCGAGCGCGACGCGCTGCTGGCGCAGATCGCCCGCCTCGGCGTGGACCAGGATGAGGTGACCAAAGCACTCGCCGAGCAGGAACAGGCCCTCGCGATTCGCGAGCTGGACCTGCGCTCGCTGGCAGGACGCGTCCAGGAGACCGTGAGCGCGCTGACGGAGGCACGCGTGCAGCTTGCCGAGCTGTCTGGCGTGCTGGAAGGTCTGCACGTCCGGACCGACGAGTATACGCATCAGCTGGCGGAGCTGACGGCGCGGCGGAACCAGCTGCAGGGGGAAGTGGCCGTCCTCGATGGTGAGTACCATCTGCTCGATCATTCCCTGACCGAGGTGCGCCAGGCGCACCAGGCGCTGAAGGATCTTCAGGATGCAACCCGGGAAGAACTGGCGGTGCTCGACACCGAGCGGACCACGCTGCAGCAGCAATTGATGGAGCTGGAGGCGCAGTGGCGCCAGACCCAGGACGCCCTGCGCGAGATCGAAGACCAGGCCCACCGGCTGGAAGTGCGGCAGGCGCAGGTGGAGACGGAGCTGACGTCTGCACAGCGGCGCATCAGCGAGGAGTTCGGTGCGGCGTGGGAGGATGTGCGAGAGATGCGGCTGCCCGCCGGCCGCGACGAGGCGATGGGCCGCATCCAGTCCCTGCGCGGGCTGATCGCGGCGCTGGGCGCAGTCAACCTCCGCGCCCTGGACGAGCACCGTACGGTGGCCTCGCGCGTGGACGCCCTCGAGACGCACGCGGCCGATCTGGACCGGGCCCGGACGGCACTGCAGACGGTGATGCGGCAGCTCGACAACGTGTTGAGAGTGCGGTTTGCGGACACCTTTGCCGCGGTGAACGAGGAATTCAACCGCCTGTTCACGCGGCTGTTCGGCGGTGGACGGGCGCAGTTGGAACTGGTGGACCTGGAAGGGGCGGTAGAACCTGGCATCGAGATCACCGCGCAGCTGCCGGGCAAAAAGACGCGCGCGCTGTCCGCGCTGTCGGGAGGTGAGCGCGTGCTGGTCGCGCTGTCGCTGATCTTCGCGATGCTGCGGGTGCACCCGAGCCCCTTTGCGATCTTCGACGAGGTCGAAGCCGCTCTCGACGACACCAATACCAGGAAGTTCACGACGCTGCTGCGCGAGCTGGCCCAGCAAACGCAGATCATCATCATCACGCACAACAAGGGCACGATGGAGGCGGCGGACGTCCTGTACGGGGTGACCATGGAGACCCCCGGTGTGTCGAAGATCATCTCGATGCGCCTGGCCCGCCGCGAGTCGGAGGTTCGCGAACCCGCACTCACCGGGTAGCCGGGTCCCCTGGAGTTACCCATGTCTAGGTGGTTCGATCGCCTGCGGGCGAGCCTGTCGAAGACCCGCGAGGCGTTCTCCGCCGGTGTGGATGCGGCGTTCGGGCTGTCGGCGGATCCGGAGTTCTACGCGGCGCTGGAAGACGCGCTGATCGCCGGCGACGTGGGTCCGGCGACGTCCGGCCGAGTGATGGCCATGCTCCGCGAGCGCCGCGCCCGTGATCCGGCCGCACGCCGGGCCGCGTTCAGAGAGATCGTCCGCGAAATCCTCGGCCCTCCCGCTCCGCTGGTGCTGGATCCGCCGCCCGCGGCCGTCCTCATGCTTGGCGTCAACGGCGCGGGCAAGACGACCACGATCGGCAAACTCGCCTACCGGCTGCGTAACGAGGGGCGCGGGGTGCTGCTGGTCGCCGCCGACACGTTTCGCGCCGCGGCGATCGAGCAGTTGCAGATCTGGGGGCAGCGGGTCGGCTGCGACGTCGTCCAGCATGCCCCGGGCGCCGATCCGGCGGCGGTGGTCTTCGATGGCATCGCGGCGACCAAGGCCCGCGGCATCGACGCCGTGATCGTCGACACCGCCGGCCGGCTGCACACGAAAGTGAACTTGATGGAGGAGCTGAAGAAGATCAACCGCGTCATCGGCCGCGAGATGCCGGGCGCGCCGGTGGAACGGCTGCTGGTACTCGATGCCTCCACCGGGCAGAACGCGATCGCCCAGGCGAAGCTGTTTCACGCCGCCGTCGATGTCACCGGGCTGGTGCTGGCCAAGTTGGATGGATCCGCGCGCGGCGGGGCCGTGCTGGCCATTGTCGCCGAACTGCAGATCCCGGTGAAGTTCGTCGGCACCGGGGAAGGGCTCGACGACCTGCAACCGTTCGATCCCGCCGCGTTCGCGGAGGCCCTCCTACCCTGAACAACGGGACTAGGGGACTGCGGGACTAGGGGACTAGGCGAAAACAGAGTCCCCGACTGCCGGGGGATAGTGGGTCGATCTGGATGGCCGCGGCAGCCGTCTGTTTCGGGGGCGGCCCCTCGCTGCGAGTCGGGCGGCTCGGATTGACGTTGCAGGCCTCACGTACCCTGCCGCGCTCGCCTGCCAAGCTGTAGCTACGGATCACGACGGTCTCTTCCGCTTCCCGCGACATCGGTGCGGCGATCCTGTGCTTCACGGCCTGCGATAGGGTTGCCGCCCGCCAACCTTCGCTCGGGGGCCGCCCCACTCGCCCGCCGCCATCCCCTCTGGTCCGTTCCCAGCCTCTGCGCGTCCCCTCCCGGGGGCTGGTGGTGAGCCGCCCCGAGAGCGGAGCGGCGCTCCACCA